>JAQULS010000251.1 GCA_028749235.1 Acidobacteriota bacterium | reverse complement strand
CGGACTTCGGTCAGGCGGTGATACTTTTCCCGCAGCAGGGCGCCGGCTTCCAGGGCGATGCCGCGGGCCGTCTCGAGCAGGGGGATGAGCTCGCTCATGGCGCCAAACATTTTACCATAACTCGCCTGTCGGACTCCCGCATAGGCCGCCGAGTTGGGAAACGCGCCTCTTCTTCGGCTGATTGATCGGCGAAGGGTATGGGAGGCCGAACCCCGAACCGATAGGGGGATTTCATCTGCTTGAGGAAGAACCCCGGCTCGGGTAAGATGGAGCCATGACGGCGCCCGTACCGCGAGAAGGTTCGCTTCTCGAGACTCCTTTCGCCCGCCTGCTCTTCGATCTCTGGCGCACGGGCTCCGGCGGCCGTCTCCGCCTGCGCGACGGCGGCGCCGAAAAAACGATCTACCTCGAAAACGGCGACATCGTCGTGGAACGGGAAGGGCTGTCCGAGAAGGACTTCCTGGCCGCCCTTGTTAAAAAGCGGGTCCTCTCGGCCGAGCAGGCCAAGCAGTGCGGCCAGACGGCCAAGGCCGGCCGTGTCTCTCCGTTTCGCGCCCTGGGCGAGCTGGGGTTCGTCTCGCCGCAAGCGCTCTGGAACATTCTGGAATCGTTCTTCGCCCGCCGCCTCTTCCCGCTGTTCGATTGGGAATCCGGCCTCTGGGCCCTGGATCCCGAAGCGGCCCTTCCCGTCCGGGAGCGGCTGGGTTTGCTCCCCACGCAAGACCTCATTCTGCAGGGCGTCCGCCAAATGCGAAGCCCCGCCGTCATCGACCATCTTCTCCCGGAGGAGACGGCCCCCATACGGGTCACCGCTCCCGCCCACCTCAATCGGATCGCCTGGGAGCCGCACGAGCGCTATGCCCTCCAGGTCGTCGGCTGCGTGACTTGTCTGAAAGCATTCTACGAGGCCTGCGAGATCGGCCGCCAGGATGCCCGCCGGATCCTGTTCGCCTTCTTCGCCCTGGGGATCGCGACGGCGGGCGACGACAAGCCCCGCCGGCCGCGGGGCGAGGCGGAGCCGGAGGCGCAAGGCTCGCCGATCGAGGCCCTGAACGAGAAATGCGCCTTCCTCTACCGCTTCGTGACCAAGGAAATCGGCCCGCTGGGCCGGACCATCGTGGCCCGGTCGATCGAAGAGGCCCGGCCCGGGCTCGGTCCGCTCTTCCAGAAAGCCGCCCTGCTTCCCGACGGCCGGATCGAAGCCGATCCCGCCATCCGGCCCGGCGCGACGGGCCTGCCCGAGGCCATGCGCAAAGCCCTGGTCCACGGCTACGAGGAGATCCTGATGGCCGAGGTCCTGGCGGTCCGCAAGGCTCTCGGCTCCCGCCACGAAAGCACCCTGGTCCAGGCCCTGGAAAAAGTCGGCACGCCATGAACCGCCGCCAAATCCTGGCCGCCCTCATCCTTCTGACCGCGTTGGCCATCTATGCCTTCATCCGCATCATCCTCTGAAGGCCCCGTCCTGGTCATCCTGGTCGGCCCGACCGCGGCCGGCAAGTCCGCCATGGCTCTCCTCCTGGCCGAGCGATTCACCGGCGAGATCGTCAGCTGCGACTCGATGCAGGTATACTGCGGCTTCGACATCGGCACGGACAAGCCCGGGCCGCAAGAGCGGCGCCGCGTTCCCCACCATCTGATCGACATCCGGGACGGCCGGGAGCAGTTCACGGCGGCCGACTTCGCGGTCCTGGCGTCGCGGACGATCGGCGAGATCACGGCCCGCGGCCGCCTGCCCATCGTGGCCGGGGGGACGGGGCTCTACGTTAAGGCCCTGCTCGACGGCCTGTTCCCGGGGCCGGGACGGGACGAATCCGTCCGCACGGAGCTCGAGGAGGAGGCGAGGCGGGACGGCCTGGACGCCCTCTATGCCCGGCTGGAGGCGGTCGATCCGGCCTACGCGGCCAAGATCGGCCGCCGGGACCGCATCCGCATCGTGCGGGCCCTCGAGGTCCGGGCGGTGACCGGGACGGCCCTGTCCGAACACTTCCGCCGCACGACGGGATTCGTCCCGGGCTACCGGACGATCCGGATCGGGCTGGAGAGGGAACGCGGCGATCTCTGCCGCCGGATCGAGGAACGGACCGCACGCATGTTCGCCCGCGGCTTGGTGGATGAAGTCCGGGGGCTGCAGGCTTCGGGCCTGGACGACTCCGCTCCTCCGTTCAAAGCCCTCGGCTACCGTCACGCCCTGGCCGTCCTGCGGGGCGGAATGACGATCGAGGAGGCGGCTTCCCGAACCGCCGTCGACACCCGCCGCTACGCCAAGCGCCAGATGACCTGGTTCCGCCGCATGGACGGGATCCGCTGGTTCGGAGCGGAGGACGGCGAGGGCATCGTTCGTTTCCTGGACTCGAACTTGGAGTGAATATGGAAAAAGCCATTCTGGTCAGCCTGGCCCGCAACGCCAGGGAGAAGATCGAAGCCGCCGATTCGCTGGAAGAGCTGGCCGGGCTCGTCCGGGCCGCCGGAGCCGAGGTCGCGGCCTCCGTCCTCCAGGTCCGCCCCTCGATCAGTCCCAAGACCTATATCGGCGAGGGCAAGTCCGAGGAGATCGGCTGGCTGGTCGAGGACAAGGGCGCCGACCTGGTCGTCTTCGACGTCGGCTTGAGCCCCAGCCAGGGCCGAAACCTGGAGAAGGAGCTGAAAGTGCGGGTCATCGACCGGACCCAGGTCATCCTGGACATCTTCGCCCGGCGGGCCCATTCAACGGAGGGCAAGCTCCAGGTCGAGCTGGCCCAGTTGAGCTACCTTCTGCCGCGGCTTTCGGGGCGGGGCGTCCAAATG
>JAQULS010000008.1:5600-40603 GCA_028749235.1 Acidobacteriota bacterium | reverse complement strand
TCGTCACCATCGACGCCGACCTGGAAAACGACCCCAGCGACATGGGCGCCCTGGTGGCCAAGATCGAGGAAGGCTACGACCTGGTCAGCGGCTGGCGCAAGGACCGGTGGAAGAAGCACTTCCTCAGCCGCCGCCTGCCCTCCCTGATAGCCAACGTACTCATCTCGCGAATCACCAAGGTCAAGTTGCGCGACTACGGCTGCACCCTGAAGGCCTACCGCCGGGAGGTCGTCAAGAACATCCGGCTGTACGGCGAGATGCACCGCTTCATCCCGGCCATCGCGGCCGCCATCGGAGTCAAAATCGCCGAGGTTCCGGTCAACTTCCGGCCGCGCATCCACGGTCAGTCCAAATACGGCATCTCGCGCTCGATCCGGGTCTTTCTGGACCTGCTGACCGTCAAGTTCCTGCTCAGCTATTCGACCCGCCCCCTGCAGATGTTCGGCCTGCTCGGACTCGTTTCCGGCGGCGGCGGCATTGTGCTCGGCTTGATCCTGTCCTACGAGAGACTTATCCTGCGGCAGAGCATTTCCAACCGCCCGCTGCTGCTTTTGGCCATTCTTCTCATCGTCATCGGCTTCCAGTTCATCACCATGGGCCTGCTGGGCGAGATCATGGTCCGCACCTACCACGAGGCCGTGGAGAAGCGCATCTACGTCGCCCGCGAGGTCCTGGGCGCGGGCGAGGACGAAGCCTAGGACGCCGGGCCGATGAACGTCCTGATGCTGGCCCCCGAGCCGTTCTTTCAGCCGCGGGGGACCCCGATCAGCGTTTATTTCCGGCTGCAGGCTCTGTCCGACCTCGGACACTCCGTCGACCTCATCACCTACCCGCTGGGCAAGGACGTCGCCTTTCCCGGACTGCGCATCCGGCGGGTCCCCAACGCGCTCGGCCTGCGGACAATCAAGATCGGTCCGTCCTGGCCGAAGATCCCGCTGGACGCGATGCTGGCGGCCCGGGCGGTGGGGGGACTCCTCCGCCGGCGGTACGACGTCGTGTTCAGCCACGAGGAAGCGGCGTTCTTCGGCGTCCCGCTGGCCGCGCTCTTCGGCGTGCCCCACATCTACGACATGCATTCGAGCCTGCCGCAGCAGCTCGGAAACTTCGAGTTCTCCCGCTCCTCCCTGCTCAAGCGGATCTTCACCGGTCTCGAGGACGAGGTCCTCAAGAGATCGCGCTCGATCATCGTGATCTGCAAGGATCTGCATGATTACGTCATCGGCAAGGGCTTCGGCGAAAAAGCCGTCTTCCTGCAGAACTTTATGGATTTCAACGATTTCGCCGATGCCCCGACGGATCCGGAGACCGTCTCGGCGATCCGCCGCGAGACGGCCCCGAACGGGGAGAAGATCATCTTTTACGCCGGGAACTTCGAGCCTTACCAGGGCATTCCCCTGCTGGTCGAAGCCATGGCCAGAGTCCGGGAAAAGGCCGTTCTGCTCATCCTCGGCGGCTCGCGGGCGGAGCATGAGGCGGAGGGCCGCCGGGCCGAGGGGCTGGGGGCGCGGGGGCGCATCCGCTTCGTCGAGAAAGTGCCGCCGCAGGACGTGCCGCGCTACCTCGCCGCGGCCGACGTCCTGGTTTCGCCGCGCGTCTCGGGCACCAACACTCCGCTCAAGATCTATTCTTTTCTCAAGTCGGGCAAGCCCATGGTCGCGACGAGGCTCTACACCCACACCCAGGTCCTGAGCGACGACATCGCCGTCCTGGCTCCGGCCGAGCCGGGGGGATTCGCCGCCGGCCTGGATTTCGCCCTGGCTTCGAGCGAAGCGAGGGAGAGGGCGGCCGAGGCCAAGCGCCGGGCGGACGCCGAATGGATCTATCCGCGCTATCTCGAGAAAATCACTCGGGCCTTGAACAAGGCCGTGGGCCGAGGTTGAGAGGAGTCGTCATGCGCGCGCTGGTTACGGGTGCGGGTGGTTTCGTGGGCTCGCGCCTCACCGGCCGTCTGCTCGCCGAAGGCTGGGCCGTGCGGGGCTGGGACTTGGGACCCGAGCCCGCCGCCCGATCGGGCTTCGAGTACATCCGCGGCGACATCAGGGATGCCGGCCTCTCGGCCCGGGCCGTCGAGCGCGTCGACGTCGTCTTCCACCTGGCCGCGGCGCTGGGCGCCTCGCGGCTCGGAGAAGATGAGTTCCTGGCCATCAACGCCGGCGGCACGCGTAACGTCCTGGAAGCCGCCCGGCGGGCGGGCGTCAAACGCGCCGTCCACTTCAGCTCGGCCGGCGTCCTGGGCCACGTCGCGGAAAACGAGCCGGCCGGCGAGGACCATTCCCTCGACCCGCGCGACGCCTACGACCGCAGCAAGCTGGCCGGGGAGCGGGCCGCGCTGGAGATCGGCGGCTCGGAACTGGACGTGGTCGTCATCCGGCCGGGCTGGGTCTACGGCCCCGGCGACCGGAGATCATTCAAGCTGATCCGGTCGATCGCGGCCGGGCGGTTTCTGATCATGGGACGGGGAGCGGCTAAGCAGGCGCCCATCTTCGTGGATGATCTGGTCGAAGGAACGATCCTCTGCGCGGCCAAGGGCAGGAGGGGCGAGATCTACCACCTGGCCGGGCCCGAGATCTTGACGGTCGCGGACATGGCCCGGGAGATCGCGGCCGCCTGCGGGAAAAAGCTGCCGCGGCTCCGGGTTCCCACGGGGCCGACGCGGGCCGCGGCCTGGGCCATGGGCCAGGCCTTCGGGCTGGCGGGGCGCGAGGCGCCGCTCAATCCATCGCGACTGGCGTTCTTCCTTCACCCCAAGCCGCTGCGGATCGACAAGGCCCGGGCGGACCTGGGCTATGCGCCCAAGATCGGCTTCCGGGACGGCATCACCCGCACCGTGGCCTGGTGCCGCCAAAACGGCTGGCTTTAATTCCCAGACACATACTTAATTCTTTCTCAGACACAAGACTATCTCCGCTATCAGTCGCGCAAGCAGAGTCTAAGCCTAGTCTCTACAAGAGCTTGGAGAATTAAGTATGTGTCTGGGAATTAAACGAAGATCGGCTTGAACTGGCCGAGGGGATCGGCCTGGCGGGCTTTCACGATGGCCTCGATATCCATCCCCTTGTCGGCGAAATACTTGGCCACGACCTCGCGGACGACGTTGTCCTGCTTGCCGCGGACGTAAGCCACGGTCATGTCCTCGTTCTGATCGATCGGCTTGCCGAGAAGGTTGCGCTTCCAGTGCATCAACCAGCCCGAGAAGCACATCGGCTGGCTGCGCTTGACGACTTCCTTGGTCATCATGCCGCTTATTGTCTTGCTGTGGTCCTGGCTCAAGTAGTCGATGGCGAAGCCCATCTCGCCGAGCTTTTGGCGCCGCATCTCGCGGCCGCCGAAATCGTAGGTCGGGGTCAGAAAATGGACGGCATAGCTCTGGGCGAATTTCTTCCCGGCGTTGACGATGCTTGGGTAGTTTTCAGCCGTGCCGGTCAGGTTCGCGTCCGAGGGGATCTGCTCGCGGTTGGAGCCGTCGGCGTAGCCGACCAGGTTGTTCTCCAGGGCGAAGATCATGGCCCCGATGTTCATGCTCAAGCGGCAGCCGACGCACCAGCGGATCTCGCTGTTGTACTTCTTGCGCTCTTTGAAGAAGAAGCGGACGGAAATGGCTCTGTGTAGGTCCTTGATGTCGATGACCTGGTGCGTGATCCGGTCGGCTCCGAACTTTTCCTTCAGCCGGTCGACGTTGGGCAGGTTGTTCTTGACCCCGAACTCCAGGTAGCCCTTGTCGAAGGTGACCAAGTGGACCTTGTCGTACTCCTGGGCCAGCAGGACGGAGGCCAGTAGGGAATCGATGCCGCCCGAGAACATGACGGCCACTTCATTCTTGATCGGATCCATGACAACTCCTTGTCGGAACGGGCTTCATTCTACCCGGGAAACGGACGAAAATCCATGCCTTCGGCCCGCCCGCGGCGGAGCCGGAGAGACGGCGGTCAGTCCTGCTTCAGGATGGGCGCGACGTAGTCCTTGCGGGTCAGCTTGGCCGCGGCCTTGCGGATGCAGCAACCCCCCTGGTGAAAGAAGATCCAGATCAGGAGGCCGACACCGAGACCGAGAACTCCGACGACGATGAGAAGGACTGTCAGCCAGGTGGGCATGTCGACCGCTCCTTGATATATACGATAGAATAACTAGGAACAGTAGGGAATGATACCCGGCCGGCCGGGGCTTGTCAAGGGGTCGGGGTCAGGTCTTAAGATTCAAGATTTCTCCCGACAAGAATCGGCGGCTTTGACGGATTTCGGCGAAAGAAATCTTGAATCTTAAGACCTGACCCCCTTCCCATAGGCGATGACTTCGTCGATCCGGTCTTCCCGCCGGCCGCGGGCCTTATTTTCGGCCCGTCCAGAGAAGGTCGAAGTACATACGGATGCTCGACCTCAAGACCTTGGCATTGAAGGAGCTGTTCGAGAACTCATAAGAAATAGGGACTTCGCCCAGGGAGAATCCATTCCGGCAAATCAAGGCCAGGGCTTCGGTATGAAAATCGAACGCTTTAGCTTTCATCTCTCTGGCCAGAAGCAATTCGGCCGCACGACGTGAAAACCGCCTGAAACCCGATGTCGCATCGTTAAGACGAGGGATTCTCCCGCGTCGCCAAGGGGGGCGCAAGGCCATGTTCATGAGTCCGGTGGCCGTCCGGCTTATGAAGCGCCGGAGGAGAGGGATATGGAATGTTTGGGTCCTGACGCCGATGACAAGATCACAATCCGGGTACTCGAGAAATAGCGATAAATCCTCCGGCTTATGGGAGAGCCCCGCATCCATACTGATGATATAGGCATAGCCCTTATCAAGAGCGAACTTCATCCCATCCAAAAGAGAACGCGGTATATGGGTGTTTCGTTCATGCGTGAGGCAAGCCGCTTCGGGAAAAGAGCGGATGATTTCTTCGGTGCCGTCGCGACTGGCATCGTTGACTACGCAAACATCGGCATAGGGCAGAGTACGACGGATCACCTCGCCGATAGTCCGCTCTTCGTTATAGGCAGGAATGACGACCAGGACATCGGTTCGCTTCGGTCGATTCATGACGGCTGAAGCTCGTTTAAGATGGTGATGTCCTCGGCCGTGTTGATATTGACGTACTTGGAAGCCAGTTCGAAGAAAATGATCTTCTTGCCGTCGTCTATGGCGGCTTGGATGAAATCCGGAAGCTCCCGTTCGCCTCGTTGCGGATTGATGGGGGTTTTTTCGATATAATCAAAAATCTGATTCTTGAAAACGATATTTCCCGTTCCCATAAAGTGGTTGAGAGGATTACGAGGCTTTTCGATCAGCCGAAGAATCATCCGGCTGTTGGCATCGAACAGGATGGAGTATGTTTTGCTTATGAGGCTCAGATCGGGGGCCTCGATAACGCCGCAAACGGCGAAAATGCCGTCCTCCCGAAAGGCCCTGACCATCGTCTCATGATCGGGCTGGATAAAGAATTCATCGCCCAAAAAAAGGAGGAAATCGGCTCCGCCGACAGCGCTTTGGCCGCAGGCCATGGCGTGGACAAGCCCGAGTTGCTCTCTTTGGATTACGTACCGGATGCGGGTTCCTTGATAGGAAATTCCATATTGGTTGATAATCTGTTCGGCTAAGTGGCCGACGACAACGACAATCTCTTCGACTCCCAATCTGACGGCGTTTTCCAGGCTGTATTCAATCAGAGGACGGCCTCGGAAGACGATCATGCACTTGTTCTCTTCTTCCGTGACCGCGTTGAGTCTCTTCCCCCGCCCTCCCGCAAGGATGAGGGCTTTCAAAGCGTCAGGCTTTTTTGTAAAAGAGGCGTTCATTGGCTTTTATCCAGTCTATCAAGCGGCCTATGCCTTCCTCGGGGCGAACCTTTGGGGACCACCCCGTCGCCTGATGGAAGCGGCTTGAATCCCCGACGAAATACTTCAGGTCTCCGAATCGTTCCTTCTCGAATCGCGTATCTAACCGCTTTCCGACGAGGCGGGCGATCAAGTCGATGGATTCAAGAAGGGAAATCATATTCGGCTCGCCGCCGCCCAGGACATAGATGCCCGGCATCGGCTTTTGATAGAAGCGGTCGAAAGCTTCAGCGACATCCGAGGCGAAAAGAATATCCCGCAACTGTCGGCCGGTCCCGAAAACCGTCAGCGGTTCACCGATGACGGCACGGATCGCGAAATTGGCCACCCAACCATGATCCTCACCGCCGAATTGATACGGTCCGTAGATCCCCGTCAATCGGAAGCAAGCGGCTTTGAGTTTGAACGTATCGATATAGCTTTGGGCATAGATCTCGTTGCTTCGCTTGGAGGCGTGGAGCGGCGTGATGACCCCCTGAAGAAGAGGTTCCTCCTCCGCAATCATGGCCGGCGTGCGGGCATACCGGGTTTTCTCTTCCCTCAACTCCGAATTGATTTTATCCGGTCCGAACGTGTGGATGCTGGAACAGACGGCGACGGGGATTCCCAGCTTGCGGGCCGTTTCCAGGACGTTGAACGTTCCCAGCGTATTCGTGGAGAAGTCGAGCTCAGGATCCTCCCAAGAGATCGTCATGGCCGGCTGGGCTGCCGTATGGCAAATGTAATCTCGATCCTCGGCATATCGGAGAAGGGCCTCTTGACTCCGGATGTCCTCCACAACGACCCGGACTCCCTGTCGCTCCAGCAATTCCCGGTTATAAGTCCGAGCCTCCGGCTTCATATAGGGGTTGCGCTTGAATTCATGCTTGGCCAGATTGTCGTAAGCCACCACATCCGCGCCCCGTTCCCGATAGAAGAGGCACAGGTTCGTCCCCAGAAAGCCACAGCCGCCCGTCACGAGCACTTTCATCGTATTCCGTCGATCGCGATTTTTAGAGCAAGATATCTCCCTAAGAATATATCGGAAGGAAGAGCGCAGCGTCAAGGAAAAGCCGCCTTAGATCGAAGCCGTATCGCCGGACCCAAAAACGGACCGGCAAGAAGCCTCACACTTGAATGTCTTGCGCGGGACTATCGTCTCGAATAGGATATGCGCTCGGCCATGACGACTCCCCTGATCCAACCTCCCCGCCGCCGGATAAACCGGGCGGCCGCCGTCCTCCTCGCCTTGATCATTCCCCCGCTGCTGCCCGGCCAAGCCGGGCCCGGCCTGCCGGACCTGCTCAAAGGCGTCGAAGCGCGCCTTAAAGCCGGCTTCACCTACCGGGGGTGGACCGCCGATTCGACCACGGTGATCACCGAGCTCGACAAGAACGGCCGGCCCGAGAAGATCACCCGGGTGACTAAAATCGTCCGCGTCGCCGACGGCGTCCGGGCGGAGGAGATCCTCAAGGCCATCGTGACCGAGGACGGCCGGGACTCCGACATCACCCGGGCCTACGCCGAAGAACAGCGGACCCGCCAGGAAAAAGAGCGCAAGCGCCGCGAGGAAGCGGCCCGCGAGGGCAAGGCCAAGGAAGGCCGCCGCTCCGGTTCCTTCGACCTGGATGAGATCCTGCCCTTCGCCTCGGACAAGCGCCCGGGGTTCGAATTCGCCCTGCGACCCGCCGGCGGCTCGCCCTACATCCTCCTGGAAGCCCGGGCCAAGGTTCCGGACGGCAAGCTCTGGAACGGTATCTACACCATCGACCCGGTCCGTTACGGCATCCTGCGAGCCGAAGTCCGGCCGTCCAAGAATCCCCGCTACGTCAAGGAGCTCTGGGCCGAAGCCGATATCGAGACCCTTCCCGACGGCCGCCTGTTCATCAAGCGGACCAAGTTCAAGGTCGACGGCGGGATCATCATCAAGCACATCCGGATGCTCGTCGAGGACTCGTACGCCAACGCCCGTATTATGGATGCGCCCTAAGCCCGCGCTCCCGTTCCTCCCTTAAAAACCGCCGCCACCGCGCTTCGGCCTGACGCAAAAGAACCGCTGGACAGGGCTTGATATTTTGACCATCACCGTATTTCCGTGGTATACATTCGCCGGGCCAGAGTGAGATGGGGAATTTTATTAATAAATACGGTTTCAAAGCGCTGCTGGCGCTGGCCTTCGCGGCCTATCTCGCCGCCAGCCTGCTGACGATCCATAAATACGGCAATGTCTATCAGTGGGACTTTAAAAAAGACTATTACGCGGCCCGGGTTCAGGCCGAAGGCTTGGATTTCTACGATGCCCCGTACCTTCGGCACATGGCCGGATCTCCCGTCGAACAATTCTACATATATACGCCCCCCTCGATCTGGTTCTATCGTCTATTCACTCTTTTTTCCTTCAAGAACGCCTACACGCTCGTTCTGATCCTGAAGCTGTTAACGCTTCTCGGCTTGGTCCTGCTGTGGCAAAAAGAGTTCCGCCTGGGCCCCCTGGATCCCGGCTTTTTCATTTTCCTGTTCTTCGCCTTCCACTACGCCCTGACGGCGGATTTCCTGTCGGGCAACTTCGCGCTTTTTGAGCAGGCCGGTCTCTGGGCGGCCTTCGCCTTCTTTCTGCGGAAGCGGTATATTCTCTTCAGCCTTCTTATCGTTCTCGTTTCCCTGTTTAAAATCCTGCCTCTCTTTTTCCTGGTTCTCCTTCTTTTTTCCAAGGCCCGCCGCCGATTCCTCCTGGCGGCCTCGGCCGGGGCATCGTTTCTCCTCGTCCAAGGCCTCTCCTATCTTCTCAATCCCGGCCTTTATCGCTCGTTCCTGCATACGCTCACGGGTCCCGGTTCGAACGAATGGGGGAATCGGAATCTGTCCCTGGTCAGCTTTCTCAAGACGGTCCTGGACAGGATGGCCGGCGTGATCGGCCGGCCGCTGCCCGCGGCCTTGGCCCAGATCCTTTTTGCGGCCGCGGCCCTCGCGATCGTCCTGATCAGCCTCCGAGCCTACCTGCGTCGCCGGGCCGCTTGGGGCGCGGATGCCGATCGGATGCTGGTCTTCCTCGCCTGCCTGGTCTTCTGCCTCATCAGCCCCCGCACGAAGGACTACTCCTACCTGATCGTTCTTCTCCCCGGTTATGTCGCGTTGCGGACGCGGGCTCGGGACAAGGGAATCGTTTTCCTCTTTCTGCTGCTCATCCTCGATACGCCGGACAGCATCTCGGCTCTGGGCTTGCGCCCCGTGGCGGAATATTTCTGGACCTATTATCCCCTTTTCCTGACGGGGTTGACCTGGATTCTGTACGTCGGAAAACCCCGCGGGATTCCGGATGCTTTCCCGGATTCCAGCCCGGCCCCGGACCGCCGCTGATCCGCCGATCGATTGACTTCCCCGCCCCGAGCCGTTACACTAAGCCCCTCTTTTTCAAGGATTTCCCATGAACAAGGAAAAAGTCGGCCGTTTCTACGACGTCGTCTGGACGGAATACGTCCCCGAATATGAAGCTTCCGAAAAGCATTGGGCCCTCTTCTATGCGCCCGAGGAAGTGAAAGGGCGGACCGTCCTCGACGCCGGCTGCGGCACCGGGATCTTCAGCACCATCTTCGCCAAAAACGGGGCCGCCATGGTCACGGGCATCGACATCAGCCCCGGTTCGTTGGGTACGGCCGAGAGCCTCAAGCAGCGCTTCGGCCTCACGAACGCCCGCTTCGAAAAACAGGATATGCTCCACCTGCCCTATCCCGACGCCTTTTTCGACATCGTCTGGGCCTGGGGCACCGTTCACCACACCACCAATCCGCCGGCCGCCATCACCGAGCTCATGCGGACGCTCAAGCCCGGCGGCTCGATCTTCCTGGCCATCTACAAGAAGACCAAGGTCACCTGGATCCACGAGATCATCCGCAAGACGCTCATCCGGACGCCGCGCTGGTCCTGGAACTTTCTAGCCAAGGTCATGGCCTTCTTCGGCACGCCCATCGTCTTCATCTTCAAGAAGCGGGAGAAGTCGCGGCAGGGCGAGAAGCTGTCCGAGCTGATCCTGGACTGGTATTTCGTCCCCATCCGGCACTATTACACGCCGGAGGAGATCAAGACCTTCCTGGAAGAGCGCGGCTACGTGATCGAGAAGTCTCTGGCCCACTCGGGCCGCTTCGATTCCTCGTCGAACTTCATCTACAAGGCCCGCAAACCTTTATAAACAACCTCCGGCGCGTGGCAAGAGCCGTGTTCCCTCGGCCCATGCAGCCGAAGGCGCATTCCCAAACCCTCCTTGAAGGAGGGGCTGGGGAGGTGATACCAATAAGATTCAAGTGTTCAGCGTCTTCGGAAATAGGACTGGGCCCTCGCGATTACGCCGTTGGCTGGATACCGCGCCGCATGACCGTCCCCCGAAGATGGGGGGATCGCTATTTAGAGCGAGCGGCGGTCGGAGATCCGCAGCCGCCGGTCCGCGACGACGTAGGCGTACTCCGGCAGCGACGCGGCCACGATCGCGCCCGCGCCCACGATCGTCCCCCGCCCGATCGTCACCCCGTCGAGAACCGTGACGCCGGCCCCCAGCCAGACGTCGTCCCCGATCCGGATGCCGCCCTTGGCCTCGGACGGCTGGTCCATGATCGGCCGCGAGGCGTCCTTGACCGGATGATTTCCCCCGGCCACGAGGTAGCAGCCGCCGGCCAGGAAACAGCCCCGCCCGATCTCGATGGAGGTTTCGGAAAGCAGGCTGCAGTTGGCCGAGACGTTGCATTTCTCGCCCAGGACGATCGAGCCTTCCTTGCAGCTCAGCACGGTGTTGCGTCCGATGAGGGCCCCGGCCCCGATCCGGATGCCCTCATTGGCCTCGCCCTTGGCGTCGAGCACCGCCCCGTCGTCGATGACGGCGTTGTCGCCGATCCGGATCTTGTGGGGATGCCGCAGGGTGATGGCGCGGCCGAAAACGACGCCGCGGCCGACCCGGCCCAGGAGGCCCGGCAGGAAGATCTTCCGCAGGACAAGCCCCAGCGCGCCGGGAACGGGCAGGACAAAGAGGTTCACAAGCTCGTATTTCAGCAGGGGGCCCAGTCCCCGGCGCCCGATAAAAAGCGTCCGGTACTTGGCCCGGGCCGAGCGGCCGGAAGCCTGCAGCTCCTTCTGGGTGCTGCCGGGAAAACGCGGCTCCGTCACGGCACCGTCTCCGCCGCCACGATATCGATCCAATCCAGGTCGAGCTCCGCGCCGGCCGGGATCCAGAAGCGGAGCCTCAGGCCCCCCTTCTCCCGGGCCAGGAACGAGGCGTGATAATCGGTCCAGGCCCCGTTCGCCGCGGGAACCCGGAGCGTGCGCAGCGTGTCGCCGGTCCGCGGATCGAGCACGGCGACGGCCACCGCCTCGGCGCCGGCGGGGACCGGTCCCGTCTTGGCCCGCAGCTTCAGGTCATACCGGACCGGCTCGATGCTGTCCGGGAGGACGACGTCGAATTCATCGCGGCGATTGCCTTTCCAGGCCAGCCAGGCTTGCCGCGAGGTGTTTTCGCCGTAGGCGACGGAGCCCCATCGCGCGGGAAGCCATTCCCCTTCCAGGGTCCGGGGTTGACCCGTAAGCTCTCCGGCCGCGTCGTTCCAGAGATAGGTCTCCGAGAGGCCGTCCTTGCCCCGGAAGACGAGGTTTTCCGGCCGCGACCGCACGTAGCCGGAGATGTCGGTGGAAACATGGTCCCGCCGGAGCATGGACGGCGAGCCGACGATCCAGACGCGCCGCTTGGGATCGCCTTCGATGACGCCTTTCAAACCGGCCAGGTCGCTGATCCAGCGGGCGCCGACGTAGTACTCGCGCCAGCCGTCGGCCGTCTTTTCCCAGGCGTCCCAGGTGCCGGGACCGCCCGACCACAGCCAGTAGTCCACCCGGCCGCCGTAGACCTGCTGAAAGATCATGTGGGTGGCGATGACGATGTCGCCCTCGCGCCAGTAGCGGCGGACGTATTCGCCCGGCGTCTTGTTGTCGTAGTGTTCGAATCGTCCGGAGCGGGTGATCAGCTCGGACGTGATCCGATCGTTGTAGCGCCGGTTGATGATCGAAAGCATGCGGCCCGGCCCGGCGCCCTCGGTCAGGATGCCCGCTCCGGCCAGAAAGACGAGGCCCGCCGCGACGGCCTTGGCTTTCGGCCGGGCCGCCCCGAACGGAGCCAGGACGAGGTCGGCGATCCCCGCCGACGCCCGCTGCCATCCGACCAGGAAAAGCAAGACGAACACCGGATAGACTTGGGCCAGGTATCGGGGCTGGACCCGGGTCCGGAAAATGCCCCAGAAGATCAGGGGAAAGAGCAGGCAGAGGATGAGATAGAGCCAGGGCCGGTCGCGGGGATCGCCCGTTTCGCCGCCGGCCGCCGCGCGCCGGCCGAGATAGAGGAAGATCCCGCCCAGGACGACCAGGGTCATCAGCGGGAAGAGCCCGAACAGCTCCTTGAAGAAGGTGAAGTTGAAGCTGGAGAAGAAGTAGCGGATCATGCCGCCCAGGCTGGCGTCGTCCTTGTAGTAGACGTAGCCGACCTTCCAGAAGAAATACTCGTGGACCTGGACCAGGCAGTAGCTCAGGGTCACGACGCCGAAGGCGACGATGTGGTCCTTCTTCCAGAAGCGCTTCCAGCCGCGCACCACGAGGAGGGCCGGGAAGCAGAAGATCAAGCCCATGCCGAGCTGGTGAACCTGGGGAATGAGAATGAACAGGACGTAAACCCAGGGAATAAAGCGGCGACGGTCCTCGATGAAGGCCTGGTAAAAGAAGTAGAGGCCGGCCAGGTAGGCCAGCTGGAGAGGGACGAAGTAGAGGGCCAGCCGCGAGTACTCGACTTCCCAGACCGAGAAGGCCAGGATGAGTGCCGCCAGGAAGCCGATCGTCCGGGAGAAGAACCGCCGGCCGACGAAATAGGCCAGGGTAATGAGCCCGGCCCCGCAGAGCACGGAGAAGACACGGAATGTCAGCGCCGTCGCCCCGAAGACCTTGGCCAGGCCGGTCAGGACATAGACATACAGAATCGCCTTCCAGTAGATGTGGCCCGAGGGATAGAGCGGATAGCCGTGCTTCAGGACGCCGTCCACGGCCAGGGCGTGGAAGCCCTCGTCCATCCACATCGACAGGTAGCCCAGGTTGCGGAGCATCAGGACGATCCAGGCCGCGACGAGGGCGGCCAGGAGGGCCCAGGCCCAAAGGTCGGCCCGGCGGCCGCGCCGGAGGGCGGAGGAACGGTCCGGGCTTTCCGGGAGGTTCATCGTTCGAGGCCGGGCTCCGGTTCGGTCCGCGCGTCGACCCGCTCCAGGTTGTAGATCTTCTGACCGTGGGTGACGTAGTAGATGCGCGAGATGACTTCGGCCAGGAGGCCGGTCATGATGAAAAGGGAGCCGATGATCATGAGCAGAACGGCCAGCAGCAGCCAGCCGATATTTTCCTTGATCGGCCAGGAAGCGGCATAATAGCCGATGGTCAAGACCAGGGCGATGCCGAATCCGGTGCCGCCCATGGCCAGCCCGATCAGGCCGAAGAACTGAAGCGGCCGATCGAGGAAGCTGACCAGGAACTTGACGGTCATCAGGTCGAAAAAGACCCGCCGCACCCGCGACAGGCCGTAATTGGACTTGCCCCGCTGGCGGACGATGTTGGAGATGGGAATCTCGGTGATCTTGAATCCCTCCCGGCTGATCAGGGCCGGGATGAAGCGGTGCAGCTCGCCGTACAGGTGGATGGTTTGGACGACCTCGCGGCGGTAAGCCTTGTAGGTCGTGCCGAAGTCGTGGATCTTGACCTTGACCAGCTTCTTCATCATCCGGTTGGCCACCCAGGACGGGAGCTTGCGGAGCAGGGCGTTGTCCTTGCGGTCCTTGCGCCAGCCGCTGACGATGTCGTAGCCCTCGGCGATCTTGGCCAGGAACTGGGGGATTTCGGCCGGGTCGTGCTGGAGGTCGCCGTCCATGGAAACGATGATCTCGCCCCGGGCCCGGTCGAAGCCCGCCTGCAAGGCCGGCGTCTGGCCGAAGTTGCGGCGGAGCTTGAGCACGATCACCCGCTCATCCCGCCGGTAGATTTCCTTCAGCAGGGAATACGTGCGGTCCGCGCTGCCGTCGTCGACGAAGATCAGCTCGTACGGCTCGCCGACCCGGCCCATGACTTCCTTGAGTCGGGCGTACATCTCCTCGACGTTTTCCTCCTCGTTGAAGAAGGGGACGATGATCGAGATCTTGGGTTTCGTCGAGTCGTTGCTCATTGTCTCAGTCCGTGGTAGCTGGTCAATTCCGGCCCGCCGGGAACAAATTGCGCCCGCACCGAGGGATCGGTCACGGCCCGCAGCTCTCCTTCCCGGAACCGGTTGATGAAATACGGACCGGTCAAGGCCTCCAGGGCAAAGAGCTCCGGCCGGACAAAGCCCGGATGAATCATGATCTCCGCGGAACCCCGTCCCGAACGCCCGATCAGGCGGCGCAAGTCCGCCGCCGTCATCCGGCCGCTATTACATATACCATAAAACCGGTCGGTGATCACCAGACCGGCCTCCCGGACGGCGGCTCGGGCCCGGGCGCTCCACAGGGTCAGCAGCACGGCCTTGGCGCTTTGGGCGGCATGGCGGGACAGGCGGAATTCGCGGATGAAGCGGATCCCCCCGATCCCGTATTCCCCGGCCAGGCGGGCCGCGGTCCGAAACACGGGCGGGTAGGCGTGCATATGCTTTTCGCTGTCGACGTGACTGGGGCGCAGACCAGCGGCCAGGGTCTTTTCGATCTGAGCCCGGAGCTCGACCTCGACCTCGGCCAGGCTCGCCCGGCCCGCCGCCAGCCGCCGCATGAGCTTGACGGGGCTGCCCAGAAAGCGTCCGTCGGGGCCGAGAAGCGTCGACACCCGCGCCGCGGGAGACAGGGGCAGGCCGCGGACGAGATTCAGATGGATGCCGACGCCCAGGCGGGGATTCTCCCGGGACAGGGCGACGGCCTGGTCGAAGCCGGGCATGTTGGCCATGAGGGTGGCGCTGGAGAGGGCGCCGTTCCGATGGGCCTCGATGATGCCCTCGTTGACGCAGGCACACAAGCCGAAATCGTCGGCGTTGATGATGATTCTGGACATTGGCCGGACCGCCCCTAAGGGTACAATTATTCCCCGGAAAATGCTATAAATTCGAGGATGCTTCCCCCCGTTGATCCCGGCCTCGCTCCGCGGCCCGAGAGAAAGGGCCCGCTTCGCCTCGGCGGGTTGGCGCGCGCCCTGAAATCGCCGCGGACCGCGCTGCTCCTCCTGTTCCTTCTCACGCTGGGCTATCAGGTCCTGGCCTTGACCCGCTGGCGCCCCCTCTATACCGGACTCGAAATCCTCTTCTTCCTGGACGCGGCCCTGCTTCTCCGGCTGGCCCTGGCGGCGATGAAGCGCGATCGCCTCCTCGTCTTCGTCGTTTTGGCCGTTCTCCTAGTGCGCCTGCCCTTCCTGGTCATGCCCAGCGGCTTGATGGGCAACTCCGACAACGCCGTCGAGGCCATCCAGGCCCTGCAGATTCAAGACACCCACATTCCGCCGCCCTACCTGCTCGGGGCCGTGAGCCAGCACGGCGTCTTCCGCCATCTTCTCGTCGCCTTCGTCTGGGACGTCCTCGGCCCCGGATACTTGAGCTTTATCCTCGTCCAGGTGCTTTTCTATCTCGTCTTCCTGGCCCTGATCTACGATATCGGCCGGCGCTTCTTCGGCCGGAGAACGGTCGCCGTCCTGCTCATCGCCCATTTCGCCTTTCTGGAAGTGCTGTTCGACTTCTCCCTCCTCCTGCGGGGCGGCACCTATCTCGAGATGCTGGTCTTCGCCCTGCTGGGCATGGCCCTTTTCGACTTCGATCTCCGCGACCGGGGTCGGATCTTCCTGTCGGCCTATTTCCTGGTCTTCGCGGCCGGGATCAATCCCTTCGGCCTGTTCCTGGCCCTGCCGTTCGCGGGCGCGGTGCTTCTGACCCGAGCCCGGCGGAGCGGTCTGTGGCACTCTCTGCCCGTTCTCGCGTCGGGAGCCCTGGGCGGAGGCATCCTCCTCGCGGGCAAAAAGCTTTTTTATCCTCCGCCCCTTGATACGGGAGCCTGGTTCCAGATCAAGACCCTATCCCTGGGCCAGCTTCGCCCCGACCGCTGGCCGGAGCTTCTTGCGCCCTGGTGGCGCAGCCTGCGGACGATCTTTCAAAACGTCCTGGGCTTTGAGTTCCGCTACTCCCGAGACGTCTCGCCCCAATTCGCCTTCCGGCCGGAGACGGCCTCGCTGCGAAATGGCCTCACAACCCTGCACGGCGTCCTGACGGCGGTCATGGCGGTCGTCCTGGCGGCGGCGATCATCCTGGCCGTCCGACGCCTCTGGAAGGCCATCCGCGCCGGGCGCGGAGGCGGCCCCGGGCCGTCCTGGATCGAGCCGTTTTTTCTCCTCCTGGCCGGCTGTTTTGCCGGACGCGTGCTGCTGCTCATCCCCCGGCCGTTCCCCGAGCCGCGGCACAACATGGACCTGGCCCTCCTTCTCGTCTGGGCCTGCTTTTTCGTCCTGGATGCGTTGTTCAAGCTCCGGCCGCCGTCCCGCGCGGGCGCGACAGCGGTCGTTCTCCTGCTGATGCTCCTGGCGGCGCCGCAGCTTTCCTACTTTCACAAGAACGCCCGCTTCAAGGCCATTTCCTACGCCCGGATTCTCCCCGTTCTGGAAGCCCGCGGCGTCACCGACGTGGCCACGGATTTCACCCTGGCCCATTGCCTGTATTTCCTTTCCGGACGGACAATCCGGGCCTCGGACTCGATCGGGCCGGTGACGGTACGCTACTTTCTACCCGAGCTCTCCCGGGCCGTGGACGCCCTGCCGCCGGAGAGAAAGGCCTATCTTCTCTACACGCCGCTTCATCCCCAGACCGCGGTCATGAGAGCCCGCACACCGCTCATTCGGGCCCGGATCATCGAGGATCTGCGCAAGCGCGGCATCCTGTTTCGAATCGAGGACCTGAAGTACTACGAGATCGTCATTCCGCTGCCCGGTCATTAACAGGTGCATTTCCCTTCTCCGGGAAAATCCGATCAACGGACCCAAACTCCATTCGGCCGTATTTGGCCAGCCCGAAATTTCGCTTTATTTCGGCGCCTCCGGGATGGAGAAGTGCCCGCAAAAAAGCTACAATGGCCTCCATGTGCGGCATCTGCGGCCTTTACGGGAGCCTGGGTCTGCCCGAGGACGCCCGGGCCCTGACCCGGGCCATGTGCGACGCCATCGTCCATCGGGGACCCGACGACGACGGGTATTACAACGACGGGCCGGTGTCCCTGGGCATGCGCCGATTGAGCATCATCGACCTCTCGACCGGCCGCCAGCCCATCCACAACGAAGACCGGACGGTTTGGGTCGTCTACAACGGCGAGATTTTCAACTTTCCGGAGCTTCGGCCCGAGCTCGAAGCCCGCGGCCACAAGTTCTACACCCGCGCCGACACCGAGGTCATCGTCCACCTGTACGAGGAGATGGGCGAGGCCTTCGCGACACGGCTCAACGGCATGTTCGCCGTGGCCCTCTGGGACACCCGGACCCGGAAGCTCATCCTGGTCCGGGACCGCCTGGGCCTCAAGCCGCTCCATTACGCCTGGCAGGACGGCCGGCTCTATTTCGGCTCCGAGATCAAATCGCTTCTGCGGGCCGGCGTGTCGCGGACGATCGACCTGGAGTCCCTCTCGCGCTACTTCACCTATGAATTCGTCCCCGCGCCCGACTCGATCTTCGCCGCGATCAAGAAGATCCCGCCCGGCCACCTTCTGGTGGCGCGCGACGGCCGGAGCGAGATCCGCCGCTACTGGGACGTCCGCTACGCCGAGGCTCCGCCGGCCCCCCGCAGCGAGGATGCCTGGGCCGAGGAGATCGCCGCCCGGCTTCGCGAATCGGTTCGGATGCGCCTCCTGAGCGACGTCCCGCTGGGCGTCTTTTTGAGCGGCGGCATCGACTCCAGCGCCGTCACCGCCCTCATGAGCGAGACGGCCGGCGGACGGGTCAAGACTTTTTCGATCGGGTTCAAGGAAAAGACCTTCGACGAGCTCGACTACGCCCGGATCGTAGCCGACAAATTCGGGACGGAGCACACCGAGTTTATCGTCGATTCCCGCCAGGCCGCGGCACTCGTCCCGACCCTGATGGAATACCTGGACGAGCCCCTGGCCGACGCCTCGGTCATCCCGACCTACGTCATCTCCAAGCTGGCCCGAAGGCACGTCACCGTGGCCCTGGCCGGCGACGGCGGGGACGAGCTGTTCGGCGGCTACGACACCTACAAGGCTTTCAAGGTCGCCCGGCTTTACCGCAAAGTCCCCGGCTTCGTGCGCCGCGGACTCATCGCCCCGGCCGTGCGGCATCTGCCCGCTTCCGAAAAGCGGCTGAGTTTCGAGTTCAAGGCCAAGAAATTCACCTCCGGGGCCGAGTACCCGCCCGAGATCGCCAACACGCTGTGGTGGGGCGCCTATGCGCCCGGACTCAAGCGGCATCTTCTATCACCCGACGTCCAGGCCCGCGTCGCGGCCGATCCATTCGGTCCGATCCGGGATCAAGCCGCCCAAACGCGGGCCGCCGATCCCCTGGACCGCATCGCCTACCTCGACCTCAAGCTCTATCTTCAGGACGACCTCCTGGTCAAGGTCGACCGCATGAGCATGGCCAACTCGCTCGAGATCCGCACTCCCTTTCTCGATTACACCTTCGTCGAGTTCGCCGCGACCATCCCGAGCCGCCTCAAGCTCAAGGGCTTCGAGTCCAAGCACATCCTCAAGAAAGCCATGGCCTCGCGCCTGCCGGCCGAGATCCTGGCCAAGAAGAAAATCGGATTCGACATCCCGCTGGGACCGTGGCTGCGCAACGAGCTGCGCGAATTCGTCATGGACACGCTGTCGCCGGCCCGGCTGAAACGGCACGGCTATCTCGACGAAGGCTTCGTCCGGAAAGTCCTGGACGAGCACATGGCCGGACTCCACAATCACCGCCAGCTCCTCTGGCCGCTGGTCATCTTCCAATTCTGGCACGACCGGTATATCGGGAGCTGAAAGCCGTGCCCCGGACAGGACCGCGTTCGCCGCAAGACGAGCCGTCTTCTCCCGCCCCCAAACCGATCGCCGCCCGCGCGGCCCTGGGCGGCTTCTTCCTGTTCTGTTTGCTGTTCCAGGTCTTCATCATCACCCAAGGCAAGCCGCTCTACGGGATCCTGCGGGTTCTCTTTTTCGCCGAGCTGGGTCTCGTCGCCTGGGCCGGATGGGACCTGGCCCGACGCCATAAAGCGGCGTTCCTTGTTCTCCTTCTCGTCGTGGGCGTCCGCCTGCCGTTCTTTTTCCAGTCGGACGGCCTGCTCTTCATGACGGACAACGCCCTGGAAGCCGTCCAATCCCTGCAGATACAGGACAGCCACACGGCGCCCGCCGTGCTCCTCGGCTCCATCGGCCACAACGGCGTCATCAAGCACCTCATGGTCGCCTTTCTCTGGGACGTGACGGGCAGGCACTACCTCGTCTACCCGATCTTTCAAACCGTCCTTTACCTCGTCTTCCTGGCCGTGCTCTTCGCCCTGTTCGGCCGTTACTTCGACCGCCGCGCCTCGGCCGCCCTGCTGATCGGGCATTTCGCCTGCCTGGAGGTCTTCTTCGACTACTCGCTGTTCCTGCGCGCGGGCCCCTACTTCGAGATGCTGCTGACGGCTTTGATCGGGGCGGCCCTCTTCGACTTCGAGTTCAAGAACCGGCCCCGCTTGTTCCTGTCGCTCTACTTTCTGGCCTTCTCGCTTTACATCAACCAGGCGGCGGCCTTTTTCGTCCTCCCTTTTCTGGCCGCCGCGGGCATCGTCGGCATCTCCAAGCGGGCCAAAGCCTCGCTTTTGCCCGTTCTGGCCGGCGGCCTCGCCGTCGGGGCGTTCCTTCCCATTTATCGGATGTTCTTCGTCCACGTCGCCCGGACCACGGGCAGCTGGTTCCACGTCAAGTATCTTCCGCTGTCTGATCTTTTGCGCCCGGCCCGGATCCCGGCCATTCTGGGGCAAGCGGTCCGGGATTTCGTGGCCGTTTTCCGCAACCTGATCGGCTACGAATTCCGGTACGCCCACACGATTTCCCCCTCTTTCCGGTTCGAGCCGGAATCCGAAGCCGTCCGGACGGGACTGGGCATTCTGTACACCGTCGGCGAGATCCTTTTCACCGCCCTGTTAGCGGCGGGAATTTTTCTGGCGGCCAGGGCGCTCCGGCGGGGCTGGCGGGACAGGCGCCAAGGTCTGCCCTGGATCCCGCTTTATTTCTTTCTCCAATTGGCGTTCATATTCGCCCGGCTCATCCTGATGAATCCCATGCCCTTCGTCGAGCCGCGGCACAATCTCGACCTGGCCCTGCTCCTGGTCCTGAGCGCATACTGGGTGGTCGATGCCCTCATCCGGTCCCTCCGCTGGACGCGGGCGGGCACGGCAGGCGTCGTCCTCCTTTCGCTGCTGCTGGGACTTCCCTCAACCTTCACCTTCTACAAAACCGCCCGGTTCAAACGCGCCTCCTACGAAAAAATCGTCGGCGTCCTGCGGGACAACGGAGTGAAATACCTGGCCACGGACTTCACCATCGCCCACGTCATCTATTTCCTGACCGGCCGCAAGATCGAGGTCACCGATTCGATCGGGCCGGTGATCATGGACGTCGCCCTATCCGAAATGACCCGGGCGGTGGACGCCTTGCCCGACGAGAAAAAAGCCTATCTCTTCTTCCGGCCTTCCTATCCCCGGGTCCACGGCCTCCGCGAAAGAAGCGGCCGGAGCCGCGACCAGCTCATCCGCCGCCTGCGGGATACGGGGATCCGCTACCGGGACATACGGCTGGAGTTCTACGAGCTGATCATCCCCGAAGCCAGCCGCCTCTACGCCCCCGCGCCTTACTAGCCGGCCGCGCCTCCTCGTTCGTTGAATAATCCGGCCGGTTGTGGCATAAGATACGAGATGAAAATCGCCACCCTGGTCCGGCCGGATTGCGTTCATTTCAAGGGCGAAAAGCCCTGCCGGTTCAAGCGCGTCTGCGACGGCTGCCCCGAGTTCAAGCCCTTCGGGCCCAAGATCCTGGTCATCAAGTGCCGGGCCCAGGGCGACGTGCTGCGGACGACGCCGGTCCTGACCGGGATCCTCCGCAAGCACCCCGGCGCCTTCATCACCTGGGTGGTGGACGAGGAGACGGTCGATCTGCTCAAGCCGATCCCGCTTGTCGACCGCGTCCTGCCTTTCGGCGCCGAATCCGCCCTGGCCCTCCGGGCCCAGCGGTTCGACGCCGTCTATTCCCTGGACAAGGACCCCGGCTTGACCGGGCTGGCGTCGCTCGTTTGCGCCCCGTTTAAATACGGGTTCACCCTCAACGCCCACGGCAATCTCGAAGGCTTTACGCCGGCCGCGGCCTATGCCCTGCGCCTGGGCGTCGACGACGAGCTCAAGTTCAAGATCAACCGGAAAACCTACCAGCGGATGATCTTCGAGGCGGCCGAGCTGGACTACCGGGATGACGATTACATCTTCGTCCTGCCGGATGCCGCCAAGGCCAAAGCGGCCGCTTTTTTCAAGGCCAAGCGGGTTCCCGCGGGGCGCCCCTCCATCGGCTTGAACACGGGGGCCGGGGCCAAGTTCACGACCAAGCAGTGGCCCGAGGCCCATTTCCTGAAACTCATCAGGCTCCTCAAGCGCGAGCTCAAGGTCAACGTCTTTCTTCTCGGCGGGATGCGCGAGCGGGCCCTCAATAAACGGCTGGCCGCCCAGGCGGGCGTGCCCGTCTTCGATACGGGCGCGGACAATTCGCTCCTCGAGTTCGCCGGCTTCCTGGACCGGATGGACGCCGTGGTCTGCTCGGACACCCTGGCCATGCATCTGGCCCTGGCGCTCAAGAAGAAAACGGTCATCCTATTCGGGCCCACCTGCCCGCAGGAGATCGAAACCTACGGCCGGGGGACCAAGCTCTTCGCCGGGGCGGCCTGCGCGCCCTGCTACAAACAGACATGCCCCGATCCCGTGTGCATGACTTCGATCAAGCCGGAAGAAGTTCTGCAGGCCCTGCGCCGACTCCGATGACCGAAGAAGCCGCGAACCGCAAGCCGCTCGTCGCGGTGATGATCCCGACCTACAACGAGGCGGAGAATATCGCCGCTTTGGTCCGGGCCATCCGCGGCCTGCCCCTTCCCGCATACGACGTTCATGTCGTCGTCGCCGACGACAGCTCCCCCGACGGCACGGGCCGGATCGTCGAGGAGATGGGCCGGACCGATCCGAACGTCCACGCTTTGATCCGGAGCAAGAGGCGCGGCCGCGGTTCGGGCGGCATCGACGGCTTCAAGGCCGCGTTGGCCCTGGGCGCGGATGACGTTATCGAGATGGACGGCGACTTCTCCCACCAACCGAAATATATTCCCGGCCTGCTGGACGCGCTGGCGAAGCACGACATGGCCCTGGGTTCGCGGTACATCGCCGGCGGCAAGGACGCGAACCGCGGCCCGCATCGGCGCCTCATCACCTTCTGCGTCCGCTCCTTCATCCGCCGCCTCTACAAAGTCCCGATCCGCGACGTCTCGTCCGGCTTCCGGGCTTACCGCCGCGAGGTTCTGGAGGCCGTGGACCTGGACGATTTAATCTCGGTCGGCCAATCGATCGTCCTGGAGATCCTACGCAAGGTCGATCTGCTGGGATTCTCGGTCGTCGAGGTTCCCATCGTCTTCGTCGACCGGACCAAGGGACAAACCAAGCTCGACTTCCTGGCCCTTCTCGAAACGCTGCTCATGGCCCTCAAGTTCAAGAAGCGCTACACGCCAAAAACCGTCCCTCCCGTTCGATGAAAAAATCGCGGCGGCACGCCCTGGGCCAGCATTTTCTGGCCAGCCCGGGCATTCTCGACAGGATCGTCGCGGCCGCTTCCCCCTCTCCGGGAGAAACCGTCCTCGAAATCGGCTCCGGCAAGGGAGCGCTGACCCTGCCGCTTCTGGCCGCCGGTGCCCGGATCGTGGCGGTGGAAAAGGATCCGGCCTTGGCCGGGGAATTGCGGGCGAAGGCCCGCGAAGGGCTGATCCTCATTGAAGGCGACATCCTCGACCAGGACTGGGCCGGCCTGCTGAAGAGCAACGGCGCCGGTCCCGGCCCCTACCTCGTCACCGGGAACCTGCCCTATTCCATCTCGACGCCGATTCTCTACCGCGTGCTCGAGCGCCGCGACATCGTCCGCAAGGCCGTCTTCCTGGTTCAGAAAGAGGTCGCCGAGCGGTTCGTGGCCGGGCCCGGAGGCAAGGATTACGCGCCGCTGGGGATTTTGCTGCAAATCTATTTCGCGGTGAAGATCCTGTTCAAAGTTTCGCCGGGGTCGTTCGTCCCGCCGCCCAAGGTCGAGTCGGCCGTCGTTCAGCTCGAAAAGCGCGAGGCCCCGTTCGTCGACGTCGGCGATTACGACCGCTTCCGCCGCTTTCTCCACGTCTGTTTCGCCCAGCGGAGGAAGACCCTGGCCAACAACCTGGCCGCGGCCGGCTATCCCCACGACCGCATCGCCGCCGCCCTGGCCGCTCTCGGCCTCAATCCTCGCGTCCGTGCCGAGCAGATTCCCATCTCCGGTTTATCGGCGATCCGTCCGATTATTTAGATTAACGCCGGCGGCCGTTTCCGCTACAATAGCCCCCTCATGACCCGAGCGGAATACTACAAACGGCTGAGGCGGATCTTCCTCGCCTACAAGGGCCGGAAAACGCGCCTCGACTACATGCCCGTCCGTCTGTGGATCGAGCCGACCAGCGTCTGCAACCTGCGCTGCGTCATGTGCCCCAACAAGGACCTCCCCAAGGCCCAGAAGGGCTTCATGGACTTCGAGCTGTTCAAGAAGATCATCGACGAGGCCAAGGGCTTCGTCTCCGACGTCCATCTTCTGCACCGCGGCGAATCGCTCCTCCACCCCCGCTTCTTCGACATGGTCCGCTACGCCCACGAGGCCGGCATCGTCACCCGCTTCCACACCAACGGCACGCTCCTCGACGAGGACAAGGCCCGTCGGCTGATCGAAGCGGGGCTGGACCAGTTCGCCTTCTCCTTCGACGGCATGGACAAGGAAACATACGAGTCCATCCGGGTCAACGCCGATTTCGAGACGACGGTCAAGAACATCACCCGCTTTCTGGAGATCAAGAAGGAGCTGGGATCCAAGAAGCCCGTCACCCTCATCGAGCTCATCCGCTTCCCCGAAGTCTTCAAGAAGTACGACGCGGCGGCCCAGAAGGCCTTCCTGGCCCGCTTCAAGGGCCTGCCCCTCGACCATCTCCATATCAAGGAACTCCACAATTGGGCCGGCGACGTCGGCCAGGCGCCCCCTAAGACCTCCTACTCTCCCTGCACCTTCCTCTGGCACGCCTTAATCATCTTCTGGGACGGATCGGTCCTGCCCTGCACCCAGGATTTCTTCGGCTACTACACCCTGGGCAACGTCAAGGACGCGACGATCCGCGAAATCTGGAACAACGACAAGATGGTACGCCTGCGGGAGAAGATCCTGGCCAAGGACGTGGCCGACCTGGAAACCTGCTCCAAGTGCGACCGGCTGTGGCGCCGCCAGATCCTGGGCATCCCGCGCGAGTACCTGGGGCGGGCCTTGCGCAAGAATATGAACTAGGAGGCGCCGCCGCGCGGCGGCCGGCCTTCGGCCTCAGGGCTGCTTCGCCCGGGTTACGATGAAGACCGAGTGAAGCGGCGGAAGCGACAGCTCGAATTCCGTCACCGCCCGGCCGCGGTCGCTCGTCCGGCCGACTTTCAGCTTCTTGATCCGGCCGCTGTGCGGGTCCCAAGCCTCGGCCTTAAAGCGGCCCCGTAGCCGGACGGCCGTGTCCGCCTTGTCGTCGCTCGAGTTGGCGAAGAAATAGACGTCCCGCCCTTCGATGACCTTGTGCAGGCACGACAGGTTTCCGCCCTTGATCCCGGCCGGAGTCTTCCAATCGATATCGGGGACCGAGGCTTCATCCGCGAGGGCGGCGCCGAGCGCCTCGGTGGTCGGATCGGGCAGGAAGACGGCCTTCCCCGGCCCCTTGCCGCCGCCCCTGCCGTCCGGCCCGAGCATGGCTTCGAGGAGCACTCTAACTTCGCCGTCCAGGCCGGGTTCGGCCGAATGCCCGGGCAGCCGGGTGGTGAAGATCACCCGGCCGCCCCGGTCGTAGAAGGCCTTGATCGTCCGCAGATTGTCGGCGCGGACGGCCGAAGCGCCCGGGACGATGACGGTCGTGTAGGCCTGCGACCAGTCGGGATGGACGAGCCGCAGGACGCCGTCCTCGACCCGGCCTTTGGCCGCCAGGACTTCGGGATGGAGGAAGGTATAGTCTCTTTTTAATCCCAGAAACAGCCTTTCCCCCACGTCCATATAGTCCGCCTCGGGCGGGATGACGCCGCCTTCGTAGGGCGTGCCGGGGCCGAAATAATATCCAGCCTGCAGACCCGCGATCGGGTAGAGCACGGCGACGTCGGCCGCCGGCACGCCCTGCTGGAGAATCCGCTGCAGGCGGCCGACATAGCGGTTGTAGGCCGGCAGCTCCGCCGCGTAGGGCTGCGTCCTGGAGGACAGCTCGGGCGGAAAGACGATGTCGAGCGGGTTCGTCCAAACCGCGTGCGGAACCATGACGTTGATGCCCTTGGCAAACTGGTCCATGGCCTCGCGGTAGAGAGTCGCGACCGGCATGTCCTTCATGGCCCCGTAGGTTTCGGTCATGACCTTGCGACGGTCGTAGTTGACGGCGGCGGAGCTGACGACTTTAAAGGCCTTGGAGCCGCGGCCGTAAGCGAAGATCTCGTCGACGCCGGGGATGGGCTGGTCGCGGAAGATCTTGATCAGGTCGCCGCACAGCCCGACCGGATTGACGATCTCCTCCTGGTCGACGTGGCCGGTCAGGACGATGCCGTGGGCCCGGCACCAGTCGGCCAGGGTCTTGACGAAGCCGGAGGCGAAGAGCTCCGCCCGGAAACCGAACAGGGCGTTGCGGGCGGAGGCCGTGTCGGGCCCGATATCGAACCACAAAGCCGGGTAGAGCAGGCTCGGGTCGTAGCCGAACGCGGCCCGGAACTTTTCGTTGAAGGCCGGCGTCCAAGCCCGCCCGCCCTGAACCCAATGGAAGGTCGGCTCGTCGTAGAAGGCGCTGTCGATCGTCGAGCCGAAATGGGAGCCCAGGCGCCCGTAGTACTTTTCGTAGGTCAGGGACAGGAAATCCCGGACCGCGGCGGGATCGAGATAATCGACCAGGCCGCGGGCGCCGTCCGCGACGCAGACGAAAAACAGGACCGTCCAGCGGCCGGCGGGCGCGTCCCAGAGCAGGCGGCCGTCCTTGATGCCGGCCGCGACGTCGCGCCGCTCCCGCGTCGTCTCGTTCATGGCCACGGCGGCCATCAGCTTGCCCGCGGGGACGGCCGCGGCGAAGCGGCGCGGCCCGGCGACCGGCAGGACGGCCAGGTCCAGCCGCTTGGACAGCGAATCCGGGAACGTCTTGGCCATCAGCCCGCCCGCACCGCCGCTGGGAAACCAGAACTCGTCGTAGAGGCACATGGTCAGGCCCAGCTCCGCGGCCTTATCCACGGCTTCCCGGTAACGATCGAGATAGTCCGGGCTCATGAAGGCGACTTTCATCTTCGCCGACGGCACGATTCCGAAGCCGTCGTAGCCGGCCGCGCGGGCGCCCTCCATCAGGGCGGCCGTTACCGCCTTGTCCGGCACGGCATTCCAGAACCACAACGGGCGCGGCTTGAAGCGGGCCGGCGGCTCGGCGAAATCGCGCCGGATATCCGTCCAGGCGCCGTCCGTGCGGCAGGCGGCCGCGAAGATCGAAGCGGCGGCCAGGGCGGCGAGAGCGGACCATACGACCGGGGAATTCCGACGCGGCAGGATCATGCGCCCTCCTTGGCCGGCCGCAACGGGCGGGCCGGCGAATCCGCTCAGACTTATCACACCGGGGAAAAGCCGTCAACGCCGCATTCAGCGCCAGTCGGGAAAGACGTCGCGGCCGCCGCTTTTAAAGAGCGGGACAACCCGGCGGCTGGCGACGCGGACGATGAACAGCGACCAGACGCCCCGGGTCGGGTAGTGCTCCGTCCCGGAGCTGAAAACGACGGACCGGCCGTCCGGGGACCAGGAGGCGAAATAGTCGTAGGTGTCGGGCCGCTCGGTCAGCCGCTCGCGGCCGCTGCCGTCGGGATTCATGATCCAGATATCCCCCTTGCCGTCGGCCTCGGAGGAGGTGTAGGCGATCTTCGAGCCGTCCGGCGAGAAATGCGGCCGGCAGGCCATCCCTCCCTCGGTCAGGGGGCGCGCGGCCTTCGTCGTCAAGTCGGCGGCATAAACGTCCCAGCCGCGCAGGCGCTTGCCTGTGAAGGCCAGGAGCGGGGCGGAGGAGGAGAATTCGGGCAGAGCGGACGAGCCCTCGAAATCCGGCAGCAGGACCCGGGCCTCTCCGCCGTCCAGGCCGATTTCCTTCAGGACGAAAGAGCGGCCGATGCCGCGACGGCGCTCCTCGGTGAAGGCCAGCCGGCGTCCGTCCGGGAACCAGCCCGGTTCGATCGCGTCGGCCTCGGAGCGGGTGATCTGCCGGAGGCTGGAGCCGTCGGCGGCCATGACATAGATTTGGAAGCGCCCCGTCCGGTTCGAGCTGAAGGAGACCGAGCGGCCGTCGGGAGACCACTTCGGAAATTCGTCCGAGGCCGGATCATCGGTTAGGCGGCGCAATCCCGCCGCCGTCAGCAGGTAGATATCGTTGTCGCCGGCCAGGTCGGATTGGAAGACGATGCCGCCGCCGAACTCGAAGGACGGCCGGAAGGAGGACACGTCGACGGCCCGGGACCGGGTTCCCCCCGCCGCGCGGGACGAGAGGCGGCGGGACGTCATCCGCGAGGCGGCCCAGAAGGCCGCCGCGACAAGGATGATGACGGCGGCGAAAACGGCGAAGCGCCGCCAGGGATTCGAAGAGGAAGCGCGCACGGGCCTATTCTAGGCCAAAGAGGGAGACGGAGGCCATCCCCGCGCCTCTTTTCCGGTCCCGCGCCCCCCATCCAGTTGAGGCAGGGCGCATCCTGTGCTATAAATCCGGCGGAGTCGAATACGATGAAGCCGCGCCTTCTCCGCCCGTTCGCCGCCGCGGCGTTGGCCTGCCTGCTTCTCGCCCCGGGCTTCGCGGCCGCGCAGGAAGAGATCATCGAGAAATCCCGGACCGAGGCCTGGATCGGGATCCGCGCCGGGCGGTTTGCGTCCTCCGACTTGGTCTTCCAGGAAGTCTACGGGACGGGCGGCACAGCGATCGGCTTGACGGCGGGCGTCGATTTTTTCAGAGCGGGAAGCTTCTCTCTCGCCGCCGGCCTCGATCTCGGCCGCTTCGCCCGAACCGGCGCCTCGACGGTTTCCGCGACCGCGGCCCGGATGACCATCGTTCCCCTTACGGCCTTGATCCGGGCCGGCCTGGCCGCGGGAACGGCGTCGTTCTGGCTGGAGGCGGGAGGCGGACCGGTCTTCTACACCGAGGACAGCGAATGGATCTTCAGCCGGGGGAGCGCTTTCGGCTTCCGGGTCGGAGGCGGCGCCAGCCTGGAGATCCTAACCGGGATCGTCCTGCAGGCGTATTTCCGCTGGTCCACGGCGGCGAAAAACATGGAGGACTTCTCGGTCAACCTGGGGGGGACGGAGATCGGGGGCTCGCTTCTCTTCCGGTTCGGGATCTGATTCCGGTCAGAGCCGGAGCATCCGCAGGATGACCGCGGTCCTATCCCGGGCGTCGACGGCGTCGGCCGAATTCTCCTGGTCCGAGCTCAAGGGGCTTTCGTGCCCCGCCGCGTCCAGCGAGCTGACCGCGTACAGGTAGGTCACGCCGGCGGCCGGCTTGGTGTCCCGGTAAGAGAAAACCGTCCCCTCGACCTCGCCCAGAACCGCGTAGGCGCCGTCATCATCCACATTCTTGCGGTAGACCCGGTACAGGGTGACGGTCGCCACGTCGTCGTTGGCCGGGTTGTAGGCCCAAGTCACCTCGTTGACCGTCCGCGACTGGAACAGGCTCTGGTCGGAATAGGACGCCCAAGCCACGTTGAGCGGGGCGTAGAGGCCGAGGATCTGGATCGTCTTGACCGTGGAGCCGGGCTTGCCCAGGTTGTCGATGACGGTCAGCTTGATGGAATAGTTGCCGCGTTTTTGATAAGTATGGCTGACGGTGCGGCCGCTGCCCGTGGAGCCGTCGCCGAAGACCCAGGAGTAGCTGGCGATCGTGCCGTCGGGATCGGTCGAGGCCGAGGCATCGAAGGAAACCGTCAAGGGCGCGATCCCCGTCGTCGGGGAAAAGGAAAAATCGGCGACGGGAGCCCGGTTCGCGGACGTCCCTCCGCCCGTGGAGCCCAGGGCGTAGTAGATCTCCCCGCCGGCGTCCCAGACGACGTTGGAGTAGCCCGAGGCGTCGATGGCCGCATCGCAGAACGTGCAGCCGGACGAGTTGGAGATGGCGCTCTGCCCGGACCAACTGCCTCCCGAATAGATGTTCTGGTAAACCGCCTGGCCCGCGCCGTAGGAGCCGACCTGCCAAACCGCGCAGAGCTTGCCCGATCTCTCCGCCAGCGAGGGGTAGTGGAGCATGGTCTCGTCGGAGATGGCCCGCGGCGATCCGAATCCCGATCCCGTCCAGGCGCAATGCCAGACGATCCGGTTGGGATCGGTGACGGGCGTCATCACGATATGCGGCGTGGAGTCTATGTACTCGACGACGGGATGCTGCTGCGAGTAGGAGGAAGACGAGACGCGGGCGCTCGAGCTCCAGCCGGAGCCGGAGCCCGTGCCGCGGACCGTGTAGGCGGCCTGGTAGATATCGCCGCTCTTTTCCACCCAGCAGGCCAGAGCCTGCCCGGAACCGACGCCGATGTCGGGGAACTTCGACCGCCGGCCGCCGTCGCTGACCTGCACGTCGCTCTCCCAACCGCCGCCGACCCGGGCCCGGGTGACGACCGTGCCGGCCCCCGTCCACCAGACGCAGAAGATGTCGCCGCCGCCCGTCACCGCGATCCGCGGCCCGTCGAGCCCGCTTCCCGAAGCGACCTGGGTGACGCCGCTCCAATCGCCCGAGGAGGAGCGGACCCTCAGCATGACCGCGCTCTGGGCCGACCACAGGACATAGACGTTGTCGGAATCGTCCACGGCGACGGAACAGACCATCAGCGTATCGCTCCAGACCATGCCGGATTCGCTCAAGTTGACGGGCGTGCTCCAGACACCGGTGCCTTTGTCCATCCGGCTGAAGAAGAGGTCGCCGTTGCCCGAGCCGTAGATCTCGGCCCACACGACGTTGATGTTGCCCTGGCCGTCGATGGCCACGCGCGGATACCAGGAGGCCCAGCTCGACTGGGAGATGTTGGTCTGGGCGAAAGCGGTTGTAGCTAAAATGAACACAAGGACGAAAAGGAGCCCCCTCACCCTGACCGGCGCGAGGCTCCCCGATTTTCTCTTCAAACGCGCTCCTCGATTCAGAACTCAACCATCTCGCTCTCGCCGCCGCCCGGATTCGCGGTGACGATGCCGAAGCTGCGCTTGACGGACAGGTCGGTGAAGCTGAAGGAGGCGTTCAGCGTCGATTTGCTGACGCTCATCAGCAGCTTGTAGGCGCCGCTGCCTTCCTTGACGTAGATATTGTAGCCGGCGACCCAGGCGTCTGTGTTCGCGGAGTTTGCGTTCCAAGACAGGTTGTAGGTGATGGAGGGGGACTTGCGCAGGCCCTTGGTCTTGACGGTCGCGGCCAGGTTGGTGGGGGGGTAGATGTAGCGGGGCACGATGGTCTGGGTAGTCCAGACGCGGATATCTGACCCACTCGAAGTCATGTCCGACATGCACAGCGCGACGTTGCCGTATGGATCGGCCGACAGGCCCACGACTTTGTCCATGGAGCAGACGAGCGTCTGCGGCTCAGCCCAGGAACCCGACGCGTTGTGGGTATAGAAGGCGCCGTTGCCGAAATCACCGCCGCCGATCTGGGAGGCGACATGGATGTAAAGGCTCGGATCGACGGCGGCCCGGGGATAATGCTGCATGTACTTGGTGATGGCGATTTGGCGTGTTTCACCGGTCCCCAGGCGCATAAGGCGGATCTCGGCTCCGTTCTCCATCTCAGGATCGATATCGCCCCAGACGGCGATGGCGACGCTGTCCGGGCCGACCGTGATGGAGGGGTGGGAGGTGCTTCCGCCGGAAGACGTAACGAGCGTCGGGGATCCCCAGTTGCCGCCGGAGTCCCGGCTGTTATAGTAATTCTTATAATTGCCGTCGCCTTGCTTCTCCCGCCAGACGGCCCAGGCCTTGGCGTTCGGGCCGACCGCGACGCCGCCCTGCTTGCCGTATCCGGCGCTCAGCTTGACGGGGGCTTCCCAGACGCCGTTGATCTTGGAGCTGCAGTAGGCACGGCCCCCCGAATCGCTGGAGAAGAAGACATGGACCGTGCCGTTCGAGTCGATGGCCGGCTGGGGTTCGTCCCATCCGTATCCGGAAGCGACGGTTTCCACGGAACCCCAGGTTTTGGTCTTGGGATCATAGATCCGGACGTAAGTGATGTCGCCCACGTCAACGCCCCAGGCGACCGCGACCTGGCCCCGGGGTCCGACCCCGATTCCCGGACGCTCTCCCCGAATGTCCAAGTTGTCGGTCACGTTGAAGGGCGTGCTGGCGGTTGTCCCATCATAGGAGACATACCAAACCGGATGCCCCCGGTTCGTGTCCTCCTCGAAGGTAATGTGGAGGACGCCTTCCGGACCAAAAGCACACTGCGCCCAGCGAACTCCGCCCGTCACCGAGGCGACCTTGGTGGAGTTTTTCATGGTCTGGGCAAAAGGCATACCCGCCAGGAAAATCATGGCGGCGATGAGGGCGACGGCTCTTTTCATGCACGGCTCCTTCGTGGATTCGCGGACATGATGCCCTAAGGAAACCGCCCTTGTCAACCGGTTCGGATTGAAAAAAGCCTCTTTTCCGGCTATAGTGGCGGGGATCGACCATGAAAAGAAGGACCGATGCCGGACGCCGTTCTGTCCTCTTTTTCCCGGCCATGGTCTGCCTGATCGGAGCTTTTTTCCAGGAAGGCTCAGCCCAAACGTTTGTCCCGGGCAAGTCCCCGCGCGGGATCGCGGCCGTTCGGGGGCCTATTTTTAATCCCAATCTCAGCGAAAACCGGTACATCGGCTTCGGGGACAGCATCACCTACGGCACGATCAACCACGAGGACGCTCCCGAGTTGGGGTATATCCCCCGCCTGGACGCGCTTTTGGACGCCGTTCTCGGCCCTTCCGAGGTCGTCAACGAGGGCCTCGGCGGCGAGGAAACAAGCGGCGGCAACCTGCGGATCGGCTCGGTCATCGCGGTCCGGCTGGCCCGCTACATCCTGATCATGGAGGGGACGAACGACGTCACCTTCCTTCGCCCGGTCTCAACCAGCATCGCCAATCTCCGTTCCATGATCTCCCAAAGCCTGAACTACGGTCTGCTGCCGGTCCTGGCCACAATCGTGCCCCGGCGGGACGCCAAATGGTATATCTCCTCTTATCAGGAGATCCACATCGCGCTCAATGCCGCCATCCGGCTGCTGGCCGTCGAGATGAACGTTCCCCTGGCGGACATGGATAAAGTCTTCAACGACTACCTCCCCGGGGGGCCGGGCGCTCTGCTGTCCGAGGATCTCAAGCATCCCAACGAAACCGGGTACCAGGTCCTGGCCAAGACCTGGGCGGCCGCCGTCGAGGCCTTGCCCTTCCCGCCGGAAAGCGTACGGGCCAAGGCGACAACGGACAAAATTCTATTTTACCGGCGGACCGGAAATATGGTAACGTGGCTGCCGAACGATAAAACCGAAATCGCCGGGACGATCTTGAGTTACAAGATCTACCGGCGGAAGCGGGGCGAAAGCGCGGCCGCGTTCCAGTCTCTGGCCGTGATCGAGGACGCCGAATCGTATTTCGACGTCTCGGCCGTAAAAGGCACGGTCTACGAGTACGTTGTGGCCGCCGTTCGGACGGACGGAGTGGAGGGGCCTTGTTCCGCCGTTGCGACTCTGGAGCTTTAATCCGGAGAACGGAGATAGATCGAACTCAGCCATCGGAGGATTGCATGAAGAAATCGTCGCTGATCACGGCCGGCTGCCTGCTGGCCGCGTTGCTCGCGTTTGCTCCCGCGATTCAGGCCCAGGGCCAGGGAACGCTGAAGAGCATTACAACCCAAATGGACGGCGCCCGGCTCGTGGTGACCATCGCCATCGAGGGGGCCTTTACCCGCGAGGTGTCGTACCTGACGTCCCCCAAGCGGCTGGTCGTCGACCTGAACGGAGTCGCGGCCATCGAGCCCGCCCCCTACGCCCAAGTCGGGCAGGGCGGCGTGTTGGACATCCGCACCGGCCAGTTCAAACCGGAAACGGCCCGCGTCGTCTTCGACCTCGGCCAAACGACCCCCGCCTATACCGTGACCGAAGTCCCGGGCGGGTTGAAAATCGACTTCTGGCTGGAAGCGGGCGAAGAGACGATCGCTCCCGCGGCCGGCGGCGAAGCCGTCAAGGAGCCGGAGCGCGTCCGCCCCGTCCGAGAGAGAACGACGCAAGAGACGCCGGCCGAGTCCGGGCCCGCCGGGTCCTGGACCGGGATGTTCGTCCGCGTCGGCGGCGGCTGGGCCTTATTCTTCAAGTCCTACACCGCTGAAGCCGAATTCCCCTATTTCGGCGAGACGGCCCGCGGGATCGAGACCCATACCTGGAAATCCGGGATCGCCGGCGAAGCCGCCATCGGCAAGCGCCTCCTGCTCGGCAGCCTGCGGACCAAGGCCGGCCTGGAGATCTCCTACTGGCAGGTCAAACCGGAATTCGGCGCGGCCTTATCCCTGCCCCATCCCTTCCTGGCCGATGCCTCCCGCGAGGTGGACATCACCACGAGCGAAGGCCTGGCCACGAGCCTCATGCGCTTCTCGCTTTTCGCTGAATTCATGCTCCTGGAGTCCGACAAATTCTCGCTTTCGTTGGGTCCCGTCCTCGGCTTGACCGTAGGCAAGCTGTTCTCCGTCTCGGACTACGGTTTCAATGATGTGAGCCCGTTCGCGGCGGAAAACGTCTCCTTCAACGTAGAAGACATGGTCATCCAAGAGGATGCCTTGACCGCGTTTCACATCGGCGCCATCCTGGGCCTGGAATACCGGTTGAGCCGGCATCTCAGCCTGTCGCTGGACACCAAACTCCTCCTCTTCAGCCCGGCCTCGGCCGTCCTCACGGAAAGCTTCAACATGATGCACGTGCAGCCGACCCTGTCGCTGCAGTATAATTTCTGAAGCGAATGACCAAACGCCCGCTCGCGGCGGCGGCGATGCTGGCCCTCTTCCTGGGGCTGGTGTCGCCGTCCGTATGGGCGGCGGGCGCCGGCCAGGACGAGGCCCGCGACGCCAAGCGGCAGGGCTCGTTCGAAATCGTCTACGGCCACTTCTCGATCAACGACCCCTTGTTCACCGAGGTCTATGCCAAGGGCGGCGGCATCGAGGGCTTGGCCATCACCGCGGCGCTATTCTTCAACATCGACTTCTACCTGGAAGCCAAGTACTTTCAAAAAAAAGGCGAGTTGACGTTCACCAAGGAAGAGACGAGCTTCGTCCTGATCCCGTTCTCGGTCGGGTTCCGCTGGCGGATCCCGCTGGGACTGATCGAGCCGTTCATCGGCGCGGGGCTCGACTACGACGTCTATTACGAGAAGAACGACATCGGCACGGCCCTCGACTACGCCAAGGGCAGCCACATCCTGGCGGGAGTCAGCCTGCGGCCCGGCCGGAAATCGTCCGTGGCCTTGACGGCCCGGTTGCGCTACTCCATGGTCAAGGCCGAACACGCCGGCGTGACCGTCGACCTGAGCGGCCTGGAAGCCGGCGCCTCGCTGGCCTTCCTGTTCTGATCCCGCCCCGTTCCGAAACGAAGCGGGGAGAGGGCCGCGCGGCCTTTCCGATAGGTTATCTAAGAATTTGATTGATTTCCGCCCCCTTTCGGGCCTATATTAAAGCGAGCGCCACGAAGCGACTCCGCAAGGACGGACCCATGACTCGAAAATCCCGCTGCCCGCACCGGGCGATCCGCATCGCCGCCCTGGCCGCCGCCGTCGCACTCCTGGCCGCCGCCTGCGCCAAGGAACCGGAAAAGCCGGCCGCGCCTGCCGCCGCCGCCTCGAAGATGGCCAACTCCAAGTATACGGCCGCCCAGTTCGAC
>JAQULS010000008.1:0-5590 GCA_028749235.1 Acidobacteriota bacterium | reverse complement strand
GCCCCATCTACCCTTACCTGGCCCAGCAGATGAAGCAGGACTACGGCATCACCTCCGGCATCGCGGTGGACGCCGGCTGCGGCCCGGCCTATTGGGCCATCGCCCTGGCCAAGACGACGGATCTTCAAGTCCGGGCCTTGGACATCGACCCCGAAGCCCTGGCTATCGCCGACCGCAACATCGCCGCGGCCGGCCTGCGGGACCGGGTCAAGACCGTCCTGGGCGACATCCACAAGATCCCGCTCCCGGACGATTACGCCGACTTGGTCGTCAGCCGCGGTTCCCTGCCGTTCTGGACGGACAAGGTCCAGGCTTTCCGCGAGATCAAACGCATCCTCAAGCCCGGCGGCGTGGCCTTCATCGGCGGCGGCTTGGGAAGCCTCATGCCCTCGTCCGAACGAACCCGCATCCGGGACATCATGGAAAAGGAGCAGATCGGGGCGCCCAAGGAGCTCGAGGTGAACTTCGAAAAACTGAGCCAAATCCTGCGCCAGGCGGGCATCCCGATCTTCAAGCTCACCACGGATGAAGGCTGTATCTGCGGCGGCTGGGTGGAATTCCGCAAGCCCGCCGCGGCGGAGCGGCCTTGAGGCGCTGAAGAAAAAACCAAAGCGGAGAACAGACATGAAGACGCCGATCCGGATTCTGACGTTCGCGGCCGCCGCCCTCGCCGTCGCCTTTCTCGTCCTGCCGGACGCCTACTCCTGCCACGGCATCCTCCGCTACCGCTTCATGCCGATCGAGAAGGCCCGGGTGGAGTTCCAGCGCGTCCAGGCCGAGCTCAAGAAGCAGAGCCTGCTGATCCCGGAGTTGATCACGCCCGAGCTCCAGCGCTGGATCAAGTACTACGACAACCCGATTTTCAAGCCCGGCGCCAGCGGTTCCTGGGAAAGCATCAGCTCCGACTGCCAGACCGTCCTCTATCACGACGGCACCTATTACATGTGGTATAGCGGCACGCCGCAGGGCCTCAACGCCCAGCAAGGCCTGGCCACTTCGAGCGACGGCATCCACTGGACCCGGCACCCGGACAACCCCGTCCTCAGGCTCGGCGCGGCCGGGGAGTGGGACAATTCCATCATGATCTGCCAGCACGTCCTTTTCGACAAAGAAGAGGGCGTTTTCAAGATGTGGTACCTGGGCGGAAGCTCGGCCGGCGTCTTCGCCATCGGCTACGCCACCTCCCCCGACGGCGCCCACTGGACCAAGTATGCCGGAAATCCGGTCATGCGGACCACCGAGCCCTGGGAGGGGACGACGATCGAGGGCCAGACGCTCCTCAAGGTCAACGGCGTCTACAAGATGTGGTTCGGCGGCATCGACTTGGACACGGACATCTCCCATGTCGGCTACGCCGAGTCGCCCGACGGCATCCATTGGACCAAGTACGCGGGCAATCCGATCCTTTCGCCGGCCGAAGGCAGCCCCCTGCCCTGGGACGGATACAGCGTCGATACGCCCGACGTCCACTACGACGGCCGGCTCTACCACATGTACTACCGGGGCTGGCGGCGGGAAGCCGGCATTTCCTGGATCGGACACGCCACCTCCCCCGACGGCCTGGTTTGGACGCGGGACGCCGGCAACCCGATCCTGGTCACCTCCTCCGTGCCCGGCGCCTGGGACAGCTTCCAGATTTATCGCTCCCGGGTCTTCTGGGCCGAGGGCGAGGAGGACCGGCCGGCGGCCGCGGTCGACCGGATGTGGTTCACCGGCCGCAACACCACGCTGAAGTCGCAGATCGGGCTGGCCTTCGGCCCCCGGCGCGACGATTCAACGCCCACCCCCCCCGGCGGCCGCATTCCCATGACCGTCAACCAGGACAACATGAACCTGGAGGTCCAATCCCGGCCGACCGGCGGCGTTCAATTGCGCTACTTCACGCCCTGGCTGAGCAAGACGGCGCTCAGAATCTACGACGCCGCCGGGCGGATACAGCGGATCATCGTCGACGAGCCCCAGTTGCCCGGCTTCTATGAGCGGACCTGGGACGGTCGCAACACCCAGGGCCGAGTCCTGCCGGCCGGCCTTTATTACGCCGAGCTCTCGACGCCGACCTACGTCCTGACCAAGGAAGTCCTTCTTGCCCGGTGAGGCCGAAAAAGCCGATACGGAGCGGACGCGCCCGATGTCCAAACCGACCGTCCTCCTGCTGAATCCGCCCGGCGACAAGCTCTACATCCGGGACTACTACTGCAGCTTCTCCTCCAAGGCCAGCTACTACTGGCCGCCGCAGGACCTCCTGGCCCTGAGCGGGATCTTGAGCCGGGACTTCGAGGTCCGCGTTCTGGACGCCATCGTTCCCAGGCAAACGCCGGAGGACGTCATGGCCGCGGTCGCTGACCCTAGCCTGGCCGCCGTCGTCTTCACCACGGGAACGGCGACGATCAAGAACGACCTGGCCTTGATGGCCGGCATCCGGGCCGCCCGCCCGGACCTCAAGATCGCCGCCAGCGCCGGGATCATGAAGTTCATCGGCCGCGAGCTTCTGGAAAAGAACGCCGTCCTGGACGCCGTCCTGCTCGACTTCAGCGACAGCGGCCTGGCCGCCTGGCTGGCGGGAGCCGCGCCGCCCCTGACCGGGATGATCGTCCGGACGCCGGCCGGCCTCGTCGAAGGCCCCCTCTCGAAAGCCCGCGAATTCGCCTATCCCGTGCCCCGCCACGAGCTGTTCCCCTTCCGCCGCTACCGCCTGCCCATCGCCCGCCGTTTTCCCTTCACCGTCGTCGTCACCTCGCTCGGCTGCCCCTACAACTGCGGGTTCTGCACCGCGGGCGCCTTCGGCTACAAGGTCCGAACCGTGGACAACGTCCTGGAAGAACTGCGGGCCCTGGCCGGGCTCGGAGTCAGGGAGATCCTGTTCCAGGACCCGACCTTCACCATCAACACCCGGCGGGTCATCGAGATCTGCCGGGGCATGATCGAGGCCGGCCTCGATCTGACCTGGAGCTGCAACGCCGACCTCCATGCCCTGGACGAGGACAAGATGGCCTGGATGAAGAAGGCCGGCTGCCACACCGTCTCGGTGGGCATCGAGAGCGGCGACAACGAAATGTTGAAAAAATACTCCAAGATGATCACGGTCGAGGAGGTCCGGGCCAAGGTGGCCCGCCTGAACGACCACAAGATCAAGGTCCTGGGCTACTTCATCCTCGGTCTGCCGGGCGAAACCCGGGCCTCGGCCGAGCAGACGATCGCCCTGGCCCGCAGCCTGCGGCTCGACATCGCCTCCTTCTCGGTCGCCACCCCCGACCTGGGCACGCGCCTGCGGGAGGAAGCCGTGGCTAAGGGCTGGATTCCGGCCGCGGCCAGCCTGTGGGACAGCTCGGAGTACCCCGTCCTCGAGACGGGCGGCTTGAGCAAGGAGGAGATCTGGGGCTTGCGGCAGAAGGCCATGCGGTCCTTCTACCTGCGACCGTCCTATATCGCCCGCAAGCTCTTTGAAGTCCGTTCCCTCCGGGGGCTCCAGGTCCTGGCCTCGAACGCCCTGTCCCTGTTCGGGAAATAGCCGATGTCGCCCCGTTGCGCCCGCCGGACCGTTCTCGTGCTGCTCCTCGTCCTGGCCGCGGCCACCCGCTTCTGGGGCCTGGGCTGGGGCCTGCCGAACACCTACCACATCGACGAGAACCGCTTCGCCCAGATCTCGGTCGAGTTCCTGCGGGGCGATCTCAACCCGCACTTCTTCCATGTCGGCACGCTGCACATGTACCTCCTGGCCGGAATGTGGAAGGCCTATCAATGGGTCGGCGGTTTTGACTCCACCGAAACAATGATCACCGCACTGGTCAAGGATCCGACGCCGTTCTATCTCATCGGCCGCGGCCTCTCGGCCGTCCTGGGTGTGGCCACCGTGCTGCTCATCTATCTCATCGGTCTGCGGATGTTCGGCTTCCGGGTCGGGGCGGCGGCCGGGCTGTTCATGGCCTTTTCCCTCGAACACATCAAGATCTCGCACGCCATGCTGCCGGACGGCCCGACCCTGTTCCTGCTCGTCCTGACCTTCTACCTGGCCTGGCGGATCTATCAAACGGGCCGGACCCGATATTACCTCCTGGCCGGCCTGACCGCCGGCGCGGCCATGGCCATGAAGTACGCCGGCCACATGATGGCCATTCCGATCTTCGTCGCCCACGTCGCCCGCATCCTCGAAAACGGCCTGCCCAAGAAGAAGATCATTCTGGATTGGCGGCTCTACCTGTGCGGCTTCGTCTTCCTGGCGACCTTCGTCGCCGGCTGTCCCTACGCCGTTCTCGACTTTCCCCGCTTCCTCAACGACTTCCGCTGGCAGGCCAACCACCTGATGGTCCAGGGTCACTCCGGATCTTCGATCAAAGAGCCGGCCTGGCTGTTTTATTTCCAGTACGGTTTCCGCGACAACCTGGGCCTTTGGGTCCAGTACTTCGCCTTTTTCGGAACCGGCCTGGCGTTTGTCCGGCGCCGGGGCAAGGACTGGATCCTGTTGTCCTACCCGATCATCCAGTTCGCCATGATCTGCCTGTGGAAGGCCTACGCGACCCGCTATCTTCTGCCGATGGCGCCGTTCTTCGCCCTGCTGGCCGGTCTGGGCGCCGAGCAGGCCGGGATCTGGGCCGCCGCCCTGTGGGGCCGGATCCGGAGCCGGAAGACGCTCCCGCTTCTTCCGGCCGGAGTCTTCGTCCTGCTCGTCTCTCTCGTCGCGGCGGCCCCCTCGGCCGTGAAGGCGGCCCGGTACGATCATTCGATCGCCGGCGAAGACACGCGCACCACGGCCCGCGACTGGGTCCATTGGAACATCCCGGCCGGCGAGAAGGTGGCCATCGAGGAGTACGATCCACCCATCTCCCGCGAACGGTACGCCACGTTCTACCGCCATTCCCTGAGCGACGTCGACGTCGACCACCTGGTCCGCCAGGGCATCCGCTTCGTCATCATCAACGACATCGACTACGCCCGCTATACGGACTATGCGGCCGAGTTTCCGGGCCGGGCCGTCTTCTACGCCGATCTCGACAGCAGCGCCACGCTGATCAAGACGTTCCGCCCGGCCTACGACGAGGACCTGATCGACCTGCACAATCCGACGATCAAGATCTACCGCTTGCCGGCGACGCCGGACGTCCGATTCCCCGGCCACTTCGAGCGCTTCGCCGCCGACGTCGACCTGGAGAAGACGGCCGGCGGGACATGGAAGATCCGGGCGGAGGCGTCCGGGCGGCTCGGCCCCGACACGGGCGAGCCGGTCGCGGATCTCTACCTTTCGCTGCGGGATCCGCGAGGCCGGGAGCTCGTCCGGCTGGATTTGCTGCGGGGCCTGTTGCCGGGCGGCGACTTTCGCGCCGGCGCGGACGGGGAGACCGGGTCTCTGCCCGAAGCATCGGAGATCGTCCTGGGCTACGCCTACGTCCTGTCACCCAACCCGCTGCGGGTGCCGCCCGAGCATCCGTTCGGGCATGCGACCGCATTCGCCGACAAGGCGGATGCCGCAGTACTCGACTCCGGCCGCTGGTCGGCCCATTACCGATATGCGGGCGAGACGGACGCGGCCGCCGGACATCTTTTCTGGCCGGTCTCGCTGTCTCTCCGGGGCGGAACGGCGACCCTGCGCGGCTCG
>JAQULS010000007.1 GCA_028749235.1 Acidobacteriota bacterium | reverse complement strand
TCCAGGAAGAGCGCCGAGACCGCGCCCGGATGAACCCGCCGGGCCGCGTCGATGGCCTTGATGCTGACCACGTAGTTGATGCCGAGCTTGAGGCAGCCGGTGCCGTTGAGCCCGACCGCCCGGACCAGGTTGGGGATGACGACTCCCTCGAACGGCTCGCCCATGTAGCGGTCGTACCGGTTGGCCAGCATCCGGATGGCCGGCTGGTTGGGGAAGGTGACCCCAATCGACTGCTCCTCGTCCACCGTAAACGGACGCAGGTAACCCTGCGCTTTCAAGGCCGCCATCTCCTCCAGGAACGGGCGCATGGCCGGATTCCCGAAGTAGCGCCGGACGATCAGATCCTCCAGCTCCTCCCGGGTCGGAACAAGAGCCGTCTGGTCCGCCGCGAGGTTGAAGGCCATGCCGCGCCGGAAGCGCTCGAGGTTTTGATCCCAGTTCAGGAAGACCACTTCGAGCCGGCCGGCTTGGTTTTTCCGGCAGAAGAAGCGGATGCCCTCGAAAGCCAGGAAGACGGCGTAGTTCGTCGACCGCGAACAGGCCGCGACCGGCGCATCTTCGGGCAGAACCGCGACGGACTTGTCCGTCAGGAGAAAGCGTAATTGCCTGTCGGCCCAGTGGATGCCTTCGAACTTGGCCATGATGCGCCTCCTTGAATCGAAGAGGAAAGGTAGCACGGCAGGGGCCGGACGTCAACGGCCGCTCAGCCAAACCGCGGCGAAAACCTCGTCGAGGCTCGATTTCGGATGGTGCGGATATCAAGGCCGGGTCCAGACGGTTGACAAAACCCCGCTCCCCCCTCATCATCATCTCATGGGGCTGTCAGAAGGCTTCGGAGAATCCTTGCAGGAGGATGATCGATGACGAAAAAGTGGATGCTTCTTTTCCTCGTCCTGGCCGCGGCCGCATGCTTCGTCCCTCCCCCCGGCCCCGGATATCCCCCCGGCCCGGCCGGCCCGGGACTGTCCTCCTACGAAATCCGGAACGCGGCCAACCAAGCCGTTTGCGACTTCGTCATCCGGCGCCACGGCCGCGAGGCCGTGCCCCGGACTTCGTCCGTGCGCATCCGGGCGGTCGGCCGGACGGACGCCGAGGTCATCGGAACGGTGACGTTTGATCGGTCCCGGCGCGTCCGCGTGCGCGAGCACTTCCGCTGCCAAGTGAACCGCTTCGACGGCCGGGTCGCCAACATCGACCTGTTCTGAACCCGGGGGCAAAAAGGTTCATCTCCCATCTCCGGGGAGCCAAGCGGGCCGGGGTACACCGTCGGGGGCGACGGTGCTGAAAAGCGATGGTTGAGCCCGTGACGCCAGTACCTTGATGGAAATCCAGGGCGAGATCGAGCCGGAGATTCGCCGGTCCAAGAAAGACATAAGTGCAGGCTCAACCGAGCAGCCCTCGCGAGGACCGAATAGGAATTCGTCCTGACGAGGACCGCGCCAAGCCTGGCCGGGACGGTACCCCGGGACGCTATCCCCGGAGATGGGAGAAGATCCAAAAAAAACGCCCTCATCCCCTCCTGAGGCGGAGGGGATGAGGACGGGATGAACGCCGCCGCGGCTTACAGCCCGCCGCGGAGCAGGAACATGAACTGGTCGCCCAGCTCGATGGACTTGCTCATGGCCGCGTGGGCGAAGTCGTTGCAGTATTGGGTCAGATACTCGGCCGGAGTGAAAGGCAGCTTTTCCGGCGTCTTGGATGCCAGCATATCCAGGTAGGTCTTCTCCACGACCGGCATCTCGAGCAGCGCCTTCTTCTCGAAAGCGGCCAGATTGTCCTCCATGATCTTCTGGGTCGCTCCCCACTTGATCGTGGCCAGGCGGTTGGTGCGGCGGAACATCCAGGTCGCCGAATCCATCCGGTAGCGCCACTGGCCGCAAATGGCGAAGCTCGGCGGGAGCGTCGTGACCCCGGCGTAGATCGGGATGCGCGGGCTCAAGCCCGGATTGTCGAAGGCGAACCAGCAGACGGTGCCGATGGCCGGCGGCAGGTTGGACCGGCACTGCAGGACGGTGGCGTAGGAGCAGCCGCTGATGGCGATGGCTCTCTGATTGACGATCGTCCCCGGCTTGAGGGCGTTCACGAGCTGGATCAGGTCGCCCGAAAGGAACGGCTGGGCCAGGGGGCTCTTGACCATCTCGGGCGCCTGAGCCGGAGCCGGAGTCTGCGGGGCGCCCTGCGGCGGGTTGCCCGGCTTGGCGCCCGCGGCGGGCGGAGGTCCGCCGCCGGGGCGGCCCATCATCTGGCGCCGCGGGATCATCAAGTTCTTGGTCGGATCCCATTCCGTGCCGGCGTAGGTCTCGCGGTAGTACTTGAGAACGTCGCTCACGGACAGCTTCTTTTCCGACTTGACCGAAAAGGGCAGCTCGGGCAGGTCCATCTTGAGCCCCAGCGAAGGGGCCAAGGTGCTCAGGACGTAGAAATCGCGGATGGAATACGGCCGCATTCCGCTGTAGGCCTTCCAGAACTTGAACGGCTCACCCTTGGCGGGGTCGTACCAGCCCATCTCCTCGGCCAGCTTGAAGACGTTCTCCGAGGCCATGTAGCGATCGGGATTCTTGGGATCGACTTCGCTGATGCGGGGGATGTTGGCCGAAATCCCGACGTGGTCGTCCGGGATGCGGACGGCCGCCCAGACGCCGCCCTTCTGCAGGGGGCCCTCGCCGAAGATCTCGAGGTGCCAAACTTCCTTGGCGTCGGCGATGGTGATGCACTCGCCGAAGTCGCCGTAGCCGTAGGTCTTGATCAGCTCGCCGGCCAGCTTGATGGCCTCACGGGCGGTCTTGCAGCGCTCCAGGATGAGCCGCTCGATCTCCTCGATCATGAGCTGGCCCTCGGGATTGTAGAGCTCCCGGCGGCCGCCGATGGTCGTCTCGCCGATGGCCAGGCCGGCCTCGTTCATGCACGGGTAGGCCGTGTTCATGAAAGCATAGGTTTCGGCCGCTTGGGGAATCTCGCCGGTCACCTTGACGTTGCGCATCTCGACCGGGGTCTCGGTGTGCATCAGGCCGGAGTAGATCTTGGTCTTGGCGCCGGCGGGGTACTTGGCGTGGGGCACGATGGTCACCCACTGGCGGTAGGGACCGTCACAGGTGTGGGCGGTCATGACCGAGCCGTCGGTCGAAGCCAGGCGGCCGACCATGATGCTGGTGCAGCCGTCGAACTCGGCCGGCCAGGGCTTGGCCCAGGGCGAAGCCGTCTTCGCGGGCGCTTGGACGGCGGAAGCGCCGGCCAAGCCGGCGAGAAGAAGCAACAGGCCGAGGGATAGAACGCGGATCGGGACGCGGGAACGGACGTTCGAGCTCATACGGTCCTCCTTGATAAGAGGGCCTATTATTGAGGAAGGACGGACGGCGTGTCAATCCGCGCTAAAGAATGGTCTTGAGCTCCTCCAGCTTGCGCGCGTAGCCGTCGGGGTCTTTCGGCCCCCAAGTGCTCGTCCGGCTGGTCGTCTCCATCTCGCCGATGAATCGCGATCCTTGCGCGGACATGGTTATGGCCTTCCATTTGTTGGGGGGCTGGAAATTGAAGCCGTAGACGATGACATACTGCTCAAAGGGATAAGACCAGACTTCCAGGGTGTTGGCCTGGATGTCCTCGCCTGACCGATCGTTGACTCCCCCCGCGCCGGACGCGATCGCCCCGACGGCGGACTGCGAGGCCCAATTGTCGTTCTGGGTGTACTCGACGGAGGCCGGTTTTCCGTTCAGGAGATAAATGCGGGCCCGGTCGGTGTTCCAGGGCTGCTTGGCGTTTTCCCGCCGGAAAGCCTCTTCGCAGTAGGCGACGCGTTTGTCGAACTCGGCCTTGGCCGCCGGGGATCGCTCGGCCCAGAAGACCTTCTGGAACTCCAAGCGGCCGTTATCGGACAGGCCGCGATAGGTGTCCCGCTCGAATTTCTGCATGATGAAGTAATGCTGGGCGTACCAGGAATCCTTGCTCGGCAGCATGCTCGCCCCGCATCCGAACAGGGAGAAACCGACCGCCAATAAGAGAACCCATTTTATGGCTTTCATGAACCCTTCTCCTTGCAACGGCGATTCCAGGATCTCGTCTATCTTAGCATTTGTCCCATACCCAGACAAACAACCTATGGCAAGAATCGTGCCGGAGTCCCCTCTCGGGGAATAAACCCGGCGGAAACCCGCCGCCGCCCCCTCCGGGTGACAATTGTCTCAGGCCAGGGACGATGGCCTTCCCCGCCGCGCCGCCGATCATTCCCCGGCGCAGGACTGATCCATGCGGACGAGCTTGCCGATGTCGAATCCCTTCGCCGCCGTCCGGGCCACGATTTCCCGATACAGGGGTTCCGCCATCTTGGGGGTACGGGCCAGGATCCAAAGGTATTTCCGGCTGGGGTCCCCGACCACGGCGTAGCTGTAGTCGGGCGCCAGGTCGATGATCCAATAGTCGCCCCGGAACGGCCAGAAGAACTGGACCTTGAGCTTGGCGTTATGGGATCCCGCGACCACGAAGGCTTTGCCCACGGCGGTCTTGAGCTCGCCTCCCGCGGCTCCCCGGCGGCAAGAGTTGACGACCCTGACATAGCCCTTGTCGTTCATGGAGTATTCGGCCTTGGTGCAATGACAACCCTTCTGGAATTTCTGGGGAAAGGAGGCGATTTCGTACCAGACGCCAAGGTACCTCTGTAGGTCGACGGAAGGGACGACGGCCAAGGGTTTGTCCCCGGGAATCCGGGACGCGGCCGCCATTCCGGCCAGGAGAACCGCAGTCACGAGCAGGATTGTTTTCATGCTCCTAATATCGGCCGTTTCGTCCTCCCGGTCAATCCGGTGTCTTAAACAGAGTCGTTTTAACTAGGGCGAGGGGGGTTGGGGGTAAGCGCCGATGCGGTCGCTTCGCAGCCCTCGTAACGATCAGCGTTTCGCTCTTCGTCGCGAGGGCGGAAATTTCGCCTGAGCGGAGCCGCATTCCGATTCTTTTTATAGGTATTACCCCTCCTGCCTCCCCTGGAACAGGGGAGGAATTGTCATACGGCTCCGGCAGGTGTCGAGGGTAGCCGGCCCGGAAAGAGGCCGGCCGGCGAGGATGTATGAGCGGACCGTACAACGACCGTCGCATAGATGCGGGACGCGAGTTCCGAGCCGCCGAGAAAAACGAGACTCCACGGCGTAAAAATTTCCGCCAGAGCGAACCCCCATCCCCCAAGTCCTTCTTGACGAACGGACGTCTCCCGGATATAAATGCGGGGAACTCATGAGCCCCGCAACCGCCATCCAACCCGTCAAGATCCTGTTCGTCTGCCTGGCCAACCTCTGCCGCAGTCCGCTGGCCGTGGCGCTGACCCGGCACGGGCACGCGCCGGCCATCGAAGCCGCCAGCGCGGGGGTCCAGCCGGCGGCGGGACGGATGTTCCCGGAAGCGCTCCAGGTCATCAAGCGCGTGACGGGACAGGACATGTCCGGGCACGTTCCCCGCAACGTCCTCGACGCCCAGCCGCAGGATTTCGACTATATTATCGCCATGGACTCGAGCGTCTTCTGGCGCCTGTCGGAGATGCCCCAAATCCCGAAGGACAAGCTCTACGGTTGGGAGATTCCCGATCCCTGCGGATATGGGATCGATGCCTATGAAAAGACGGCCGTCCAGATCGAAGCCTGCCTCGAGCAGTTCCTCCTCAACCGCGAGATGGAACGGGGCGTCCTCGGCCGCAAGCCCTGATCCGATCCCCGGCCCGAAGCGAGGCGTCGATGGGGACGGAAGGAAAAGGAGCCGCTCATGTCCCTCGACCCGATCAAGATCCGTCATCAGTTCCCGGCCCTGCAAAGGCCCGAGGTCTACCTCGACAATCCCGGCGGCACCCAGGTCGCCAAACACGCCCTGGATCGCGTCCTGGAGTACCTGATCGAAAACAACGCCAATCATGACGGCGTCTTCGCGACCAGCCGCGCCTCGGATGAGATGATCGCCCGGACACGGGCGGCCATGGCCGACTTCCTGAACGCCGCCGGCCCCGAGGAAATCCTGTTCGGGGCGAACATGACCACCCTGACGTTCCACCTGGCCCGCTCCCTGGCCCGGCGGCTCCAGCCCGGCGACACGATCGTCGTCACCCGGCTCGACCACGACGCCAACATCTCGCCCTGGCTCCTGCTGGCCGAGGATCGCGGCTGCCGCGTCGAATGGGTGGATTTTAACCCCCAGGACGGGACGCTGGACCTCGCCTCGTTCGAGCGGGCCCTGGAGAGCAAGCCCAAGCTCGTCGCCTTCGGCCTCGCCTCCAACGCCCTGGGAACCGTCAACCCGGCCATCCGGCTGACCGAGCTCGCCCACCGGGCCGGAGCGCTCGTCTTCGTCGACGCCGTACACTACGCGCCGCACGGGCCGATCGACGTCCGGGCCGGCGGCTTTGATTTCCTGGCCTGCTCCCCCTACAAGTTCTTCGGCCCGCACATGGGCGTGCTCTACGGCCGGCGCGAGCTCCTGGACGATCTCTTCGCCTACAAGGTCCGCCCGGCTTCGGACGATCTGCCGACCAAGTTTGAGACGGGAACCCAGAACCATGAAGCCATCGCCGGGCTGGCGGGGACGCTGGAGTACTTCGAGTGGCTGGGCCGCGAATTCGGCCGGGACGAGACGGCCGGGTTGTCCGGACGCTACCAAGGCCGGGCCCTCGTCTACAAGCAGGCTTGCGCGGCGATTCGGCCCCACGAGAACGATCTCTCCCTGGCTCTGCTCAAGGCGCTGCAGGATACGCCGGCCGCGACGATCTACGGCCTGACCGATCCGGCCCGGTTCAACGAACGGGTCCCCACCTTCGCCTTCCGCCTGCCGAACCTGACGCCGCGCCGGATCGCCGAGGAGATGGACAAGGACGGTCTCTTCGTCTGGGACGGCAACTACTACGCCCTGGAAGTCACCCGGCGGCTGGGCGTCGAGGAGCAAGGGGGCATGGTCCGCGTCGGCGCGGTCCACTACAACACCCGGGACGAGATCGCCCGCTTCGGAAAATCCCTGGCCCGTATCGCCAAGCTTTAAATCGGCTTGGCTCCCGTTTCGGGGGATGGGCTTATTTTCCGAACGCGGCCTTGATCGCGTCCAGGCCGACTCCCAGCGCCTTGCGGGCGATCCCGTCCAGCGCCGCTTCGTCGCCCTGGAAGTGCATCGTCACGTGGCGATGGGCGAGCTTGGCTCCGGGAGCCAGGGCCGCCGCCGGCGAAGACGTCTCCAGCTCGTAGAAGGGGCCGAGCGGCTTGGCGCCCGGGGCGGAAGGGCCGTCGTTGTAGGAGTTGACCGCGTCGCCGCGGAACGGCTCCTTCTGGATCTCCCACATCGAGTTGACGTAATCGCCCGCCGGATCGACCGTTGTCTTGACCAGGGTCAGAACCCGGCCGGCCGCGTCATAGCTGCCGATGAACTCGGCCGCCCGCCGCGGCGTCAAACCGATCTTGCTCCGGTAGACGCCGTCGCCCTTGAAGTAGATGACGCTCCGGTCCGGGTCCACGACCAGGCGGTCGGCCGGGACTTTGCCGAAGTAGGCGTCGTTGACGATCGTGCCGAGTTCGCTCTCCGCGCCGGCCCGGAAGGGCGCCACAATGGTCATCGCGGGCGAAGGCGTGAACATGCCCAGGATCCAGATCGACAGCAGGCCGGTATCCTTGATCCAGGCCGCCTTCCCCGTGTTGGTGATCTCGTTGGCCGATTCGAAGGCCACCCAGGAAACCCCGGCCGGGACATCCAGCCCCAGGGCCGCGAGGTCCTCCTTCTTGAGGAGGTTCACGGCGCGGACGACCTCAAGATCGAAAGCCGTGCCCGAGTAGTTCTGAAGCTTCATCGGGGCCCGGAAGACGATCCGGTCCGCGCTCTTCTCGGTCACCGGGAAGGTCCCCACGTTGATCGGAGGCGGGGTGAACCAGTGATCGAGGTCGAAAGAATCGCCCTTCTTGAAGAAGATCGAGAACTGGCCGCCCTCCGGACCCAGCCAGAAGCGGTCCTCTCCCCCGAAGGCGTTCATGTGGAGGCTGTTCTCGCCCGAGGCCAGGACGGCCCGGTTGATCCAGCCGAAGCTCGGCCCCCCGGGGCCGCCGGCCGTGCTGGTCATGACCCGGCCCTGCAGGTCGGGATTGACCGCGACCTGGGCCTGCCCCGTCGCGTCGGTCAGAACTTCGACCTTGGTATGGGCCTTGAGAAATTCGACGTCGTCCTTGAACATGGCGCCTCCGGATGCAACCGCGGCGGTTGTCGTGTCGACCGGCGTTTCGGCCGGGGGCTTGGAGCAGCCGGCCAGAGCGGCCGCGGCCGCGACGATGACGAGTGCTTTGCGTATCATGGAATATTTCTCCTCGGCGGGCCTTCGTCCGCTATTTTCCAGCCTTGCCGGCCCATTTGGCCGCCAGGGCCGGATCGGCCAGCATCTTGATCAGGACGCCGCCGACGACGGACCTGGCCTGGAATCCGGCCTTGCGGCCTGTGTTGGTCCAATACCAATCCGTCAGCGGCACCCGGTCGGCCGTGGTGTTCACCCAACTATATACGGGATCCAGGAAGCCGGCGAACTCGCCGGGTGTGGCGGCCATGGTCGCCGTCCAGAAGATCCAGTCGAGCTTGGTGTATTCCTTGCGGTTGTCGAGGGGCAGGCCGTAGGGCGCCTGGACCTTGCGGTAGTAGGCCAACTCCTTGCGGGACACCTCGGCCGGGAAGAGGTTGTAGCCGAGCAGCTTATCCCAGACCAGGTTGTACTTCTGGCTCCAGGTGCCGGGCTTGTCGAAGGCCAGGCGGTAGTGATCGCCGTCGTCGGCCATTTTCACCCACTGGGAGGCGAAGCTTCCGGCCAGGGCCTTGAACGAGGCCGCCTCCGCCTTTTTGCCGGTCTTCTCGCACAGGTCGGCGTAGGCCCGCAGGGCCAGGATGGCCTTGAGCGACAGGTTGGCGTTGTGGGCCAGGTGCCCGGCGAAGTCGTCCGTGCAGAGCTGGTTCTCCGGGTCGAGGCCCTTGGCCTTGAGATATTCGGCCCAGGTCTTGATCTTGTCCCAGTAGCGCAGGGCATAGGCGGGCGTGCCCTCGGCCTTGGCCAGGGCGGCCGCCAGCAGGATCATGTTGCCGCTCTCCTCGACCGGCATCTGATCCTCCTCGGTCTTGGCGCCGCCGCCGTAGACCTGGCCGTTGGCCAGCGGATACGTTCCCACGTCATGGGGGGCGAAGGGGAACTTCCATTCCCCGAGCCGGCTGTACTCGAAGACGGGCGTCAGCATGGCCCGCACCAGGGCGGGATTGAAGAGAAGGTACATCGGCGCCGCGGGATAGATGACGTCGACGGTCGAAATGCAGCCGTTGCTGAAGTTCTCCTTGGCGAAGAAGAGGGGCGTGCCGTCGATATCGGCGGCCAGCTTATGGGCGGCCAGCGACTGCCGGTAGGACAGAGCTCCGAGAAGGGCGTACTTGGGCCCGCCCGAGGCGGTCAGGTCGGCCATGAGCTCGGTGTCGAAGCGGCGGCAGCGCTCGACGAGGGCGCCGTATTCGCGGTTGGCGGCCTCCAGAAGATCCGAGGCCTGCCAGCCGCCGCGCCGCCAGTACGGCCGCAGCTTGCGGAAGAAGTACTCGATCGAGAACTGGTCGTCATAGGCCAGGATGACCCGGCGGGAGACGGGAGCGGCCGCGACGGAGCCCAGATCGAAGGCGGCGGCGGCCACGGGATAGCCGTCGCGGACCGGACGCGGCATGGCCGTTTCATCACGGACCGGCAGGCGGCCGCCGTCCAGGAAGGCGCCGCGCGAGACATCCGCCAAAGCCAGGCGCGTCTGAACGCCCGAACCGTCCGGGACGCCCAGATAGAAATAGCCCCAGTCGATCCGCAGATCGTCGCCCTTGCGGGCCAGCACCGGCTGGTCGCGGGTTCCGATGGCCAGCGCCTCCAGGCCGTCCAGCCGCAGGCGCGACCAGACGACGCTTTGCGACGTCTGGTCGACCGCGATCTCGCTCGAGGCGTCGAAATAGATGGCCACATCGTGCGGGCGTCCGTCCGTGGCCCGAACGGTGAACGTCACATAGCTCGCGGGCCGGGACAGGATATCCAGGTCTCCGGCCAGCAGAGGCGACAGGAAATCAGCGGTCAGCTCGATCCCTGCGTCGCGGAAGGTATAGGCCGTACGGGTCGGGAATATCTCCAGCCCCGTCTGGTTCAAAGCCGGGACGGCGCCCGGGGACGGGCCGATGACGCGGTAGGGCCGGCCGTCGATCCGGACCAGCGCGGACAGGGCCTGCGTGCGGCCGGTCCAGTGCTTGGGCCATTCGTCGGTCAGCCTGTCGGCGGCCGACCAGATGCTGAAATAGGGATCGTGGGTGATGAGGGGGACGGACGGCGGGCGGAACGTCTCGGCTCCGGCGAGGGCGAGGCCCGCGGTCAGAAGGATGGCCGCGCATCCGGCCAGGACGATCGAACGGGACATGGGTACCTCCGGAAGATCAGGAGCCAATCTATCGCAGTCCGCGGGGGAATTCAATAAACCCGTTCGATGCCCCGGGCTTTGCAGGGTTGATACCGAGCGGCGCTTATAATCCCGATTTGAAAATCGGGGTTGGACGCCGCGCATGTATCGGCGGCGGGAGAAGGAGAGGCCGGACGGGCAAGATCAGAGCCCGGCTGCGAGCGAAATGGCCTTGTAGAGGACGGCACCGATCATGGCCGCGACGGGGATGGTGAAGATCCAGCCCCAGATGATTTTAAAAGTGACTTGCCACTTGACGGCGGCCGCGTTCTTGGCCGCGCCCACGCCGGCCACCGCCCCGGTGATGACGTGGGTCGTAGAGACGGGAACGCCCAGGTGGGTGGCGGTGAAGATCGAGACCGCGCTGGCCGTCTCGGCGCAGAAGCCGTCGAGGGGACGCAGCTTGACGATCCCCTGGCCCATGGTCTTGACGATCCGCCAGCCGCCCGAGAGCGTCCCCATGGCGATGGCGGTATGAGCCGACAGGACGATCCAGAGCGGGATGTGAAACTCCTTCATGTGGCCCGACGAATAGATCAAGCTGGCGATGATGCCCATGGTTTTCTGGGCGTCGTTGCCGCCGTGGCCTAAGCTGTAAAGGGCCGCCGAGAGAAACTGCATCCGCTTGGACCAGACGTTGACGACCGCCAGCGGCTGGCGATGCATGACCCAGGTCATCAGGATTTCCAGGATGAATCCCAGGACCATGCCGATCATGGGCGCCAGGACGATGAAAACGGCGATCTTGATCCAGCCGGAAACGATGACCACTCCGAAGCCGGCCTTGGCCACGGCCGCGCCCAGGTAGCCGCCCATCAGGGAATGGGACGAGCTGGAGGGCAGGCCCCACCACCAGGTCAGGAGGTTCCAAGCGATGGCGCCCAACAGGCCGCACAGGATCATCACCGGGTCGACGATGGAGATGTCGACCAACCCGCTGCCGATGGTCTTGGCCACGGCCGTGCCGAAGATCAGGAAAGCCACGAAATTGAAGAAGGCGGCCCAGATGACGGCCCGCTTGGGGGACAGGACCCGGGTCGAGACGATGGTGGCCACGGAGTTGGCCGCGTCGTGCATGCCGTTGGTGAAGTCGAAAGCCAGGGCTACGGCGATGATGAAGACGACAAGCCCGAAGCCGAAGGTCATGGCTAACTGCCCTTGACCACGATCCCCTCGATGGTGTTGCTCATGTTCTGGAAGACATCCATGATGTGCTCGAGCGTCCCCAGGATGTCCTTCCACTTGATGACCGCGATGGGGTCCTTTTCCTCCTGGAAGAGGAGCCGGAGGGAGCGCTGGTAGACCATGTCGCCCTCGTCCTCCAGGTCGTGCAGCTCCCGGATCAGCTTCCACATCGGCTCGGTGTACTTCTGCTGGCGGAAGACCTCGGCCACCAGCCGGTTGAGGGCCAGGGTGGCCCGGCCGACGAGATGGGCGAACTCGTCGATGAAGGGCTTCTTGTCGCAGACGTCGTAGAGATAGATGTTGTGGACGGTGTTTTCGATGAGGTCGATGATGTCGTCGAACTCGTGGATGAGCTGGTAGATGTCTTCCCGGTCGAAGGGGGTGATGAAGCTCTTGTTGATCAGGCTGATGATGCCGTGGGCGATTTCGTCGGCCTTGTGCTCGATGGATTTGGTCTTCCGCCAATAGCCTTCGCAATCCTTGAAGTCGCGGGCGAATTCCTGGAAGACGGCCGTGATCTCGGTCAGGGCGACGGCCATTTTCTGGAAGTTCTCGGAGAACGCCGGTTCTTTGGGGAGAAGGAATTTCATGACAGCCTCGAAGGACGCATTTTATTGATTCGGCCGCGCGATTGCAAGCCGGCCTTGACAGGTGCCGCTCCGGACGCCGACAATGGGAGCCGAGGATGAGAAAGGAGCGTTTCATGATCCGACGCAAAGCGACGGCCGCGGTTCCGGCCGTTTTGGTTCTGGCCGCCCTCGGGCTCGCCTCCCCCGCCGCCGCCGGCGACTTCAGCCGGTTCACCATCCGCCTCTACGGCGGCCCGGGATATTTTTTTTCGGGCGGGGACATCAATGAGGGCATGCAAGGGTACACCGATTACTACAATACTATCGCGGGCCTGTCCGGATTCTCGGTCAGCGGGACGTTCAGCCCCGCCCGCATCGGTCCGGAGGCCGGAGCCGACTTTATCTATCACCTCACGCGCACCCTGGGGATCGGGCTCGGCATAGGGTACATCAACGCCAGCCGCGAAAGCGCCATCCTCTTTGAATATCAATCCTTTGACTATTCCGAGACCCAGACCGCCCGGCCGGCCTTCGGTTCCATCCCGCTCCGGATCGGAGTCTTCGGGACCATCCCGGTTTCGCCCCGGATGGCCGTCGTCCTTTCGGGAGGACCGGAGATTCACTTCGCCCGCGCCTCGACCTTCTGGGAGCTCGACGAAGGGACTTACTCCGTCACCTGGGAGAACAAGACCACGGGCACGGGCTTCGGTGTTTTCGGCGCGGCGGCCCTGGAATATCAATTGTCCCGCTCGATCGGGCTGCTGCTCGAAGTCACCGGCCGCTACGCCAAGTGCGGGAAGCTGACCGGAACCCTGACGATCTCCGACGGCGATTTTACGGAAAAAACAAGCGGGACCCTGTATCGCATCGAAATCCCGGCCAGCGGCTTTCCCGCCGTCGAGGTATACGATGGGACGCCGGATTCCGAGCTGAAGCCGACCCAGGCCAAGCTCGATCTTTCGGGATGCTCGGTGCGGCTCGGCGTCGTCATCTCCATCTGACGGAAACCGCGTTTCTCTCCATCTTCGGGGGATGGGAAAATAAACCCGTTCGAAACCCCGGGCTTTGTAGGGTTAATACTGAGCGGCGCTTATAACCCCGATTTTAAAATCGGGGTTTGGCGCCGCGAATGTATCGATTAAATCGCTTCCGCCCGGAATGTCTCGATGCGCTCGGTGACCCGGGCCAGTCTGTCGGGCACGACTTCGACTCCGATGCCCGGCCCCGTAGGCACGGCCAGGGTCGAGCCCGGCCCCAGGACGAACTCCGGCTCGACGATGTCCTGCTTGAAGTAGCGCCGGCTGGCCGAGATGTCGCCGGGCAGAGTGAAGTTCGGGAGAGAGGCCAGGGCCACGTTGGCCGCCCGGCCGATGCCCGACTCGAGCATGCCGCCGTGCCAGACGGGGAGCCCCCGGCCGGCGCAATAGTCGTGGATGGCCGCCGATTCCAGGAGACCGCCGACCCGGCCCGGCTTGATGTTGATGACCCGGCAGCTTTTCATCTCCACGGCGGCCCGGGCGTCGGCCGCGGAATGGATGCTCTCGTCCAGGCAGATCGGGGTGCGGAGCCGCGCTTGCAGCTTGGCGTGGTCGAAGATGTCCTCGTGGCTCAAAGGCTGTTCGATGAGCAGGAGGCCCGCGCCGTCCAGGGCCTCGAAGATCGGCGCGTCGTCCAGGCTGTAGGCGGAGTTGGCGTCGACTTGGAGAGGGACGGGCCCGAAAGCGGCCCGCACGGCCTTGACCAGGGCGGCGTCTCGGCCCGGGGCGATCTTGATCTTGATCCGGCCGTAGCCTTCCTCGAGGTAGGCTCCGACCTTGCGGACCAGGGCTTCCGGATTCTCCTGCAAGCCGACGCTGACGCCGACCGGAACGCGGTCCCGAACCCCGCCCAGCATCCGCGCCAGGGACAGGCCGCGGGCCTTGGCCAGGGCGTCCCAGAGGGCGGCCTCCAGCCCGGCCTTGGCCATGCGATGGCCGCGGACGCGGGACCAGAGCGCCGCCGCGTCGGCTGGCTCGGCCACGGTCCGGCCCAGCACGGCCGGGATCAGGAAGTCCCGCAGGGCGTGCCAGGCCGTGCCCACGGTTTCGTACGAATAAAAAGGACCCGGCGCGACGGCGCTTTCCCCCCAGCCGGTGAGCCCGTCGCCGTCGACCCGGACGATGATGTGCTCCTCGTGGCGCTCCACGCCCATCGAGGTCTCAAAGGCCGAGACAAGCTCCATCTTGGTGTGGCGGATCTCGATCCGTTCGATGCGCATGCCGGCTCCCCTCTTCCCCGCCGGGTCCGGATCAGCCGAAGTCCGGCGCCTCGGCGGGCGTGAACTTCTTCTCCCACTTGGCCACCACGACCGAGGCCAGGCAGTTGCCGATGACATTGACCGTCGTCCGGACCATGTCCACCAGCTCGTCGATCCCCAGCAGAATGGCCACGCCTTCCAGCGGCAGGTTGAAGGAAGCCAGGGTGCCGGCCAGAATGACGAGCGAAGCCCGCGGCACGCCGGCGACGCCCTTGCTGGTGAGCATCAAGGTGAAGACCATGATCAGCTGCTGGCCGAACCCGAGATGGACGCCGGCGGCCTGGGCCACGAAGACCGAAGCCAGGGACAGGTAAAGCGACGTCCCGTCCAGGTTGAAGGAATAGCCGGTCGGGAGGATGAAGGACACCACTTCCCGCGGCACGCCCATGGCCTCCATGTTCTGGAGGGCCTTGGGCAGGGCCGCCTCGGAGCTCGTCGTCGAAAAGGCGATCAGGGCGGGCTCCTTGACGGCCCGGATGAACAGCCGGAGGGGCACCTTGAAGAACAGGATCACGGCGCCGAAAATGAAGACGATGAAGGTGATGGCGCAGGCGTAGAAGGTCAGGATGAGCATCCCGAGGTGGACGAGCACGCCCAGGCCCTTGCTGCCCACGGCCACGGCGATGGCCGCGCCGACGCCGAAGGGGGCGAAGCGCATGACGATGCCGGTGAACTTGAACATCGTCTCGGCCACGCTGTCCAGGACGTCGAGGAGGACCTTTTTCTTGTGGTGGGCCATGCTCAGGCCCGCGGCGAAGATGACGCTGAAGATGACGACTTGAAGGATGTCGCCCTCCGCCGCCGCCTGGAAGAAGCTCTGGGGAAAGACGTGGACGATGACGTCCGTGAAGTTCCGGGACTGGGCCGTGATGCCGCCCATGTCGCCGCCTGAGGCCAGCTGGACGCCGACGCCGGGCCGGGTCAGGTTGACGAAGCCCAGGCCCAGGAACAAGGCGATGGTGGTGATGACCTCGAAATAGACCAGGGCCTTGATGCCCATCCGGCCGACGGACTTGAGGTCGCTGTGCCCGGCGATCCCGACGACGATGGTGGAAAAAATAAGGGGGGCGATGATCGACTTGATCAGCCGGATGAAGATCAGCGATAGCGGCCGGAACTTGGTTCCGATCTCGGGAAAGACGGCCCCGAAAAAGAGGCCGACGGCCATGCCGATGAAGATGTAGAGCGTCTGCCGGTTCTTCTTGGCGGCCATGCACAACACCTTTCGGTTGGGATGCGAAGAAAGCCACTATAGCGGAGCGATGACCCAAAAGCAATCGCTTGCCTCTTGCTCGACAAAGCCCAAGGCCTTAAGATAACCGGGATACGTATGAGTCAAGCCGCCGAACAAGCGCTCATCGATTCCGGCAAGGAAAAGCGCGCCGCGGCGCGCTCGTCCGTCATCGCCGCCGTCTTTCTGACCGGGATGAAGATCGCGGTCGGCCTCCTGACCGGCTCCCTGGGCATCCTGGCCGAAGCCGCCCACTCGGCTCTCGACCTGGTGGCGGCGGCCATGACCCTCGTCGCCGTCCGCGTCTCCAGCCGACCGGCCGACTCCACCCATCCCTACGGACACGGCAAGGTCGAGAACCTCTCGGCCATGCTGGAGACGGGCCTCCTCCTGCTGACCTGCATCTGGATCATCTACGAAGCCGTCCGGCGGCTCTTCTTCCAGGACGTCCACGTCGAGGCTTCGGTCTGGGCCTTCGTGGTCATGGCCGTCTCGATCGTCATCGACCTGACCCGCTCCCGGATTCTGAAGCGGGCGGCCGACAAGCACCACAGCCAGGCCCTGGAGGCCGACGCCCTCCACTTCTCGACCGACGTCTGGTCGTCCTCGGTGGTCATCCTCGGCCTGGCCCTGGTCGGCGCATCCAAGATCTTCAAGCTCCCCTGGCTGGCCAAGGCCGACGCCATAGCCGCCTTGGGCGTCTCGGCCATCGTCGTCTATGTCTCGTTCCAATTGGGCAGGAAGACCATCACCGACCTGCTCGACGGCGTCCCCGCCACGCTGCGGGAGGACGTCGTCCGGGCCGCCCACGTGCCCGGCGTCCTGGACGTCCAAAGGGCCCGCATCCGGCGGGCCGGCCCGGAGATCTTCGTGGACGTGGTGGTCTATGTCAGCCGGCACGAGGCCTTCGAACACACGCACGAGATCTCCAACCTGGCCAAGGCCGCCATCCGCCGGGCTCTCAAGCAGCCGGAAGCCGACGTCATCGTTCACGTCGCTCCCAGCATGGAGGGAGACGAGGATCTGGTGGCCCAGGTCCGATCGCTGGCCGCCCGGCGTCATATGGACGCCCACGACATTCTCTTCCATGAGGAGAACGGGAGCCTGGCGGTCGACCTCCATCTCGAGATCCGGGACGCCGAACGGGTCGGCGATGCCCACGACCTGGCCAGCCGGTTCGAAGCCGAGCTGCGCGACGCCGTGCCCAGGCTGGCTCGCGTCGTCACCCATCTCGAGCCCGTCCGGCCCCTGACCGACCCCGAAGCGGGAGCGAACACCCGCGAGGAAGAGCGGGTCCGCACGATCATCGCCGAGCTGGCCCCGCGGATGGGCCTGCTCTGCGACCCGCACGACATCGAGATCACCCGCGGGGCCGACGGCATCCGGGCCGCCTTCCACTGCACCGTCGACGCCTCGACGGCGCTGGAGGAAGCCCACCGCTTCAGCGAGCGCTTCGAGCTGGCCCTGCGGCACCGGCTGCCCCGCCTCGGCCGCGTCGTCATCCACATCGAACCGCCGGAGCCCGTTGATCCGGGGCGCTCCGATCCGGCCGCTCATTGACCGCCCTTCGGCGGCTGTGCTATAAGCGGGTCTTAACGCCGCACCCGTGAGGTCGCCATGTTCCATGCCCTTTTCCGCAAGAAACACCTGAGTCAACTCATGTCCGATACCGAGGTGGAAGGCCACAGGCTCCGCCGGTCCTTGAGCGTCTGGGATCTGATCGCGCTCGGCGTCGGCTGCATCATCGGCGTCGGCGTCTTCGTTCTTCCCGGCGTCGAGGCGGCCAAGCACGCCGGCCCCGGCATCATCCTGTCGTTCGCCATCGCCGGCCTGGCCTGCGCCTGCAGCGCCCTGTGCTACGCGGAGCTGGCGGCCATGATCCCCGTGGCGGGCTCCGCCTACACCTACGGCTATGCGACGCTGGGCGAGCTTCCCGCCTGGATCATCGGCTGGGACCTCATCCTCGAGTACATGGTCGCCGCCTGCCTGGTGTCCATCGGCTGGTCGGCCTACCTGACCAACCTGATCAACAACATCCTCCGCGGCTGGGGGGGCGCCATGCCGGCCGCCCTGGTCAACGCGCCGCTGGACTGGAGCGACACGCTCCACAAGTTCGTCACCACGGGCGCCGTCGTCAACCTGCCGGCGATCTTCATCGTCGGGCTGCTGACGATCCTGCTCGTCCGCGGGGTCAAGGAAAGCTCGCGGATCAACCTGATCATCGTCGTCATCAAGCTGGCCGTGATCGTCTTCTTCATCGTCCTGGCGGTCTGGCACATCAAGCCCGCCAACTGGCAGCCCTTTATGCCCTTCGGCTTCGGCGGCGTGATGACGGCGGCGGCCATCGTCTTCCTGGCCTTCGTCGGGTTCGACGCCGTCTCGACGGCGGCCGAGGAGGCCAAGAATCCGCAAAAGGACATGCCCATCGCCATCATGAGCTCGCTGGGCATCGCCACCGTTCTCTACATGTCGGTGTCCGCCATCATGACCGGAGTCGTCCCCTACGCCAAGCTGGGCGTTCCCGACCCCGTCGCCCTGGTCCTCAACGAGCTCAAGATGCCCTGGGCCTCGGCCGTGGTCAGCGTCGGGGCCCTGGCCGGGATCACCTCCGTCCTGCTCGTCCTCATCCTGGCCCAGCCCCGCATCCTCTTCGCCATGTCCCGCGACGGACTCCTGCCGCCGGGGCTGTCGAAGGTCCATAAGCGGTTCAAAACGCCTTACAAGACGACCATCCTGACCGGCTTGATCGTCGCCGTCGCCTCGGCCCTTCTGCCCATCAAGATCGTGGCCGAGCTGTGCTCCATCGGCACGCTCTTCGCCTTCATCATCGTCTGCTCGGGCGTCATCGTCCTGCGCTACACCCGCAAGGACATCATCCGCCCCTTCAAGACGCCCCTCTTCCCCGTTCTGCCGGCCATGGGCGTCCTGCTCTGCGCCTACCTGATGGCCAACCTGCCCAAGACGGCCTGGGAGCGCTTCCTGATCTGGCTGGTCATCGGCCTGGCGATCTTCATCTTCTACGGCCGGAAGCACAGCGTGCTGCGGCTGGATGCGGCGCCGACGGCCCAGCCGGCACCTCGAGATTGACCGCGTTCTTTTATTTTCCCTGGAGGTCGGCGAGCAGGGCCTCCAGCTCCTCGGCCAGGATGTGGGAGAGCGCGGGAGGAAGGGCGGACACCTCCCGGCGCGGCAGGGGCTCGCTGCGGTCGAAGCGGCGGGATGCCAGCACCCTTTCCGTTTTGGCTTCGACGATCTCGAGGTCCATCGACAGCCGGGCCCGCCAGGCCGCCGCGGCGTCGACTTCCTCGATCCGGTGCAGAACAACCCGTAGAATCCAATCGGTCTCGCCCCGGGTCGCGTCCAACAGGACCCGGCGGAAGGTCTTACGGCTGACGAGGTAACCGTCCAAGGCGTAACGGATCATCTGGGACGGCTTATCGGCCCAGAAGATGTAAGGGTAATAGTTGACTTCATAAGGAGTCAGCCGGTACAGGATCCGGAAGTCGTCATAGAGGTTATCGACCACGAGGCGATCGATAAGCAGGATCTTGTCGAAGGCGGGCGCGGGGGCGGCTTTCGGTTCCAGGTAGAGCTGAAAATACGCCTTGTTCGGCGAAGCCGAGAAGCAGCCCCATAGGCCGGCGGCGCAAAGCATCAGGATGGCGGCTTTTTTCATCATTTCTTCCCCTTGCGGGTGCGCAGCAATAGGTTCGGGTCCTCGACCAGGTTCCGCGCCAGCTTGGACAGGTTATCGACGGCCGTGCCCAAGCCTTCCACGGTGGACCGCAGGTCGGACTGCTGGACGACGATGAGATTTTCGATCTTCTTCAGGCTGGAGGAGGCCGTGCTGATGAATTCCTCCAGGTTGCGCAGGATCTGACCCATTTCCTTGTCCGAGAACCGCTGGGTCAGGTTGTCCAAGGCGGGTCCGGCGTTGGCATCGAGTTTGGCGGTCAGCCCTCCCAGATCGCCGGAGATACGGCGCAGGTTCTCGGTCACGGCCCCGAATTCGAGGGCCGCCTTTTCGATGTTGGTGATGGCGTTGGACAGGTTTTCCCGCTTCGCCCCCAGGACTTCCGAGATGACGGCCGCGCTCTTCTCCGCGTTGGCCAGAAAAGCGGAAATTGGCTTCTGATTCTCGGGTCCCAAGAGCTCATTGATCCGCCGGACGGCCAGCTCGATGCTGGCCACGATGTCCTCGGCCTTCTCGCCCAGGCCGCGGGCGGCCGGGATCTCGCCGCCGGGGGGGAGCTCTTCGGACGCGGTGCTGCCGCCGGCCAGCTCGATGAACTTGGACCCGGTGATGCCGCCGAAGGTCTGGGTGGCGGTCATGTCCTTCTTGACCGGGAAGGACCGGACCAGCTCCAGGTCCACGCGAATCGAGGACAGGTCGTCGGCATGGACGCTGATGTCCGCCACCTTGCCCACCTCGACGCCCAGGTATTTCACCGGCGAGTTCGTCGTCAGCCCGTTGACCGACACGCCGCTGAAGTTGACGATGTAGAGACGGCCGCGGGATTTCAGCTTGGGCGTGATGAGGAGGGCCAGGAAGAGGAAGAACAGGGCCAGTGAGGCCGTGGTGAAGATCGTCAGCCTCGTCTTCTGCTCCTTGCTGATCATGACGCCGCCTTTCTCAGGAAGAAGGCCTGAAGGTAGGGATCGGCCGAAGCCGCCGCCTCGGTGTACTCGCCGTCGAACTGGAGACGGCCGCCGCGCAGCAGGAGAAGCCGGTCGGCGATGCGGGCGATGGAACGGAGCTCATGGGTGACCACGACGAAGGTGACGCCGTGAACGGTCCGCAGCTCCGTCAGCAACTCGTCCAGTCCGGCCGCGGTGATGGGGTCGAGCCCGGCCGTGGGCTCGTCGCAGAAGACCAGGCCCGGCTCCAGGACCATGGCCCGGGCCAGGGCGGCCCGTTTGCGCATCCCGCCCGACAGCTCGAACGGGTACTTGGCCCCATGGCCGGCCAGGCCGACCCGGCCGAGCATGATCCGGGCCCGCTCGGCCGCCTTTTCGGCCGGCCAGTCGCGGTGATGCATCCAGATGGGCAGGGCGACGTTCTGGTCCAGAGTCAGGGATTCGAGCAGGGCGTTGTTCTGGAAGAGGACGCCGATGCGTCTGTACAATCCGGCCAGCTCCCGCTCCGAGTCGAAGTCGATCCGCCCGCCGTCGAGCCGGATCTCGCCCCGCAGCGGCGGCAGCAGCCCGATCAGGGTTTTGAGCAGGGTGGACTTGCCCGAACCGCTCTCGCCGACGATGACGGTGATGCGGCCGCTGGGCACGGCGAAGCTCAAGCCGCTCAGGACGGGCCGGCCCCCGTAGCCGACGTCGAGGTCGCGGACCGTGATGATGTCCATGGGCTCCTAGTACTAGTAGAGGACGAAGGCGAAAAGGCAGTCCAGCCCGATGATCAGGGCGATCGACAGGACGACGGATTCGGTGGTGGCCTTGCCGACGCTCTCCGCCCCGCGCTCCATGGTGAAGGCCTTGTACCCGGCCGCCACGACCACGGCCCAGCCGAAAACGAGCGTCTTGCCCAATCCGGTCAGGAAATCGGACAGGTCGACGGCCGACAGGACCTGGCCGGCAAAGACCGGGATCGGAATGCCCAGAACCGTCCGGGCCACGATGGCGCCGCCGGCGATGCCGACAAAGTCGGCCAGGGCCACCAGCATCGGCACGGCCAGGGTGATGGCGATGAGACGGGGGACCATCAGGAACCGGACGGGCGTGAGGCCCATCGTGGTCAGGGCGTCGATCTCGTCCATGACCTTCATGGTGGAGATCTCGGCCGTGATCGAGGCCCCGATCTTGCCGGCCAGCATGATCCCCGACATCAGGGGGACCAGCTCGTTGATCATGGCGATCCCGATCAGATCGGCCAGGTAGATATCGGCCCCGAACATCTTGAGCTGGGCGGCCGAGGTCAGCGATATGGTGATGCCGATCAGAAAGGTGATCAGGCAGACGATGGGGGCCGAGCGGTAGCCCATGGCGTAGAGCTGGTGGAAGATCTCCCCGCGCATGACGCCGCGGCGGTGCCGGAGGAAAGAAAAGGTATAGTAGATCTCGTCGGCCAGCAGGGAAGCAAAAGTTTTGATCTGCACGACCGGATGCACGACGGATCTCTCTTCTCGCGGGTATTATACAAGGAAGGCGGACCGGGATACAGGGCCATCCGGATTGACCCCTTTCACGCCGTCTGCTAGAGTGGAAATTCTCACGGAGGTTGCCCATGAAGAAAAAGATCGCTCTGGCCCTGCTGCTGGCCGTGACCCTGGCCTCGACGTTCGTGGAAGCGTCCTTCCGCAAGGAGAGCGTCAAGGTCTTCAGCCTGGACAACGGTCTCAAGGTCCTCCTGGTCGAGGATCACGCCATTCCCAACGTCGCCCTTTACACCTTTTTCCGGGTCGGCTCGCGCAACGAGCGCCCGGGCTTGACCGGCGTTTCGCACTTCATCGAGCACATGATGTTCAACGGCTCGCCCAAGTTCGGGCCGGGCGAGTTCGACCGCCGCATGGAATTCGCCGGCGGGGCCAACAACGCCTTCACCGGCAACGACCTGACCGGCTACACCGATTGGTTCCCGGCCGCCGCCCTGGAGGCGATGATGGCCATGGAGGCCGACCGGATGCAGGACGCCAGCTTCGATCCGCAGGTCCTCGAATCCGAGCGCGGCGTCATCGCCTCGGAGCGGCGCATGGGCGTCGAAAACGACAACGAGGGCATCCTGAGTGAGAACGTCGTGGCCACGGCCATCATGGCCCATCCCTACCACTGGGACGTCGTCGGCTGGATGAGCGACATCCTGGGCTGGAAGCGGGACGAGATCCTGGCCTATTACAAGACCTATTACGCCCCCGACAACGCCGTTCTGATCATCGTCGGCGACTTCGCCCCGGACAAGGCCATGGCGCTCGTCCGCCGCTACTACGGTCCCATTCCCAAGGGCACGCCGCCGCCGGCGGTGATCACGGTTGAGCCGCCCCAGATGGGGCCCAAGCGGGTCGTCATCCGCAAGGAGGCCCAAGCCCCGTCCTTCCAGATGGTCTGGCATTCGCCGGCGGCCTCCGATCCCGATTTCCCGCCCCTGGCCATCATGGAGAACGCCCTTCTCGGCGGCAAAAGCAGCCGGCTCTACAAGCGGCTGGTCCGGGAAGAACAGCTGGCCATCAGCGTCCAGGGAGGAACGGCCGAGACGATCGACCCGATGCTCTTCACGATCAACGTCCAGCCGCGGCCGGACGCCGACCTGGCCAAGATCGAGGCCGTCATCGAGGAGGAATTGGGCAAGGTCAAGAAAGACGGCCTGACCGAGGCCGAGTTCCGGAAGTCCTTGAACATGATCCGGAGCGACTACTTCTTCGGCCTGCAGTCGATCAACGGCAAGGCCGGCGCCCTGGGCCAGGCCGAGATCCTCTACGGCAGCTGGGAGAAAGCCTTCACCCGGATGGACGACTTCACTTCGGTCAAGAGGGAGCGGATCGCCGAGGCGGCCCGCAAGGTCTTCCAGGAGAACAACAAGACGGTCGGAACCCTCATTCCGACGGGAGGTGAAAAGTGAAGACCCGGACGATCGCCGTCCTCATCCTGATCGCCCTGGCGGCCGCCCTGCCCGCCCGGGCCGCCTTCAAGCTGCCGGCCCCCGAGAAGCTCGTTCTCAAGAACGGCATCACGGTCTACTACCTACGGACGACCGAGACCCCCATCGTCAGCTTCCGGCTGATGCTTCGCGGGGCCGGCTCGGCCCAGGAGCCGGCGGCCCTGGAAGGAATCGCCAGCTTGACGGCCGAGCTCCTGCAGAAAGGCACGGCGACGAAAAACGCGGACGCCGTGGCCGAGGCCGTCGACGCCATGGGCGCCCGCTTCGGCATCGGCTCGAGCGAGGAGATGGTCGCCTTCAGCGCCGACAGCTTGAGCGAGCATTTCGCTTCGCTTCTGGCCATCGCCGCCGATTGCCTGATCAATCCCGCCTTCGCCGAAGAGGAGTTCCAGAAGGCCGTCAAGACCCGCCGGGACAGCCTGAAGGCGGTCAAGGATTCCCCGGGCGCGGCCGTCCGGTCTTACTTCGCCAAGGCCTACTACGGGAGCCATCCGCTGGGCCACCTGAGCAACGGCAGCGAGGAGTCCCTGGCCAAGATGACCCTGGCCGACGTCAAGGCCTACTACAAGACTTACTACGGACCGGCCAAAGCCGCGGCGGCCGTGGTCGGAGACATCGACAAGGCCGCCCTGCTCAAGCTTCTCAACGGCTCCTTCGGCCGCTGGAAGGGCGCGGCCAAGGTCCCGGCGGTCGCGCTTCCCCCCCTGCCCAAACCGCAGGGGATCAAGCTCCTGCTGGTGGATAAGCCCGACGCCACTCAGGCCTACTGGGTGCTGGGCGCCCCCGGCTACGCCCTGGGCGCTCCCGTGACGCCGGCCGCCGCCGTCATGAACACGCTCTTCGGCGGGCGCTTCACCTCATGGCTGTCGACCGAGCTGCGGATCAAGCGCGGCCTGACCTACGGCGCTTCGAGCTCCTTCGCCACGTTCAGCTCGGGCGGAACGTTCACCGCGTCCTCCTACACCAAGAACGACAAGATCGGCGAGATGCTCCAGATCGTCTTCGATCTTCTCAAGAAGGCCCGCGGCGACGGCTTCGCGGCCGAGGAAGTGGAGAGCTCGCGCAACTACATCCAGGGCCAGTTCCCGCCGACCCTCGAGACCAACGCCAGCAAAGCCGGGGTCTACGCCCGCCTGGCCTTCTTCAACCTCGGCTTCGACTACTACGACCGCTACCTGGCCGGCGTTCAAAAGGCCGACCCGGCCGCCGTCAAGGCCGCCGCGGCCAAGCTTCTGCCTTCGGACGGCTACGTCCTGGTCGTCGTCGGCAAGGCGGCCGAGATCAAGACCCAGCTCGACAAGTTCGGGACCTGGTCGGTGAAGAAGATCACCGAGCCGGGATTCTGAAAAGATTCGACGAACGGGGAGGCGCATCCGCCTCCCCGTTTTTTTGGGGGATCTTCTCCCCTCTCCGGGGATAGCGTTCCGGGGTTACCGTTCGGGGGAACGGTACAATGCGCCGTGATCGGGTCTTGACTGGACAATTGTTCCATGGAGATTCTACGGCGCATGACCGTCCCGGCCAGGCTTGGCGCGGTCCTCGTCAGGACGAATTCCTATTCGGTCCTCGCGAGGGCTGCTCGGTTGAGCCTGCACTTATGTCTTTCTAGGACCGGCAAGTTTCCGGCTCGATCTTGTCCTGGATTTCCATCAAGGTACTGGCGTCACGGACTCAACCATCGCTTTTCAGCACCGTCGCCCCCGACGGTGTACCCCGGCCCGCTTGGCTCCCCGGAGATGGGAGATGAACCTTTACCCTTTTCGCCCGCCTCTCACGCCGACTCGCCTTAGGAGATCAGGTTAAAATCCGTCTAAACAAAAAGGACAACTAAATCGTTAATAGTTATTATGAAGTCTCATACTCGCGAAACAAGGCGGAACCAATCGTGAAAAATAGACGCTTCGTTCTCGTCCCGGCGGCGGGTCTGCTGTTGGCGCTCGTCCTGCAAGGCGGCGCCGCCCTGGCCTGTTGGGGACAGACCCTGCTCGACCGCGAACAGCGGGCCAACGAACGACAGCCTCCGGCCAAGGTCATGGACGCCATCGGGCTTCGGCCCGGCATGGTCGTCGGCGAAGTCGGGGCCGGCCGGGGCCGGTACACGATCCATCTGGCCGCCCGGGTCGGAGCGACGGGCCGTGTCTACGCCAACGACATCGACGAATCCGAGCTGGGCGCGCTGCGCGAACGCTGCCGCCGGGACAAGATCGCCAACATCGAAACGATCGTCGGGCGCGTCGACGATCCGCGGTTCCCCAAGGCTTCGCTGGATCTGGTCTTCATGGTTCTGACCTACCATCATCTGGCCGAACCGGTGGCCTTGCTCAAGAACCTGATTCCCAGCCTCAAGCCCGGAGCGACGGTCGTCGTGGTCGATCCCGACCCGGCCAAGGACCTGGGACGTCCCGCTTCCGAGTACACGTCCCGGGAGAAGATCGAGCGCGAGGCGGCCGCGGCCGGATTCGAGATCGCCAGGGTTGAGACATTTTTGCCGAAGGACGGTCTTTTCATCCTAAAATTGAAGAACCCGGCCGGGAAATAGGTTCCCTTCGCCATAAAACATACCGGCGGCGCCCGCCCCGATTTGAACGCGGCTCGCTCTTTCCGTTATAGTAAGCGGCGGAGGAGGAACCCATGAACATCAAATCCCGTCTCGCCATACTCGTGTCGGCCTTCGCCATACTGGCCATGGCCGGCGGCCCGGTCTTCAGCGGAGCCCAGGACAAGCCGGCCTCGGCCGCCGCGCCCGTCTTCTGCCCGACCTGCGGCGGCTTCGACCCCTCGTCGGAAGCCTGCACCGTCGTCCTGGTCGGCCGTTTGGCCTCGATCGACGGCTCGGTCATGACCACCCACACCTGCGACTGCGGCAGCTGCGACTGGACCTTCCGCCGCATCCCGGCCGCCGATCACAAGGACGGCGACGTGCGCAAGATCTACCACATCGGCCAGTTCGACGCCATGTCGCCCATCCTCGGCCTGAAGTGGGACCGCGTCGGCGACAGCTTCACCGGCCTGGAGATCCCCCAGCCCGCCCACACCTACGGCTACATCCACGGCGACTTCGGCTACATGAACGACAAGCAGGTCTCGATCGGCGAATCGACGATCGGGGCCGCGGCCAAGATCGAGAACACCACCTCCGCTCCCAAGTTCGACATCACCATGCTGACGCTCGTCGCCATGGAGCGGGGCGGAACCGCCCGCGAGGCCATCCAGGTCATGGGCTCGCTGGCCGAAAAGTACGGCTACGGCTTCACCGACTCGGGCGAAATGCTGGCGGTGGCCGATCCCAAGGAAGTCTGGCTGTTCGAGATCATGCCGGCCGGCGCCCTGTGGACCCCCCAGAGCGGCAAGCCCGGCGCGGTCTGGTGCGCGCAGCGGGTCCCCGACGACCACGTCTCGGTCTGCCCCAACGAGTCGCGCATCGGCGAAATCGATCTGTCGAATAAAGACTTCTTCATGGCCTCGCCCAACGTCGTCTCCCTGGCCGTCGAGATGAAGCTCTACGACCCCAAGAGCGGCAAGCCCTTCAACTGGAAGCGGGCTTACGACCCCAGCGAGACCAGCGCCCTGGCCTCGGGCGGCTCACGCGTCCGGCTGTGGCGGTTCTTCAACCTGGTCGCTCCGTCCCTGAATCTCGGGCCCGAGACGCCCAACATGGACCTGCCCTTCTCGGCCAAGCCCGACAAGAAGCTCGGCCTCAAGGACGTCATCGCCATCACCCGCGACCGCTGCGAGGGCACCGTCTTCGACCCCGCCCGCGGCCTGCAGGGCGGCCCCTTCGGCAACCCCAACTACCTGCCCTACGGCTTCACCTTGGACGGCAAGAAGTACAACACCTCGCGCATCATCAGCGTCAACCGCGCGGAATACGTCACCGTGACCCAGGCCCGAGCGGGCCTGCCCGATCCGATCGGCGGCATCGTCTGGCTGGCCTGGGGCCATCAGGACACCTCCTGCTTCATGCCCCTCTACAACGCCATGACCGAGATCCCGCGCGGCTTCGAGATCGGCGACCACTGGGAGGTCGACCGCAATTCGACCCGCTGGGCCTTCGACTATGTGGACTTCCACAGCCAGCTCATTTACTCCGAGGCGATCAAGGACGTCCGGGCGGCCCAGGCCAGATGGGAGACAAGCGCCATCGACCGGACCCCGATCATCGACCAGAATGCCCTGGACCTCTACAAGAATGATCCGGCGCAGGCGGTCAAATATCTCAACGACTACTGCATGGACAATGCCGCCGCCGTCACCAACGCCTGGTGGAAGCTGGGCGACGCCCTGTGGGTCAAGTTCAACAAGCTTTGGATCTACGACGCCAAGGCCCGCAAGCGCAATCCCCTGGTCTTCCCCGACTGGTACCTGCGGATGCTGGTCGAAACGAACGGCTTGAAGCCCGCGGAGCCGTCCAAGCACTAAAGGAGCGGCAGGCCGAACCCGGCCCGATGATCATCAGCGCCAGCCGCCGGACGGATATCCCGGCTTGCCGTGCGGACTGGTTTATGGATCGGATCCGGGCCGGGTTCTGCGACGTCGCTTCGCCGTTCGATCGATCCCGGGTGTCGCGGGTTTCCCTGGCACCCGGCGACGTCGACGTCATCGTCTTCTGGACGCGGGACCCGTCACCTCTCATGGGCTTCTTGGACGAGCTCGACCGGCTGGGATACCGGTATTATTTCCAATACACCTTGCTGGACTATCCGCGGGCCTTGGAGCCCGGCGCACCGAACCCGGAAACGGTGATTTCCGGTTTCCGACGATTGGCGGACCGCATCGGCGCCGCCAAGGTCGTCTGGCGCTACGACCCGATCCTTATCGCCCCGGCTCTCGGCCCGGACTTTCACCGGGAGCGGTTTGAACGCCTCGCGGCCGCGCTGGCCGGCGCGACCGAGCGGGTCGTCATCAGCCTCTACGACGAGTATCCCTTCACCCGCGCCCGGTTGCGGCGCCTGGAAGCCGCGGGCTTGTCTCCCATCGAGCCTTCCCTCGAGGCAGCCGGTGCCCTGATCCGCTTTCTGGCCGCGGCCGCGGAAGCCAAAGGCATGACGATGGTCTCATGCGCCGAAAAGCTCGACCTGCGGCCGTTCGGCGTCCGGCCGGGACGGTGCATCGATCCGGTCCTCATCCAAAAGCTATTCGGAATCGAAGTCCCGAGGCGAAAGGATCCCGGCCAGCGTCCGCTTTGCGGCTGCGCTCCCAGCCGGGATATCGGCGCCTACGACACCTGCGGCCGCGGATGCCTCTACTGCTACGCCACAAGGACCCGGATCGGGCCCTCGGGATCGCCTCCCGGCGGGCGGCCGGCAATCAGTCCTTGACCCGGGCCAGGATCCAGATCTTGACCCGCCCGGGATCGGCCGCGATTTTCAGCTTGGGGGCTTTGAGGGTGAACAAAGGAGTCGTCACCACCGCGTTGATGAACGTGTCCTCACCCTCCTTCTTTTCGAAGGCGATCTCGTAGGGCTTGGCCCTCTTCCCCGCGTCCGGATCGATCACGATCAGGTGATAGAGCTTCTCGATGCGGACGGGCTTGGCCCGGATGTCGATGGACACGTCGTCGAAGGCCAGGCTGCCGACCCCGTCGGGATAGACCGAAATGAGCCCCAGGCTGAACGCCTTTTTCCTCTCGGTCAACGACTCCACAAACTGGCCGATTTCCTTGAAGCTTATGGCGAAGGTGAGCCCTTTGGCGCCCGAGGCGGCCTTGAAGGCGGCGGCGCGATCGGCCATGGCCTTGTCCGTCTTGGCCTTGATCGCGGCAAGCCCATATAGCGCCTGGAACCGTTTGGCGGCCCCGGCCCCGTCTTCCTTGGTCAAGGGGACGCGCTTGCCCAGCTCCTCGTCGAGCCGGCGGGCTTCCTTGGCGAACGGCTCCTGCCAGCCGGGAAAATGCCGTTGCAGAAGAAGGGCCTGGAAGCTGCCATAGGTATAGCACTTCCCCTTGACGTCGAAGATGTCCTCGGCGGAAGCCTTGAGCCGATCAAGGTAGGTTTGCAGCAACCCGTCGATGTCCCGGAAGCCGCCGTAGAACGGATCCTCGGCCTGGCTCAACCCGGCTTTAAACCCCTCCCGCAAGGCTTCCAGGGTCCGGACTTCGGAGTAGACCGCCGTTCCCTCCCGAACGTCGTCGCTTGATTCCTCCTTGGCCTGCTGATCGGTCATGCTTTTGCGCTTGAGCTCGCGGGCGAGCAGAAAATCCTTGAGGCTCTCGCGGGCCTTGGCCGAGTCGGCCTCCCGATAGGCGGCGGCCAGGGCCAGCCCTTCGACGGCCGAATAGAGGGCGTAGTTGGCGTCGGCGTTGTAGGACAGATTGCCATAGGCCATCAGGACGGCGTCGGACTGGAAGAGGTGGAACAGCTCATGGACGAGGACGAGAATCGTCTGCTCGGCCCGGAAGGGCTTGTCTTTCAGCGAAGGATCGTCGGGGACTTTGGCAAACTTCATGTCGATGACGGTAACCGGCCGTCCCCCGACTTCGCCCAGGGCGCCGATGCCTCCGCCGCACGACAGAGGCTGGCGGATCTCCAGGGCGCTCATCCGGCTCTTGTCGATATAGACATCCCGCCCGCCCGCGGCGGCCCCCGCCAGGCGCTCGAATCCCTTGGGAGGATTGGGATGGCCGACCAGGACTTTCAGCCCGTTTTCGAAGGTGAAAAGAAAGACGTGCTCTCGGTAGTCGGACCAGCCGGTCCAGACCTTGGCGGCCGCCGCATCCAGGACGCGATACGTTTCGCCCAGCCGCAGGAGTTCGACCGTAACGGCCGCCGGAAGCTCGAAGGCCGGCTTGTCCGGCCGGGAAGCGGAAGGCGTCTCGGCCGTTTCCTTCTTGGCCCCCGCGGGAAGGTCATATGTCCCCGCCGGCGGCTCGGCCTTCTCCAGCTTGAGGACCTTGATCGCGTATGTCATGACCGGTCCGATGGGCCCGTCGATCACCTCATCGCGCTCCAGCGGGACCCGGCCGCCGAGCTTGTCCAGCAGGCCGGCGATTTCCGAGCGCCGGGAATCGTCACGCAGCGATTCGATCATCGACTTCAGCAATTCGGGACCGCCCGGCGTCGCGGCCGGAGCGGCCCACAGGTCGACGCTGATTTCTCCTACGTCGGAGCGGCCGCGGCCCATGAAATGATCGCAGACAACGCCGTTGATCGTCTTGGTTCCGGCCAGGGGCTCGAGAGTCCAGGTCATCGGTCCCTGCCCATAGTCGAAGCCGGCGGTATGGATGTCCTCGCGGGGCGTCTTGGCCGGCGCCGGAGCGGGCGCCCGTTTATCCTCGTTATAGATCAGCGGCCGGCGCGAAACGCTCCACACGAGGCCGAGGTCCTTGCGGATTATGAAAAGGAAGGCGTCCGTCCCGGCCGTCTGCCTGTCGGCCCCGATCCACAGATCCTGAGTCGAAGCCCGGCTGGCGCCTCGGTATGTCCTCGTCGTCTCAATGACGGCGTGGACATCAACAGCGGCGGCCAAGGAAGACGCCCCGCCCGCCGCGAGACATAAGGCGATGATGATCGATACCCGTTTGCTCACTTCGATCTCCTTGGCGAAAAACTTCCCCTAGGGTAAGGCCGGCTTCCGATCGCTGTCAAGAAAGCCGTGGGGCCGTTTCTCTTCACGGTTTCTTGACCTACCGTTGACATCTTCCGGACAACTCGCTCGTCGCCCCGGGCTACCTTAAGACCATGAGAAACGACTCCGGAAACAAGCCCATGAGAGATCCGAAAGTCCAGGTGATTCTCAATCCGGTCTCGAGCGGAGGGAAGACGGGCGGAGAAGCGATCCGCCTGCACTTGAGCCCTACGGAGAAAGGCTGAACCATGTCCGCTCTTTGGCTGAGAATCCAGAAGGCCGAGTTCGAGTCCCGGATCTGGGCCGGAAGCGTGCTGACCTCCCGGCGCATGATGTCGTTCAAGGTCAAGGTCGACAATTAAGGGACAATATACATAAAAAGGCAAAAGGTAAATGAATTTTTATTATTATTGTAAAAATTATTAATATATTTAATTTTTATATTGACTTTTTTAATATTTATTCGTATATATATAATGAATCTTAAGTAAGGAAAGACGAATGACTCAAGACTGGCAGGAATTAACCAAGCTGACCAAAGGCCAGGACTTCACCATTGAAAAGGTCAAGTTCGTGGACCGCGACATCGCTATCGAAGGGAGCTTCACCCTCCCCCCCCTGGCCAAGCTGACCGCAGAAGACCAGCTCTTCGTCACGGCCTTCGTGCGCTGCCACGGCTCGATCAAGGAGATGGAGTCGCTCTTTGGGATCAGCTACCCCACGGTCAAAAACCGGCTGAACGCCATCTCCGCCCTCCTGCCGTTCGTGGACGCCAACCCGCCCTCGCCCGGTAAAGATGTTCTTGAAAGGCTCGACAAAGGCGAGATCTCGGTCGAGGAAGCCCTCAAGCGGCTGAAAGGATAAGCCATGCTGCCCATGATCGTTCGTTTCAAGGTCAAACAGCCCGGCCGTCGGGGATTCAGGCTCTGGTTCCCCGTTATTCTCATCTGGCTTATCCTGGCCGCCCTCATGCTCGTCCTGCTCCCCTTCCTCCTGTTGGCCGCCCTGATCACGATGTGGAACGGCCCGGGCTTCCGGCTGTTGCTCATCTATCCCCTGCTCGCCGCGGTCCTCTGGAACCTGGGCGGGCTGACCATTGATGTCGATCAAAAAGAGAGCGCGCTTCTCATCGATTTCATCTAAAACTAAAAAGGAGACACCCATGAACGAAGAACGACGCAAGATCCTCGACATGCTGGCCCAGGGCAAGATCACGGTCGACGAGGCCGAGAAGCTCCTGGCCGCGATCGGCGAGCCGGTCACCGGCTCGTCCTCCGAGCCATCGCCCGAGACGGGCGGGCGGAGAACCTGGAAATACCTGCGCGTGCAGGTCGATCCGGGTCCGGGCAGCGATAGCGGCGACCGGGTCAACATCCGGGTTCCTTTCAAGCTTATCCGGGCGGGGCTCAAGTTCGCCGCCTTCATCCCCCGCGACGCCCATGACAAAGTCAATCAGGCCTTCAAGGACAAGGGCATGGACATCGACCTGGCCAAGATCTCGCCGCAGGACCTCGAGGATCTCGTTTCCAACCTTGATGACATGACGGTCGAAGTGGACGGCAAGGATAAAGTCAGAATCTTCTGCGAATGACGGCGATGCGCCACCTCGTTTTTTGGATCGTTTTTCTCGTCCTCATTCTCCTCGCCCTGTGAGGAGGATGAGGGCGCCTCCCCTTCCCCCCCGCCGCGGTTATAGCGCTTTCCGGGCCGACTTTTCCGCGTACATGGCTTGATCGGCCTGGGCCAGCAGCTCTTCGATGGAACAGGGAGCCTTGGGATCCCAGCAAGCCATGCCCACGCTAAAGGACAGCCGGAAAGGAACGGCCGCCGCGGCCAGCTTCGACAGGAGCTTTTCCTCGAAGCGGGCCTTGAGCCGCTCGGAACAGGGAGCCGCGGCCTCGAGCGCCAGGACGGCGAACTCGTCCCCCCCGAGACGGGCCGTGATGTCCGAGCCGCGGAACGATTCCTTGAGGATTTTCGCCATTTGGGCCAGCGCGGCATCACCGGCCGGGTGGCCGTACGTATCGTTGATTTTCTTTAGACCGTCCATATCGGCGTATATGAGCATCATCTCTTTGCCCGTGCGAAAAGCGATCTTCTGTTGATGCTTGGCCAAGGTCATGAAGCCCCGTCGGTTGTACAGACCCGTCAGCTCGTCGACCAGGGAAAGGGCCCGCAATTCCTCTTCGATGCGTTTGCGATCCGATATATCCCGTAAGATGCCGATGATTCCCAGGATCGCGCCGTTGGGATCCTTGATCATCGATCCCGAGAGGACGGCCGGGATCCGCCTCCCCGGCTTCGTCCGGAGAAGGACTTCGACGTTCTCGATGGATCCCTCTTGGCGAACCTGGTCGATGAGCCCGAGGCAGACCTTCTCATCGCTCATGACCAGGCCCACGAACTTCCCGGCGAGATCGCGTTCCTCATAGCCCAAGGTTTCCTGGGCTTTTCGATTCGTCCGGATGATCGCCCCTTCCGGATTCAGAAGGAAAAACATCTCGTTCATCGTGGCGATGATATTCTCGGCCGCCATGGCCGGATTGACGGCGAACAGTTCATACTTCCAGACGGCATACCCGATCCAAAGGGCCAGCCAGGTCATGGACACGCTCGTCAGCTCCGGAATTCGGATGGCGAAATCCGGAAGCACGATTTCGCTGGAAATCCCGCCGAGGATGGGCAGGCTGATGCCCATGACGACGTACTTGGCGGCGGCTTTTTTCTTTCCGTCCGGAACCAGGAAATAATGGCGCAGCGCCAGGATCAAGGCCAGGATTCCGAGCAGCGCCGACCAACCGTTGCACAGCCAGTTGATCCAGGTGTCGGGGATGCTGTAGGTATAACCCCAGGATTTCAAGATCGGCCGGCCCGTGATCGAATACGTGGTGAAGTCCACGGCGGAGAAAAGAACGGCCGGCCCATAGATGAGGAAGGGGGTCGCTTTGGCTTTGAGCCATTTCGACTTCTTGGTGTAGATGAGGAGAAAGTGAAGAAGAAAGGCCAAGGGATATGTCCACACCAAGGCCCTGATCTTGATCCAAAAACCGGCCGCGGCAGAACTGCCCGCCTGGCGGTACATGAATTCGGAAAAGGCCCAAAGTGAAACGAACAGACACGAACAGCCGAAAACGATGTTCAGGTATCTTTTCTTATTTTGGAAAAAGACGATGGTTCCCACTATCAGGGATACGACGCACCCCAGGAAGGACAGAACGATGAATATGGAAGCGCTCCTTGGACTGCTCTTTTCATATCATACGCGTTCCGGCGAGTCAAAGAGATCCTGGCCTTGGGGCCGGAAAATTCCCGGCGGCACTTCAGCCCACGATCTTGAACTCGTGGAACCGGACGCCGCGGAGATTGTCCGGCAGGAACAGCCGGTCTCCCTTGATGAACAGGCCGTCGACCCCCGGAAGAGCGTTTGACACCGCCGGCGGCCGGCCTCATACTGAGGTCATCAATCAGCATCTGTTTCCTTCCGCCTAATCACCAAATACCGGCGCGTCCACGGATGCCTCGAGCAGGAGGGCCGTCATGACTGACATCCACCACGGAGACGGACTCCATAGGAAAAACTATTTTATCCCGCTCTTGGGACTCCTGGCGATCGGGATCGCGCTCGGTGGCACTCTCTATTACCAGACCTTCAAGCGGAATTACCGCACCGATATAGAGCGCCAATTGAGCGCCGTCGCCGAGCTCAAGGTCAACGAGCTGGCGCGCTATCGGCAGGAACGTCTGGGGGACGGTGCCGTTTTCCATAGGAACGCCGCCTTCTCGATCCTGGTGCGGAGAAATCTCGAGCATCCCGAAGATAAGGCGGCTCGGGACCAGTTGCGGACCTGGCTGGTTCATATCCAGGCGGCTTGCCAGTATGACCAGGTCATGCTGTTGGACCCTCTATTCGCCAAGAAGATGATCGTCCCCGAGGCGCCGGAGCGAGACACGTCCTTCGTTTCCCCGCTCTCTTCCGCCGGCCTGCGGGCCGGGAAGATGGTCTTTGAGGATTTCTATTGGAACGAGGTCAACCGGCGGGTTTATCTGAAGGTCCTAGTCCCCATCCTCGATGAAGGGCCGAGCGATCGAGTCATCGGCATCCTGGTCCTGCGCATCGATCCGAATTCCTATCTTTATCCCTTCATCAGTCGTTGGCCCACTCCAAGCGGAACGGCGGAGACCACGCTCTTCCGCCGGGATGGGAACGACGCGCTCTCTCTGAACGAGCTCAAATTCCAATCGAACACCGCCCTTCATTTACGGATTCCTCTCACGGCCAAAGACGTACCGGCCGCCCAAGCCGTCCGGGGATGGGAAGGTATCGTGGAAGGAGCGGATTACCGCGGCGTGCCGGTCATCGCCACCCTACGCGCCGTCCCGGATTCGCCCTGGTTCATGGTCGCCAAAATGGACGCCTCGGAAGTCTTCGGGCCGATGCGGGCGCGCTCGCGGGAAATCGTCATCATGGCCGTTGTCTTACTTCTCGGTTTGGGGGCGGCGGGCGCCGCTTTTCGGCGACGGCAGAGCGCCCGTTTCTATCGGGAGCAGTACCGGGCCTCGGAAGCGCTCCGGGAAAGCGAATCCCGCTTCGGCGCCATCGCCGATTCGGCCTTCGACGCCATCCTGATGATGGACCCCGAAGGCCTCGTGACCTTCTGGAATGGCGCGGCCGAGCGCATCTTCGGCTACCCGAACGCCGAAGCCCTCGGCCGAAACCTGCATGACCTGATCGCTCCCCAGCGCTATCACGAAGCGCATCACGCCGCGTTTCCCGAATTCCTGCGGACGGGTCAAGGGGCAGCCGTGGGCAAGACGCTGGAATTGGCGGCCCGAGGCAAGGACGGCCGGGAGGTCACGGTCGCGCTGTCCCTTTCCGCCATCGCCATCAAAGGCGGCTGGCATGCCTTGGGCATCTTGCGCGATATCACCGAGGACAAACAGGCGGAAGAGGCGCAACGACGGAGCGAGGAGCATCTGCAGTTGGCGCTCCAGGCCGCGCACGCCGTGACCTGGGTGGGCAGTTTGACCGATGATACATTAACGGAGATCGGCCCCGTGGCGGAGGTGTTCGGCAAACCCGCGGGATTCCGCCATGCGGGCTTGGCCTCCTTGATGGAGGACATCCATCCGGATGACCGGGCTCGGGTGATCGACATTCTGCAAGCCGGGGCTAAGGGCGAAACGATCGAGTATGCCATGGAGTTCCGCGTTCAGTTGGCCGGCGGAGGCATTCGCTGGCTGCAGGCCTCGGGCCGCTTCGAGGGAGACGCGGGAGCCCCGCCGACCCGCGTCCGGGGCATCGCGATCGACATCACCGAACGCAAACGGATCGAGGAGGCGATGCGGGAGAGCGAGAGGAAGTATCGCGTCCTCTTCGAAAACACCGGCGAATCGATTTTCGTGGTCCAGGACGGCAAGTTGGTCTTCAGCAACCCGATGACCAACCGATTACTGGGCTATTCCGGCGAGGAGCTTCGGAACCTGGCTTTCGCGGAACTCGTCCATCCCGAGGACCGGAACATGGTCGTGGAACGGCATATCAAACGATTGAAAGGAGAGGAAGCGCCCACGCTCTATCAATTCCGGATCCTTGATCACACCGGCTCTTTGCGCTGGGTGGAAATCAACGCCGTTCTCATCAATTGGGAAGGACGGCCGGCGACCTTGAATTTCGTCAGCGACATCACCAAACGCAGGGAGGCGGAAGAGGATCGGACGGCCACCCTCCTCCGGCAACAGGGCATCAATGAGCTTCAGCACTCCCTTCTGGCCCCGGCTCCGCTGGACGCCAAGCTGAAGCTGATCACCGACGGAATCGTCCGGATCTTCAACGCCGATTTCTGCCGGATCTGGCTGATCCGGCCCGGCGATCGCTGCGACCAAGGGTGCCCCCATGCCCAAGCGCTGGAAGGGCCTCCCGCGTGTCGATTCCGTGACCGCTGCCTGCACCTGTTGGCCAGCTCGGGCCGTTACACCCACCTGGACGGCCGGGGCCACCGGCGCGTTCCGTTCGACGCCTATAAGATCGGACGAATCGCCTCGGGTCGAGAAAGCCGGTTTTTAACCAATGACGCGGTCAACGATCCGCGGGTCCACAACCATGAATGGGCACGCGAGCTGGGCCTCGTCTCGTTCGCGGGGTATCAGCTCCGGCTCCCCGGCGCCGAGACGCAGGGGGTTCTGGCCCTCTTCGCCGATCACCCGATTTCGGCCGAGGAAGACGCCGAGCTGAGCGGACTGAGCAGCGCCGTTTCTTTCGTGATCGAGCAAGCCGCCGCCGATGAAGATTTGCGACGGGCCATGGAAAAGCAGGAGCAATCCAATATTAAGCTCGAAGAGTCCATTAAACGGGCGGATCAGATGACCCTCGAAGCCCAAACGGCCAATATCGCCAAAGGCCAATTCCTGGCCAACATGAGCCACGAAATCCGCACCCCCATGAACGGGGTCATCGGCATGACCGAGCTGCTGATGGCGACCGATCTGTCCGAGGAGCAGCGCCGCTACGCCGAGACGGTGCGCTCCAGCGGCGAGGCCCTGCTGAGCGTCATCAACGACATCCTGGACTTCTCCAAGATCGAGGCCGGCAAGCTGGAGATGGAGGAGCTGGACTTCGACCTTCGGGCGACTCTGGAGGACGTGGCCGAGCTGCTGGCCGTCAGCGCCCGGGATAAGCACCTGGAGTTCATCTGCCGCATCGATCCCGAGGTCCAGACCTTCATCCGAGGCGATCCCGGGCGGCTGCGGCAGATCCTGATCAACTTGGGCAACAACGCCATCAAGTTCACCGCCCGGGGCGAGATCACGGTGGAAGTCCGATCGGATTCCGACCGCGACGGCCGGGTCAAGGTCCGTTTCGAGGTCAGGGATACGGGTCTAGGCATTCCCCAGGATCGGATCGGGCTCCTTTTTAACGCCTTCCAGCAGGTGGACGCCTCCACGACACGCCGGTTCGGCGGCTCGGGGCTGGGTCTGGCCATCTCCAAGCGATTGGCCGAGCGGATGGGCGGCGAGATCGGCGTCGCCAGCGTCGAAGGCCGGGGATCGACCTTTTGGTTCACCGCCGTCTTCGCCAAACAGCCGCCCCGCGCAAGCCTCGACGGGGACCACCGGGCCGACCTCCGCGGCGTCCGGGTTCTCGTGGTGGACGACAACGCCACGAATCGTCTGATCCTCGCCGAGCAGCTGGCGTCATGGGGGGTTCGACACGCCGAGTCCGCCGGCGCCGCCGAGGCGATCGGGCGGCTGCGCGAGGCCCGGGCCGAGGGCGATCCGTTCCGAGTCCTGATCACGGACATGCAGATGCCGGACAGGGACGGAGAAACCCTGGGCCGAGATATCCGGGCCGACCCCGGATTATGCGACACCCGCCTGGTATTGATGAGCTCCTTCGGCAGCCGCGGCGACGCCAAGCGCTTCAAGGAGGCCGGTTTCTCCGCCTACCTGATCAAGCCGGTCCGGCAATCCCAATTGTACGATTGCCTGGTCGTCGTCCTCGGAGGAGACGATCCGAAGGCCAAGATCCCCGCCGCCGTCCCTTTCGTCACCCGCCATACCCTCCATGAGTCCCTCCGGAGCCGCCTTCGCATCCTTCTGGCCGAAGACAACAAGACCAATCAACAAGTGGCCTTGGGGCTGCTGGCCAAGCTCGGCTATCGCGCCGATGTCGCGGTCAACGGCAGGGAGGCCATCCAGGCCCTGGAGAAAGACGTCTATGATCTCGTGCTGATGGATGTCCAGATGCCCGTGATGGACGGTCTGGAAGCGACCCGGTCTATCCGGGCCGGAGAAACCGGAGCCTTGAATCCCCGAATTCCCATCATCGCTATGACCGCCCACGCCCTAAAAGGCGATCGCGAGCTCTGCCTCGCGGCCGGCATGGACGATTATCTCTCCAAACCCATCGCACCGCAGGCCCTGGCCGACGCCATCGGGAAATGGGTGCCGACGGCTCAAGAACGCCCTCCGGGGGACCTCGCCCCGGGCGGCGAAATTCCGGCGGCCGCAAGCCCTTCCGTTTTCGACCGGCCGGCCCTCACGGCCCGGCTGCTGGGCGATGCGGACTTGGTCAAGGCCATCATCGACGGATTCCTGGAAGACATGCCTAAACAGATCCAAACGCTCAAGGGCCACGTCGAACGGCATGATGCGGAGGCGGCGGGCAAACAGGCTCACACGATCAAAGGCGCGGCGGCCAACGCGGGCGGCCTGGCCTTGAGCGCCGCGGCCGGCGAAATGGAAAGGGCGGGCCGGGCCGGCGGATGGGAGAAGATCGCCGCTCTCCTGTCCGAGCTGGAGGGGCAGTTCGAACGGTTGCGGACCGCGATGCGGGAGGAGAAGCCGCGAGAATCCTGATCGCCGGAGACGATTTGACCTCGCGCAGCATCCTGCCAGGATCGGAGTGGGCCGGCGGATACTGGAATAGTGGACGCCTGGCTGGGGGCCGAAGATCATATTCCTGCCTTGGCGGGACGGCTTCGTCGGCCGGCGCTCGTTCCGAAAAGCAAGCGGCCCGGACGGAACCGATCTTCAGCCCGCGATCTTGAACTCGTGGAACTGGACGCCGCGGAGCTTGTCCAGCAGGAACAGCCGGTCTCCCTTGATGAAGATGCCGTCGACGAACGTCTTGACCGGCAGCGAACCCAGCAGGACGCCGTCCGGCCCGTAGACCTCGAGCTTGTAGGCGTCGGTCGTCCGCAGGTCGACCGCTCCCTGGGCCTTCTGATTGGCCGAGACAATGCCGTTATCGTTGGACATCGAGACGGAGACATTGACCCGTTCGTTCTCCCGCAGCTGGCGCACCAGCGTCGCCACCCACAGCCGGCCCTTGCCGTCGACCGCGGCGCCGGAAGCACAGCGGGTCAAATCGGGCATCCGGAGCGTGGAGCGTTGGTTTCCTCCGCCGCCCTCGGTCTTTATCTCGCCCTTGCCCTTGATCTCCATGGCATAGGCCAGCGGCCGATCCGCCCGCCACAGGAGCCTGCCGTCGGGCGCGTACTTTTCGATCCGGTTCTGGTAGGGAAAGACGACGTAGGCGTTGTCGCTCCCGTCGATGGCCAGCAGCGTCCGGTTGGCCATGGCATTGATCAGCATGTCTCCGTAGTCGGCGGCCAGGCCGAACTCGCGGACGATCTTGCCTTCCCCGTCGACGGCCTTGAGCGGCGGCCGCAAGGTTTCTTCCTGGGATCCGCCGACGGTCACGCGGGCCATCCCGATCCCCGAACCGGCGGTCATCACGAAGCCGCCGTTCTTGAGGACGCGGGTGTCCCCCACCGACCCTTCGGTCAGCTTCAGGGTCTTGGCGATCTTGCCGTCCGGGGCGATGGCCTGCAGGCGCGCCGCCTGCGACTCGCAGACATAGAGGTTGCCCTGGGCGTCGAAATCGATCGCGTTGGGCATGAAGAATTCCCCGGGCCCCTGGCCCTGGCGGCCGATCGTCTTGAGGAACTTACCGTCGGGTCCGAAGACCTGGATCCGGTGGTTGCCGCTGTCGAGGACGTAAATCCTCCCCTGGGCGTCGACGGCCAGGTCCGAGGGCATATGGAACGCTATCGCCTCATCGTCGGAGTCCACATCGCCCAGGACCCGCACGGGTTGAAGGGAGACGGCCGGGGTCTTGCCCCATTTGCCGCCGGCCGGATTGTGGATGACCTGAAGGCCCGCCGGCGTGGCGAGCTTCTGCCCCGCCGGAAGGGCCGCGCCGGCCAGGGCGGCTCCGAGCAGGGCGATGCAGACGGATAACGGCGCTTTCTTCATGAGTGTGCCTCCGGCCGTAAAACCGCGGAAACGGGCGGATCGTTGCCTCCGCTCCAGGCTCCCATTCATAGGGAATTCCGGCAGCCCCGTCAAGGCCCGGC
>JAQULS010000006.1 GCA_028749235.1 Acidobacteriota bacterium | reverse complement strand
CTGACCCTGGACTTGTCGTTCCTGGGCCAGGACGTGTTCGCCGCCCACATCTATGAGGACGGCGTCAACGCCGACCGGGATGGGAACGATTTTCGGGAGGTCAAAAGAAGCGTGCGGGGCAGCGAGCCCCTGACCATCCATCTGGCCCCCGGCGGCGGTTGGGCGGCCCGGCTGACGCCGGCGAAATAGAGCCTGCGCCGGCGTCCCCGCCGGCCGCCGGCTTGACCCGTCCCGGCGGCGGTCTTATGATCCTTGGTGAACACGGCACGCCGCACGGGCCGCAGGGGAGAACCCGGCTATGAACCTGAACGGGACCGAAGTCGCCGAAGACCGGCTGAACGTCCTCATCGTCGACGACGAGGTCAACATCCGCCGGGTCCTGGCCGTTTGTCTGGAAACCCGGGGCCATCGCGTCTCCGCCGTGGGGCGCGTTCCGGACGCGCTTGCGGAGGCCGGCCGGCAGGCCTTCGACCTGGCCTTTGTCGATCTCCGTTTGGGGGCCGATAACGGCCTCGACCTCATCCCCCGCCTGCTTGGGGAGTCGCCCTGGCTTAAAATCGTGGTCATCACCGCCTACGCCTCGATCGAAACCGCGGTTGAAGCCATGCGGCGCGGCGCGGTCGATTACATCCCGAAGCCGTTCGTGCCCGAGCAGGTCCTCCTCGTGGCGGACCGTGTCGGTGCCCTGCGCCGCATGGAGCGCCGGCTCTCGGCCTTGCAGGACGACCTCCGCCGGGCCAACCCGGAGGTCAGCTTCCAGACCCGGAATCCCGACATGGCTCGGGCCGTCGAGTCCGCCCGTCAAGTGGCCTCGTCCGAAGCGGTCGTCCTCCTGCGCGGGCCGAGCGGGACGGGCAAATCCGTCTTGGCTCGGGCCATTCACTCCTGGAGTCCGCGGCGGGACAAACCGCTGGGCGTCATCTCCTGCCCTTCCTTGAGTCCGGAGCTTCTGGAGAGCGAGCTCTTTGGACACGCCAAGGGGGCCTTCACGGGAGCCGTCCGGGACAATTCCGGCCGCATCGCAGCCTGCGAAGGGGGAACGCTTCTGCTCGATGAAATAGGCGACCTGCCGATGTCGATCCAACCGAAGCTGCTGCGTTTCCTGCAGGACCGCGAATACGAGCGGGTGGGGGAGGCCAGCCTTCGGCGGGCCGACGTGCGCATCATCGCCGCCACGAACGCCGACCTCGGGACCGCGGTCGGCCGGGGCGCCTTCCGCGAGGATCTGTACTACCGATTGAACGTCTTCCCGATCGAACTGCCGCCGCTGCGGGAACGGGCCGAGGATATCGAGCTCCTGGCCGCGGACATGCTGGCCTTTTTCGCCGGCCAGAACCACAAGCCGGGACTGGCTTTCACGGCCGAGGCCTTGGCAGCCCTGCGGTCCTATGCTTGGCCGGGCAATATCCGTGAGCTCCGCAACGCCGTCGAGCGGGCCGTCATTCTCTGCCCGGGCGGGCGGGTCGGCCTCGAGCACCTGCCTGCCGGCCTCGTTCCCCGTGCCCCGGCCCTTCATATCGGCGCCCCGATCTCCCTGGAGCGGATCGAAGAGGCCCATATCCGGGGCGTGATAGCGGCCTCGCGATCGCTCCAGGAAGCCTCCGAGATATTGGGCATCGATCAAGCCACACTCTGGAGAAAGCGAAAGCTTTACGGGCTCGATTGATACATTCGCGGCGCCAAACCCCGATTTTCAAATCGGCGTTATAAGCGCCGCTCAGTATTAACCCTGCAAATACCCCGGGCTTTAGCCCGGGGTATCGAACGGGTTTATCGTTCCGCCCCGAGGGTCGATCGGGCCGCATCCCGCAACGTCCGTCCATCCCGATCGTGCATTATGCAAGACGCTTCCGGTCATGCCCGGCCGTCCCCGCCTGTAAATGAAACGGCCGCCATGGCATATCCTTTGCATTAACTCCCTGCGAAAGGCGAACTACCATGCTTGGAATCCGGCAAAAACTGATCCTTGGCTTCGGCGGCCTGTTTCTCCTCGTCGGCGGGATCGGGCTCCTGACGATGACCAAGATATCCGTCCTGGGGCGTTCCATCGATGTCATCCTGCGCGAGAACTATAAGAGCGTCATCGCCTGTCAGTCGATGAAGGAAGCCCTGGAGCGCATCGACAGCGGCGTCCTGTTCTCTTTCATGGGCCGTCCGGACGAGAGCCGCCGCTTGGTCGACGATAACCGCAAGGTCTTCGCCTCGGCGCTCGACAAGGAGCTGAATAACATCACCCTGTCCGGAGAAGGGGAGACGGCCGGAAAAATTCCCGCTCTCTATGCCGCTTATGCGGAATCGATCGCCGCCGTCGTCGACGCCTCCCGCCCCCTGGAAGAACGCCGGGCCCTTTATCTTGACGATCTCTACCCCCGTTTTCTCGAGCTCAAGAGCCTGGCCCAACAGATCCTGGACCTCAACCAGGCCAACATGGTCGAGGCCAATGACCGGGCCCGGGCGCAAGCCGCGACGGCTCATCGCCAGCTCCTGCTGGTCATACTCGCGGCCGCCGCCGTCGCCCTCATTTACAGCCTATCCATCCGCCGTTGGATCCTCTGGCCCATCCGCCGCCTGACCGTGTTCGCCGACGAGGCCAGGCGCGGCAACCTCGACCTCGTCCTCCAGCCCAAGGGGCGCGATGAGATCGGCCGGCTGGCGGAGGCCTTCAACGACATGGCTGAAGGGCTCCGCCGTCTGCGTCGGCAGGACCGCTTGGAGATCCAGCGGACCCGCCGGGCCACCGAGGAGGTCTTCAAGGCCCTGCCGACGCCGATCGCCGTCCTCGACCTCGACGGGCGCGTCGAGCTGGCCACGGATCCGGCCGACCGGCTGTTCGGGCTTAAGCCCGGCGCCGACGCCCGCGCCCTGGGAGAGGGTTGGCTGAACGGCCTGATCGACAGGGCCCTGGCGGAGAACCGCCCGGCCGAGCCCAAGGTCCGGGGGGAGGACTTTCTTCAGAGATTCGATGGCTTGCGGGAACGCCTGTTCCACCCCGTCGTTCTGCCGCTGTCCACGGGCGGCGGGCCCGAAGAGCCCTCCGGCCTGGCCGTCCTGCTCCTTGATGTCACCGATCTCCACGAGCAGCTTGAGCTCAAGCGAAGCGTGGTGGCCACGGTTTCTCATCAACTGAAAACGCCGCTGACCGCCCTGCGGATGTCGCTCCACATGCTCCTTGACGAGTCCCTGGGCGACCTCAATCCCAAGCAGGCTGAATTGGCTTTAGCGGCTCGCGACGAGAGCGAGAGGCTGGTCCGGATCGTCAACGACCTGCTGGATATAGACCGCATCGAATCCGGACGGGCTCAGATGACCTTTCGTCCCACGGATCCGGTTTCGCTGATCCGGGACGCGGCCGACCGCCATTTTTCGGAGGCCAAGGATCGCGGCATTGCCCTGGCGGCTTCCGCGCCGCCCGATCTACCCCGGGTGCTGGCCGACCGGAGCCGGATCGCCCTGGTCTTCGATAATCTGCTGTCCAATGCCTTCCGCTATACCGAAGCGGGCGGATCGATCCACATCGAGGCCGAAAGCGATCCGGCCGGCGTCCGGTTTCGCGTCCGCGACACGGGACGGGGCATTTCCCCCGAGTATCTCGACAAGATTTTTTCCCCGTTCTTCCGCGCCCCCGGCCAGGATCCCGCTTCTGGCGTGGGGCTGGGGCTGGCCATCGTCAGAGAGACGATCCGCCATCACGGCGGCGAGGTCGGGGTCGAGAGCGAGCCGGGGCAGGGAACGCTGTTCTGGTTCACCCTGCCGAAAACCGGGGGCGAGGCGGATGGGCCGAAGGTCGAGGAGGTTCGTCCATGACCGGATGGCTGGCCGTCCTCCTGTATGTCTTCTGCCTGGGGTATTTGGTTTACGCTTTGATCGATCCCGAGAAGTTCTAAACGCTTTGGAGTCTTTATGAATATGACGACGATGGCCGCCGTTCTTCTGGGCGCGGCGGCCCTGTCTTTCCCGTTGGGCCGCTGGATGGCCGCCGTCTTTGAAGCGCCCTCCCCGTCCTCGGCGGGAGCGACCGGGCCGCGGGCCCGGATTCTGCGCGCCGTCGGCGGCCGGGCCGTCGGCGAGGGCCAATCGGCCGGCGGCTACATCCGGTCGCTTCTGGTTTTCAACGCCGTTCTCTTGGTCCTTGTCGTTCTGATCCTGGCTCTGCAAGCCGTCCTGCCCGGGAACCCAGACCACAAAGGCCGGTTGTCCTTCCACCTCATCCTCCACATCGCGTCTTCCTTCGTCACCAACACCAACCTTCAGCATTACTCGGGCGAAGCGATGCTGAGTCCGGCGGCCCAGGTCTATGGATTGATGGTCCTGCAATTCCTCTCGGCCGCGACCGGCTTGGCCGCCCTAGCCGCCTTGGCCCGCGGCTTGTCCGGCCGGGTCAAGGTCGGTAACTTTCTTCGCGACGTCGTTTCGGCCGCGCTCTTCGTCCTGCTCCCGCTGGCGCTCGTCGGCGGAGCCGTTCTCGTCCTGGCCGGCGTGCCGATGACTTGGGGCGGGGCCGTGACGGCCCGGACGCTGGAAGGCGGGATCCAGACGATCGCCCGCGGCCCCGTGGCCGCCTTCGAGGCCATCAAGCAAATCGGCTCCAACGGCGGCGGTTATTTCGGCCCCAACTCCGCCCATCCCTTCGAGAATCCGTCCCGACTGACCAATGTCGTCGAAACGCTGGCTATGCTCATCTTGCCGATGGCCTGCGTCTGGATGTTCGGCCGGATGACCCGGCGGCGGCGCCACGCCGCCGTCGTGTTCGGGGTCATGGCCGCCTTGATCCTGGTGAACGTCGTCCTCTGCCTGGGTCTGGAGATGCGGCCTTCCCCGGCCTTCCGCGATCCCGCCGCCGCGCCCTCGAGCCTGAATTGGGAGGGCCAGGAGCTGCGCTTCGGCTCGGCCGCCGGGCCGTTCTGGTCGGCTCTGACCACTTCCTTGGGCAACGGATCGGTCAACGGCATGCTGGACAGCCGCCACCCCGCCACGGTTCTCATTCTCCTGGTCGGGATGTGGACGAACGTGGCTTTCGGCGGGGTCGGGGTGGGCCTGCTCAACTTGTTCCTCTACATCGTCATCGGGGTCTTCATCTGCGGGCTGATGGTCGGGCGGACGCCGGAATATATGTCGCGCAAGATCGAAACCCCGGAGATGAAGCTGGCCTTGTTCGGACTCCTCGTGCCTCCGGTCCTGATCCTGGGCGGCACGGTCCTGTTCACGGCCATCCCCCGGCTGGCCGGGTTCACGCCTCCCCTGGGTGCCCACGGCTTCAGCCGGATCCTCTACGAGTTCACCTCGGCCTCGGCCAACAACGGCTCCGGCCTGGAGGGCTTGGCCGACGGCACCGCGGCCTGGAATCTGGCCAGCGCCGCGGTCATGATCCTCGGCCGCTACCTGCCGATCATCCTGCCGCTCCTTATCGGCGGCCGGCTCGCCGCCAAGGCGCCCACGCCCGAGACCGCGGGCTCGTTCCGCATCGACACGCCGCTCTTCGGAATAATCCTCTTGGGGACGGTCCTTCTGGTGGGCGCGCTGCTGTTCATGCCCGTCGCCGTGCTCGGACCGGTGACCGAGATTCTGGCCGGGCCGGGAAGATGAGGGACAAGATGCCAGCCTCCGTCCGCCCGATCGGCAAGAGGAATCCCCGTAAGGAGATCCGGGCCCGGGCCGCGGCGCGGCTGTTCGAACCGTCCCAGACCCGGGCCGCGGCCGGCGAGGCCTTCCGGATGCTGGCCCCCCGGCGCATGGCCCGCAACCCGGTCATGTTCGTGACGGAGCTGGGGGCCTTTGTCTCGACGGTGGCGCTTTTCGATCGTTCCGCCGACCAGGGAAACACATTCGCCTACACTTTGGCCGTCGTCGTCGTTCTGTGGCTAACCGTTCTGTTCGCCAACTTCGCCGAGGCCCTGGCCGAAGCCCGCGGGAGGGCCCAGGCCGAGGGATTGCGCAAGACCCGCCAATCGACTCAGGCCCGGCGCCGGACCGAGGCCGGCGAGGAGGCCGTTCTTTCCGAGTCTCTTCGCCCCGGCGACCTGGTGATCGTGCGGGCGGGGGAGATCATCCCCGGCGACGGCGAGGTCGTGGAGGGGATCGCCACCGTGGACGAATCCGCGATCACGGGCGAGTCCGCTCCCGTCGTTCGCGAAGCCGGGACCGACCGCTCGGGCGTGACCGGCGGGACGCGCGTCCTTTCGGATGGCATCGTCGTCCGGATCACGGCCGGGGCGGGCGAATCCTTTCTCGACCGGATGATCGCCCTGGTCGAGGGCGCATCCCGCCAGAAGACGCCCAACGAGCTGGCCCTGACCGTGACCCTGGCGGGATTGACGCTGGCCTTCTTGCTGGTGACAGGCGCCCTGGGGCCGATCGGCCGGGCCTTCGGCGTCCGGATTCCCGTCCCGACGCTTGTCTCGCTGCTGGTCTGCCTCATTCCGACCACGATAGGCGCCCTCCTGGCGGCCATCGGATTGGCCGGCATGAACCGGGCCCTGGCGGCGAACGTGGTGGCCAAGAGCGGCAAGGCCGTCGAGCTGGCCGGCGACATCGACACCCTCCTTCTGGACAAGACCGGGACGATCACCATCGGCGACCGCCAGGCGGTGGAGTTCTTCCCCCTGGCCGGTGTGGCCAAGGCCGAGCTGGCGGAGGCGGCCGTCATCGCCTCGTTCGGCGACCCCACTCCCGAGGGCCGATCCATCGTCCGCCTGGGCGAGCTTACGCTCGGCGCGGCGATGCCTCGGCCGCCCGCCGACGCCGTCCTCATCCCCTTCAGCGCCGAAACGAGGCTTTCGGGCCTGGACGCGAAGGAGGGCGGTTCCTTCCGCAAGGGCGCGGCCGACGCCATCGAGTCCGACATCCGGAGCCGAGGAGGGAATATCCCCCCCGCCCTGAGGGAAGCCGTGGCCGTTGTGGCCCGCGTGGGCCGGACGCCGATCGTCGTTTCGGCCGGCCCGCGGGCCCTCGGGGTCGTCTCGCTGTCGGACGTCCTCAAGCCCGGCATCCGCGACCGCTTCGTCCGCCTGCGGGCCATGGGCTTGCGGGTCGTCATGGTCACCGGCGACAATCCGCTGACAGCTGCCGCCATTGCCGCCGAGGCCGGGGTGGACGGCTACCTGGCCGAGGCTAAGCCCGAGGATAAGCTGGACTTCATCCGGCGCGAGCAGAAGGCCGGGCGCCTGGTGTCGATGATGGGCGACGGGACCAACGACGCCCCCGCCTTGGCTCAGGCCGACATCGGAGTGGCCATGAACTCGGGCACCCAGGCGGCCAAGGAAGCCGGGAACATGGTCGACCTGGACAACGATCCGACCAAGCTGATCGAGGTTATCGAGATCGGCAAGCAGCTCCTCATCACCCGGGGTGCGATGACGACGTTTTCAGTGGCCAACGACATGGCCAAGTATTTCGCCATTATCCCGGCCGTCTTCAGCCTGGCCGTGCCGCGGCTGGGGGTTCTCAATATCATGGGCCTGGCCACGCCGCAGAGCGCGGTGCTTTCGGCCTTGATCTTCAATGCCCTGATCATTCCCGCCCTTATCCCCCTGGCCTTGCGGGGCGTCCGGTACCGGCCGCGCGGCGGCGAGGCTTTGCTGCGCAGGAATCTCCTGATTTACGGGCTGGGCGGCCTCGTCGCGCCCTTCCTGGGCATTAAGCTGATCGACTGGGTGTTGGGTCTGGCGGGGCTCTTTTGAGGCGAACCATGAGCGCAAAGGGATGGAGGGAATGGATTCGAGAGACGGCGGCCGCGCTTCGTATCGCCGCCCTCTCGTTGGTGATTCTGGGCGGGGTTTACCCGGCTCTCCTGGGAGGGCTGGGGAAGGCCGTCGTCCCGTCATCCGCCGCCGGGTGGCTGGTCCGGGACGCGGCCGGGAATATCATCGGCAGCGAGCTGATCGCCCAGAAATTCATTCGTCCGGATTACTTCTGGCCGCGGCCCTCGGCCGTCGATTTCGACGCTTCGGCCGCGGGGGGGAGCAATCTTCCTCCCGGGAGTCCCGATCTGGCGGCTCGGGTAAGGGGACGGATCGCGGAACTGGGCGGCACGCCGGCGAATCCCGTCCCGGTGGACCTCCTGTCCGCCTCGGGCAGCGGGCTCGATCCGCACCTGACCTTGGCCGCCGCGGAATTCCAGGTCGGCCGTGTCTCCTCGAACCGGGGTCTTGATCCGGGTTCTCTCCGGGACTGGCTGCGAACCTGGGCCGGCGCTCGCCGCGAGGGCCGCCGCAACGTCCCACTGGTCAACGTTCTGGGCTTGAATAGGGCATTGGATGAGCGCTTCGGCCGTCCGCCCGTCGCGGCCACGCAGGCGCGTGAGGAGGCACGATGATCGGAAATCGAGCCGATAGCTTTTTACGCCTGATCCGGAGATCCCAGCGGGGGAAGCTCAAGATCTACCTCGGCTATTGCGCCGGGGTGGGCAAGACCTTCCAAATGCTGCAGGACGGCCATCGCCTGGCCGCCGAGGGCATCGACGTCGTCATTGGCTACATCGAGCCCCACGGCCGGGCCGAGACGCAAGCTTTAACCGCCGGCCTGGAGGCCGTGCCCCGGCGCAAGGCTTCCTATCGGGGCGTCGATCTTGAAGAGATGGACTTGGCCGCGGTCCTGGCCCGGCGGCCCGCCGTCGTCTTGGTGGATGAGCTGGCCCATACCAATGTCCCCGGCGGGCGCAACGAGAAGCGTTACCAGGACGTCGAGGAGATCCTCGAGGCCGGCATCCACGTCATCTCCACTCTCAATATCCAGCATCTGGAAAGTCTCTACGACACGGTCGAGGGAGCGGTCGGAGTCAAGGTCCGGGAGCGGGTGCCCGACAAGATCGTCCTCGACGCCGATCAGATCGTCAACGTCGACGTGACGACCGAGGACCTGCTCAAACGGTTGGGCGAAGGCAAAATCTATCCGCGCGAGCGGATCTCCTCGGCTCTGGCTTCCTTCTTCCGGGCCGAAAACCTGGAGCAGCTGCGCGAGTTGACCCTGCGCGAGCTGGCCTCCCAGATCGACGTCCGGCGCCGCGATCCGGGCCACGAGGAATCGAGGTCGGGATTGGACCAAGTCCTGGTCTGTCTGGGCTCGCGGGGGCCGAACAGCGAGGCTCTGTTGCGGTACGGATCGCGCCTGGCCGGGCGCCTGAACCGCAATTGGTACGCGCTCTACGTCCAAACGCCGCACGAAAATCCGGAAGTCATCGACGCCCAGACACAGCGGATCCTCTCCAATACACTGGCCCTGGCCCGCCGCTTGGGCGCGACGGTCTTCACCTACAAGGGCGAGGATGTCGTGGATACCATCCTCCGCTTCGCCCGGGAATACCGGATCGGCCACGTCGTTATCGGCCGGCCGCATCCGGTCTCCGGGTTAAGACGTCTGTTCGGCCGCCGCGACGTCGCCGAGCGCCTGATCCAGAAAGCGCGGGGACTGGCGGTGGTGGTGCCCGACAATCAGGTCAAAGCGGCTGGCGCGGAAAGCGGGCCGTTAGTGAGGGAGGCGATGGAAGACGCTCGCCCGGCGGCTAAGTCGGCTTTCGAGCAGGCTTCGATCCGGGCCGTCGTCTGGCGGGAATCGATGGCCAAGGAAGAGGCGTACCGCGATCTCCTCAAGCGGGCCCTGGCCGGCCGCGGCGACGTAGACGAGGCCCGGGTCTGGGACATCCTTCGGTCGCGGGAAGCCCAAGGATCCACCTACCTGGCCGAGGATTTGGCCCTGCCTCACGCCAGGATCGAGGGTCTGGACGAGCCGATCCTGGCCGTCGCCTCCGCTTCGCGCGGAATTCACGAGCCCGAGACCGGACGGACGGTTCGGGTCGTCTTCCTCCTGCTGTCGCCCGCCCAACCGGAGGATTGCCACGTCCGGTTGTTGGCCGAACTGGGCTCGGCGGCTCGCGACGACGCCTTTCTGCACGGTCTGGCGGCGGCTTCGGACGCTTCCGAACTCGTCGGCCGGGTTCGCGCCTCCCTTCTTGGGTCCTAGCGGCGCGCCGCGTCCGGCGCCCGGATCCGGCCCGGGATTGTGATTGAGAAGAAGCCGTCGTTTTTTTCGATCCGGAGAACGGGACGTCCCGGATCTTCAGGTTCAGTCGGCGGGCGCGGTCTCCGCCGCCCTCTTTTTGGCCCGGAAATAAAAGTAGAACGGCAACCCCAACAGGCAGGCCGCCGAAGCGGCTATGGCCTGGACGGGCTTCTCAAGCAGGGTGGCGATGATGAAAAACGCCGACATCAGGATGAATAGGATGGGGGTGATCGGATAGCCCAGGGTGCGGTAAGGCCGCTCGGCGTTCGGCCGCGTCCGGCGCAGCTTCATGATTCCGACACCCGTCAGCAACATGAAGATCCCGTCCATGAAGACGAGGTAGGTGATGATGTTGGCGAAGGTGTTCCAGACGAACAGGAGCACGATGGCCCATCCCGACTGCAGGAGAATGGCGTTGGCCGGCGTCTTGAAGCGCTTGTGGACGCGGGCGAAGGCCGGGTAGAACAGGCCGTCGTCGGCCAGGGCGTAGAAAATCCGCGGCACGGAATAGGTGTAGATGCCGACCGTCCCCAGGGCCGAGAGGGCGATCATGATCGAGATCAGGACGGCGCCGAACGGCAGGACGGTCTGCAGGGCCTCGGCGGCGACTCCGCCGGAGGCGGCGATCCGGTTCACGGGCAGGAGGAACATGTACCCCAGGTTGGCCAGCCAGTAGACCAGCCCGACGACGATGGCCCCCAGGATCATGGCCAGGGGAACGGTGCGGCGCGGGTTGCGGGCCTCGCCGGCCAGGTAGGAGGCGTGCTGCCAGCCGCCGACCGAGAAGTAGACGCCGACGAAAGCCAGGCCGAAGGCTCCCGCCCAGCCGATCCCGGGATCGGTCGTGGAGACGGACTGCAGGCCGAGCTTGAGGCCGGTCCGGGCCGGGGACCCCAGGATGACTCCGACCCCGATGATCAAGGCCAGCCCGCCCAGCTTGAGGCCGGTGAAGATCTTGGCCGACAGATCGGAGAATTTCGTCCCGACGATGTTGACGGCGGCCATGACGGCGATGACCACGGCGCCCAGGACGAGCGTTCCGGTCGCGGAGAGGGGGACGATGAAGGCCGCGTACTTGGCGAAGGTCAGGCTCAAGGCGGCGATGCCCGAGCCGTTGATGACCACCAGGGTGACCCAGGCGTAGAGGAAGGCGATGAGCGGGCCGTAGATCTCCTTGAGATAGGCGTACTGTCCGCCGGCCTTGGGCAGCATGGCGCCCAGTTCGGCGAAGGTCAGCGATCCGGTCAGGGCGTGCAGAAGGCCCAAGCCCCAGACGATGAGAATGAGGAGGGGCGAGGAGAGATAGCCCGCCACGAGCGACGGACTCAAGAAGATCCCGGAGCCGATGCAGGCCCCGATGGCGACCATGGTCAATCCGTAGAGCGAGAGTTTTCCTTCGAGCTTGCTCATCGGCGAGCCTCCCGGCGCATTCTAACAAAGAACAGGGGGACAGTATACGCAATTCCCTGTTTAGGGCGGCCTTCGAATCGGGGAATTGCGTTTTTCCGTCAGCCGGCCGGCTCGACGATGACGGCCGTGCCGTAGCAGATCACCTCGTTGACGCCCTGCATGACCTCGGTGGCGTCATAGCGGATGCCGATCACGGCGTTGCCTCCGCGCTCCTGGGCGTGGGCGAGCATCATCTCAAAGGCCTCTTCGCGCGTCTGTTCGCAGAGGTCGGTGAAAAGGGCGATGTTCCCGCCGACGATCGTCTGCAGGGACGCCCCGATCGTTCCGAAGAGCGAGCGCGAGCGCACGGTGATGCCCCGCACGATCCCCAGCGATTTGACGATCTTGTAGCCGTCGATCGTGAAGGCGGTCGTGGTCAGGGCGTGAATGGCGGCCGGCCGGCGGGCGGCCGTCTTCTCATCGTCCGACAGCCGGTCGAAGCACTCGTTGCACAAGCCGGGAGCCTGGAAGTAGTAGATCGACGGAAAGTCCTTGTTGCAGCGATGGCATCGCATGGTCGTTCTCCTATTCATTTCCCTTTTTTATGGCGACGAAGCCGGGCGTGCCGTTGGTCTCGATCAGCTCTTCCATTTGGGAAATGCGGCGGGCTCGCGTCTCGAGCCGCTTGGCCGAGGCCACCCAATAGGCGAGCATCTTTTTCCTGGAGACCGAGAGGGCTTCGAATTTCGGGCCCAATCCCGGCCGGGCGGAGATCGCGGCCAGCACGTCGGGAGGCGGACCGCCGCCGCGCGCGATTATCTCGATGTCATTGAGCTTGTTCCAAGAACCATTGGCTTTGGCCCGCCGGACGGCCGCCCGCCCGGGAGAGGCCATGCGGCCAGCGGCCTCGAGTTCCCGGATCCGGGACTTGTTGACGGCGGACCAGATGCTGTTCGGATTGCGCGGCGTCCAGCGCTGCATGTAGCGCTCGGCGTCGAGGCTGCGGACCGTCGAATCGATCCAGCCGTGGCAGAGGGCTTCGTCCAGCGCCTCCTTGTAGGTGACGGACGTCTTGCCCGAGCCCTTCTTATAGTAGGCCAGCCAGATCTCTCTTGCCGTGGCGCCGTTGCGGGACAGCCAGTCCCGCCATGCGGCGGCCGTCCGGAAAAGGCGGGGTTCCATGGAATGAATCTTAGCCGCGGTCCGCGGGGTCTGTCAATAAAAGGGGTACAGTTACCTTTTCCCGGCTCGCGCATATTTTCCCGGGGGAACTCGGTAACTGTACCCCTTTGGGAGGTTGCATTTAGCCGGCCGGTCGCATACATTAGCGGGGATTTGCCGCCTCGGGGCGGAGGTCCGGACCGGAGCCGGCCCCGCCGGGCAAGGAGGACCGCATGTCCGAACAGCGCGAATTCAAGCGCGACCTCAACCTCTTCGACTCGACCATGATCATCATCGGCTCGATGATCGGGTCGGGCATCTTCATCGTCAGTGCCGACATCGCCCGCACCGTCGGCTCGCCCGGACTGCTCATCCTGGTCTGGGTCATCACCGGCCTGGTCACCCTGATCGGAGCCTTGAGCTACGGCGAGCTGGCCGGGATGATGCCCCACGCCGGAGGCATCTACGTCTACCTGCGGGAAGCCTACTCGCCGCTCATCGCCTTTCTCTTCGGCTGGACGCTGTTCCTGGTCATCCAGACCGGCACCATCGCGGCCGTGGCCGTGGCCTTCGCCAAGTTCAGCGGCGTTCTCTTCCCCGCCGTGGGGGAGACGAATATCCTGCTCACCCTGTTCGGGCTCAAGATCTCGGCCGCCCAGATCCTGGCGATCGCCTCCATCGCCGTCCTGACCTGGGTCAATCTGCGCGGGGTGCGGACCGGCAAGCGGGTGCAGAACTCCTTCACCGTGGTCAAGATCGCCACCCTGATCGGGTTCATCGGCCTGGGCATCATCCTGGGCGCGAACACCCCGGCCATCAAGGCCAACTTCGCCGCCTTCTGGAAGGGGAGCTGGACCCACCTGGCCGGCGGAGCGGTGAGCGGGGTGACGCCGCTGTCCGGGCTGATGCTGCTGGCCGCCATCGGCGCGGCCATGGTCGGCTCGCTTTTCTCCAGCGACGCCTGGTACGGCATCACCTACGCCGCGGGCGAAATCAAGAATCCCCGCAAGACCATCCCCATGAGCCTGCTCATCGGCACCGCCACGGTGTGCGTGCTCTATGTCCTGGCCAACCTCGCCTACATCCTGATCCTGCCCGTGGTCGGGTCGCCCGAGGCCGCGGGCGTGGCCGGCCGGGGCATCCAGTTCGCCATGAGCGACCGGGTCGGCACCGCCGCCGCCCAGGTCATGTTCGGCGGGCCGGCCGCCTCGATCATGGCCGTCCTGATCATGATCTCGACCTTCGGCTGTAACAACGGCCTGATCCTGGCCGGGGCCCGGGTTTACTATGTCATGTCCCGCGACGGCCTGTTCTTCAAGAAGGCCGGCGCTCTCAGCAAGAAGTCCGTCCCCGGCGTCGCCCTCGTCGTCCAGGGCGTGTGGGCCTCGGCGCTGTGCCTGTCCGGCACTTACAATCAGCTCCTCGACTACGTCGTCTTCGCCGTGTTGATCTTTTTCGCCCTGACCGTCTCCGGCATCTTCATCCTGCGCCGCAAGAAGCCGGACGCCGAGCGGCCCTACAAGGCCTTCGGCTACCCCGTCGTGCCGGCGCTCTATGTCCTGGTCGCCCTGGCCATCGCCGTCGACCTGTTGATCTTCAAGCCCGGATACACCCTGCCCGGGCTGGGCATCGTGCTGCTGGGGGTTCCGGTCTTCTTCATCTGGCGGGCGCTGGCCAAGCCGGTCAAGGAGAACGCCGAAGGCTGACGTCCCGCGGCCGATCCTCCCCCCGTCCCGCGCGCCCGCTTGCGGCGGCGCTCGCGCCGTGGAATAATAGGGCCACGGACGGTTGGGGAGGACACCATGAAAAAAGCGTGGATCTATGTCGTTGTCTTGGCCTTGACGGCGTCCGGGGGGCTGCTGTTCGCCCGCTGGGCCCGCGTCTTCGGCGGCCCCTACCACGATTACGTCCATTCGGCCTGGGAGCTGGCCAATCGGGACATCATCGTCGGCGGGGATACCCAGATTCTCAGCGGCCTGCCCGTCTATCTCTGGCTGAGCCGGATGAGCCCGTCGGGAGAGGTCCGCTGGCAGAAGAAGTACTTCTTGGACGAGAACAACAAGATGGTCGGGTTCGAGCCGGCCTCGGACGGCGGCTTCGCCGTTCTGTCCAGCGGCTTCTGGTTCCTCAAGCTCGACGCCGACGGTTCCATCGTCTGGCAGAGGCGTTATTCCTCGACGCCCAATGCGGTGGGGGGGACCGCCCTGAAAGCCGTCAGCGATGGAGGCTGGATTCTGGGCGGCGGGCAGTTCCTCTCGAGCGTAGGCTGGGAAGTCGTCCTGGTCAAGATCGATTCCGGAGGCGCGATCCAATGGCAGAGGCGCTACGGGGCCGCCGACTATGACGTGTTGATCGGAATCGACCAGACCGAGGACGGAGGATACGTTCTCGCCGTCCGGTCGAACGATTTCAGCGCCGGCGAGATGGACTACATGGTCGTCCGGGTCGACTCGGTCGGCGCCCTGCAATGGGCCAAGACCTACGGCGGGGCGGATTACGACGAGATCAAGGCCGTCCGCGCCGCGCCGGACGGCGGCTATTATGTCGTCGGCAGGACCGAATCGTTCGGCCTCGGAGGCTCCGATGTCTGGCTCCTGAAGCTCTCCTCCTCGGGGGCCGTCCTGTGGCAAAAGACCTACGGCGCATCGGAGAGCGACCAAGGCACGGACGTCTACCTCACGCCCGACGGGAACCTGCTCGTGTCCGGGATGACGTCCAGCTTCGGCACCGGCGCCGGCGACGTCTGGGCCCTTTCGCTGGATGCGTCCGGCAATATCCTCTGGCAGAAGACTTTCGGGGCCGGAACGGCGGCCGATTGGGGAGACTCGATCCGGCCGACGATGGATGAGGGCGTCCTCATCGGCGCCAGCGGCCAATCCGTCGGATACGGCCAGATGGACAACATCGTCCTGCGGCTCTTCCCCGACGGGACGCTCGACGCCGGCTGCCCGTCGAGCGGATATTACATCGGAACATCGTCGGCGGCCGCGCGGTCGACCTCCGTTGCGGGCGTCACGGCCTCGCTGGCCACTTCCGTGCCGTCCATCACCGCCTCGACTTCCGCCGGCACGCAGATCAACCAGTCCTTGAACACCCGCTTCATCTGCGAATCGGGCAAGAAGGGGAGCCTCCGCTGAGGGGGCGGGAGGGATGATCATGAGAGCCCTTTTCAAGATCCTGACGGCGGGCCTCGGGCTCGTGCTTCTGGCCGGGATGAGCTTCGGCCAGCTCCCCCGGTTTGAGATTTCGCTGTTGGGGGGAATCGCCCGCGTCGGGGCGTTCGGCGACGCCGCGGACTATGCGGCCGGGGTGAACGACTTTCCGACGACGCCGAAATATGGCGCGGCCTCCTTCGGCGGGCTGCTGGGATTGTCGCTGGGGCGGCACTTCGGGCTGGAAGCCGGCCTCCGCTATCAAACGGGGGCGGACGTCGTCCTGACCGATCCTTCGGACGAGGATACCGTTTCCTTCAAGACGTTGGCCCATTTCTCCGCGGTGCTGCGGGCCGTTTTCGCGCTTCCGCTGGGCCCGGTCCGGCTCTACATCCTGGGCGGTGGCGGGCTGGACATGCTGTCCGGTGATGCCCAGTCGGGCGTCACGGCTTACGGCTACGCCGTCGAATTCGAGAAGCCCGACCAAATGATCCGGCCGCTGGTTGAGGCCGGCGGCGGCCTCAAGCTGGCCCTGGGGCTTCATTTCGGGCTCCGGGCCGAAGCCCGGTATGAGTTCATCTTCGCCGATCCCGGATCGATCAAGACGCTCCACGCGGAGGGAGGAATATTCGTCAGGATCTAGCGGGGCGCCGGCGTTCAGCGGGCAGCGGGAATGAGCCGGACCTGGTAGAGGCGAGGCCAGTTCTTGCCCGTGACGAAAAGTCTCTGGGCCTTGGCGTCCCAGGCGATGCCGTTCAGGACGTCCGTGTTCGGCCGCCTGTCCGAGGCCGGAAGCAGGCCGCGAAAATCGACGTCGGCCTCGACCCGCCCGGATTCGGGATTGATGATGACGACACGGTCCGTCTGATAGATGTTGGCGTAAATCCGGCCGTCGATCGTCTCGAGCTCGTTCAGATAGACCACGGGACCGCGGTCGTCCTCGACCCGGATGCGGCGCAGCTCGGCGAACGTTTCGGGGTCGCGGACGGACAGCACGCTCGAGCCGTCGCTCATGACCAGGTCCGTTCCCAGGACGGCCAGCCCCCAGCCCTCCGTCGCGTACGAGAAAGACGACAAGCGGCGGAACGTGGCCCGGTCGTAGACGAATCCGAGGCCCGACTCCCAGGTCAATTGGTAGAGCTTGTCCCCGAGCAGGGCCAGGCCCTCCCCGAAAAGGCGGGCGTCCAGGTCGCTCTTCTGCAGGACCTTTCCCGTCTCCAAGTCCACCCGGCGAAGGCTCGATTGGCCCCATTGGCCCGTGCTTTCGTAGAGCGATCCGTCCCGCCAGAGCAGGCCCTGGGTATAGGCGGCGGGGTCGTGCGGGTAGACTTTAACGACTTCATAGCGGAGACGCCGGGGCGCGGCTTGCGGGCCGGACTTAGGTCCGGCCGCCGCGCAGGCGCAGAGGACGGTCAGAAGCAGGAAGGGCATCAGCCAACGGCGTCGGCGGCTCATTCTTTTATGATATCATCCTCCTCCGCGGAGGGGAATACAACCATGAGCGCGGGCTGCGGGCCCTCAACGGGCCGCGTCGACGATGGCCCGCACAGCCGCGTCCACGGCTTCGGCCGTGGCCTCGATCCCGGCCTCGGGATAGAAGGAGCCCATCAGCTTCGGTCTGAGCGCGCTGACATAGGCCGTCCCGCCCTCCTCGTATACGCTGACCGGGCAGGGCAGCATCAGGGAGATTTTGGGGTTCCTGGCCAGGACGTCGAAGGCATGCTTGGGATGGCAGACCTCGATGATCTTGAGCGGCCCGCGGGCGAAGCCCTTGGCCGCCAGCGTGGCCTGAACGTCGTGGACGTGCAGGACGCCGAAACCCTGCTGCTTGGCCCCTTCCAGGACCGCCTCGACGGCCTGGTCGAAAGGCTTCGAGGACGCCACGGTATAGTCGAACTCTTCCATGTCATTCCCTCCTCCCCCGGCGGGGGCCCCACCATTGTAGCGCAATGCGGGCGGTTGCCAAGGTCCGAGGCATAAATATAATAGATGCCGGCCGCGCCCGGCCGGCCAAGGAGTCGTTCATGAACCTGCATTGGGCCGATATCGCCATTTTCCTCGCCTTCTTCGTCGTCGTCATCGGCGTCAGCATGTACAAAAGCCGCAAGAGCCGCTCCGGGGAGGACTTTTTCCTGGCCGGGCGCGGGCTGGTCTGGCCGCTGATCGGCTTTTCTCTGATCGCGGCCAACATCTCGACCGAGCAGTTCGTCGGCATGTCCGGGCAGGGCGCCGGGAGCGCCGGCCTGGCCGTGGCCAGCTACGAATGGATGGCCGCGATCTGCCTGGTGCTCGTGGCCGCTTTCTTCCTGCCCAAGTTCCTCAAGGCCGGCATCTACACCATCCCCGAATACCTGGAGTACCGCTACACGCCGGCCGCCCGCAGCCTGATGGCCGTCTACCTGCTGATCATCTACGTCCTGGTCAGCTTTGCCGCCGTGGTCTATACCGGCGCCCTGGCCCTGCAGACGATCTTCGGCGTCGACATGGTCAAATCGGTTTGGATGATCGGAATCATAGCCGCTCTCTACACGACCTGGGGCGGCCTCAAGGCCGTGGCCTGGGCCGACCTTTTCCAGGGCTCGGCCCTCATTCTGGGCGGCATCGTGACCCTGGTCGTGGGACTCAAGGCCGTCGGCGGAGTCGGCCCTTTTCTCGCGGCCAACGCCGACAAGCTCCATATGATCATGCCGGCCAACCATCCGGTCATCCCCTGGCCGGCCCTGGTCATCGGCCTGTGGATTCCCAACTTTTACTATTGGGGGTTGAATCAGTTCATCACCCAGCGGACGCTGGCCGCCAAGAGCCTTAAACAGGGCCAGAAAGGGATTCTCTTCGCCGCCTGCCTGAAGCTCCTGATCCCGTTCATCATCATCGTGCCCGGCATCATTTCCTGGCAGCTCTACAAGGCCCAGCTGCTGGCGCCCGGGTCGACCACGGACCAGGCTTACCCGCTGTTGATCAAGAACCTGGTCGGGCCCGGCCTGCGCGGATTCATCCTGGCGGCCTTAGCCGGAGCGGTCATCAGCACCCTCGGCTCCCTGCTCAACTCCGTGTCCACCCTTCTGACCATGGACATCTACAAGCGGCACATCAACAAGGATGCCAGCCAGAAGACGATCGTTCGCCTCGGCCGCTGGGCCACGCTGGTCTTCGTGGTCATCGTCTGCCTCATCGCGCCCCAGCTCGGCAATCCCAGGTTCAAGGGCATCTTCAACTACATCCAGGAGTTCCAGGGCTTCATCTCGCCCGGCGTCCTGGCCGCCTTCATCTTCGGCTTGTTCATCAAGAAGGCCCCCCGTTCGGCCGGCCTGGTGTCGCTGCTTCTCAACGTCCCGATCTACGGCCTGCTGATGTGGAAGTTCTCTTCGATCGCCTTCCTCAACCGCATGGCGATCACGTTCGTGATCCTGGTTATCGTCCTGGCCGTCATGACCTTGGTCAAGCCGCTGAAGGTGCCCGTGGTCATGCCCGTCCAACAGGGCTTCGACATGACGCCGGCCAAGGCCGTCAAGTGGCTGGGGCCGCTCGTGATCGCGGCCACGCTCGTGCTTTACATGATTTTCTGGTAGTCGAAACTGGCTTTTATATTGTGCGGGTTGCTCGGGAGGCGTTAAAAACCCGAAGCCTCCGGGCCGGTACCGTGCGCAGGCCGCACATATATTAGAAAGCTTCAGCTCTCGATGGCCCGGTAGCGCCGCTCCGCGTAGGCGCCCAGAAGGACGTAGGACACGGCGGCCAGGATGCCGAAGACCGCGCCCACGCAGAGGATGACGGCTTTCGTCCGCAAGCCCGTCCCGGCTAAAAGCTTGACCAGCCGGTAGCCTCCGAATAGGATGCCGGCGTCCGCGAAGAGCGCCAGCAGGACGTTGAAGTTCTGCTTGATCGCCTTCTGGGGATTGGTCCAGACGAGAAGCGGCCGGGCCAGGTCGATCATCATGCCGACCGCGGTGAGGAGGAACGTCGCGGGGACCGCCAGGGCCAGGGCGGCGGCCAGATAGAGAGGCCGGATCGCGAAGACGAAGCCGCCGGCCGCCGCGGCCGCGGCCAGCCCGAGCGCGGCGATGGCCAGGGCATGGAGGAACTTGCCCCGGACCTGGATGCGCGGGGCGACCGGGATGACCTTGGACATCCAGAATTGCGCGCCCTCCCGGGAGAAGGCCGAGGAAGCCGTGCCGTTCAGGGAGGCGCACATGGTCAGGAACAGCGCCGAAGCGAACACCGCGACCATGGGCTTGGACGAAATGAGTCCGCCGAGGAGCCGGGCCGAATCGGAGCCGGTCCCGGTGTCGAACTTGCCCATCAGGATGAAGACGATCGGCAGGAGGAGAGCCGAGAGGACGCCGTTCAGGAGAAAGATCGGGGTCCGGTTCATGATCCGAAGCTCCCGCCGGAAGACGGCCCGGGCCGGCCGCAGGCCGCCGTCGACTCCGCGCTCGAGATCTCCGCGGGAGAGCTCTTTGCGGGGGCCGATCCGCTCGCTCAATCCGATCAGGCCCCGGTAGAAGAAACGCTTGCCCGCCGCCAGGATGGCCGCGAACAAGCCGAGGGACAGGCTCAGGTAGAGGAGGAGGCCGGCGGGTCCCTCTCCCCGGAATCCGAAGGCCAGGGCCCGGGTGGCCCAGACGCTCGGCGGGAAGCGGGCTCCGATCTTCTGCACCAGCCCGTCCGGAGCGGCGAAGACGCGGATGACCGCTTGGGCGTCGAAGGAGCCGTTCATGGAGCGGCTGAGCCAGAACTGTCCGCCCATCGCCGCCGCCAGGAGGGCCAAGCTCCCGGCCACGATCAGGAAATCCTTCTTGCGGCCGACGTTGACGACCCGCATCAGGCCGACGGCCAGCAGGGCCACGACCGCGAGCGGGATGACCGGCAGCAGCAGGTAGATGAAGACGGCTTCGATCCAGTAACGGGGCCCGGACCGTGCCAGGAGGCCGTATTGGATCAGGACGGGCAGGACGAGAGGGGCCGCCGTCACCCATTCATTGACCAGGATGACCGTGAACTTGGACAGCAGGACCTGGGTCGGGGTGACCGGAAGGGAAACGAGAAGCGGGAGGTCGCGTGAGAAATAGAAGGCCGAAAGGACGTAATAGAACCCGAAGACGAGGATGAGAAACTGGCCGGCCAGGAGGCCGAAGGTCAGCACGGCCGCCTGCTGGCCCAGCGGAGCGAGCAGGTTGAAGATCCAGCGAAGGCCCTTGAGGAAATAGATGAGGACGGGGATGAGGCCCAGGAGCCCCAGTCCGATGAGGGGGACCATCCAGAAGTCCTTCCTCTTTTTCAGGAGCTCCCGCGGCCGCAGGACGGACAGGCAGAAGTTGACCCGCAGGGCGGTCCGGACGAGGACGGCGAGGCGCTTCATTTGTCCGTCAACTCCAGGAAGATCGATTCCAGCGAGGTTCCGGCCGCGTCGACGGCCTGGGTCGAGGCCGCGGCCCTCAGCTCGGCCATGGTCCCGCCGGCGATCAGCCGGCCCTTGTGGATGATCCCGATCCGGTCGCACAGACGTTCGGCCACCTCCATGATGTGGGTCGAAAAGAAGAGGGTGCCGCCCCGGTCGCAATGCTCCCGCATCATCTCCTTCATGTGGTGCGCGGCTCGCGCGTCCAGCCCGACCATCGGCTCATCCAGGACCATGACCTGGGGAGTGGGCAGGAGGGCCGCGATGAGCACGATCTTCTGCTTCATGCCATGAGAATAGCTTTGGATGGGGGAGGACACGGCCGGGGAGAGCTCGAAAACGTCCAGCCATTTCCGGATCCGCTCGAGGCGAGCGGCCTTGGGGACGCCGTAGACGTCGCCGATGAAATTGAGGTATTCCAGCCCCGTCAGGCGCTCGTAGATTTCGGGGGTGTCGGGGACGTAGGTCGTGACGGCCTTGGCCTTCAGAGCCTCGCGCTGGTTGTCCCAGCCGGCCACCGTGATCGTCCCGGCGTCGGGCCGGAGCAGGCCCACGATCAGCTTGATCGTGGTCGTCTTGCCGGCCCCGTTGGGGCCGAGGAAGCCGAAGATCTCGCCCGGCCGGACGGTCAGGGTCAGGTCATCGACGGCCTTGACCTTGCCCTTGGCATAGCTTTTCGAAACGCCGCGGATATCGATCATGGAGGACTCCTTGCCGCCGTATTATCCCACAAGAGGGGAGACGTCCCCAAGGATAGTCGACCTTATTGAAACTCCCCGCGGCGTTCGCATATACTGGGCGGCGCGGATTATCCCGCGGGGAGAATGGCTTGCCGGATTCGAAACCCATCCTGACCATCAAGTCGCTCAAGGAACAGGTCTACGAGTATCTGCGGGAGCAGATGCGGAAGGGCGATTTGCGTCCGGGCGCGGCCATCGACACGGAGGAGACTTCCCGGCGCCTCGGCGTCAGCCGGACTCCGCTCCGCGACGCCCTGCTTCAGCTCGAAATGGAGGGCTTCGTCACCATCCTGCCGCGCCGCAAGGTCATCGTCAACAGCCTGACCCTGCGCGACATCCGGGACTATTACGAGATCATCGGAGCCCTGGAAAGCGCCGCCCTCCTGGCCGCCTTCCCCCGCCTGACGGCCGGCGACATCCGCCGGATGGACGAGCTCAACGCCGGGATGAGGGCGGCCATCGAACGGAACGACTTCAACCTGTACTACGAAAAGAACCTCGCCTTCCACGATATCTTCCTCCGGCTTTCGGGCAACGAACACCTGATCAAGACGGTCGGCGTGCTGAAGAAGCGCTTGTACGACTTCCCCCGCCTCCAGGGATTCGTCAAGGCCTGGGAACGGGCCTCGGTCGGCGAACACGCCGCTCTTACGGCCCTGATCCGCAAGGGGCGGCGCGACGAGGCGGCGGCCCATATCCGGAACGTCCACTGGTCGTTCGAGGTGCAAAAGAAGTACATCAACCGGTACTATGCCAAGGCCAGCGCTCTCTGAGGGGACGCCGCGGCGGCGAGGAGATTCCATGCGAACCAAAGCGCTCACGCTCGTCCTGTTGATGACGGCTCTTTTTTCCGCTTGCGGCGTGTACAAGCAGGAAAAAGAGCTGGCTCCGCCCATGGCCGAATTCCTGATGAAGGCCCGCTACCTGATGACGGCCGAGGAGCGGCGGGAATTCCTGGCCCTGCCCGACGCAACCAAGCCGGCCTTCGTCGAGTCGTTTTGGAAACGGCGCGACCCCGATCCGTCGACGCCGGAGAACGAGCTTCGGAGCGAATACGAGATGCGGATCGAATCGGCCGACAAGCTTTTCGTGGGCGAAGGCCAAGCCGGCTATCTGACCGATCGCGGCCGCATCTACATCCTCTACGGGCCGCCGTCGGACCGCCAAACCCGGCCGGCTATGAACCGGACGGCGAACCGCTGCCGGGAAGTCTGGTCCTATGCCAATTTCCCGGTTGTCTTCGTCGACCAGACCTGCAGCGGCCGTTTCCGTCTGTCGACCGGGGATCTGACCGCGATCCGGGAGCTCAATATCGCCGAACGCTCGGCGTCGTCCCAGTGGGGCCGGGCGACGATGGGCATCCTCCAGGCCGGAAGCAAGCGGTTCGATTGGGAAATCAGCCTGTCCTTCCAGGAGCGCGGTCCCGGCCGGATCGCGGCGCGTCTCCGGTTAAGCCTGCCGTATGGCCGCATCTGGTTCTCTTCCCAAGGCCAGACTATGCGGACGACCTTCGATGCCGCCGTCGAGGTTCGAACGTCCGCCAAGGTACTGGTTTACGAGACCAAGGCGTCCTTCCCCATCAGCCTGACCGAGAGCGAGTTCCTGGATCGAGCCCGGCAGATCTTCACCATGGACCTGCCGATCGACATTCAAGACGAGGCCCTGATCGCCAAGCTGGGCCGGGACGGGGATCAACTCGTCATCACCGTCATCAACGCGACGGGCCGGGAGACGCAGAAGAAGTCCGTCGACTTCCGTTAAAAATTCAGCTTGGCCCCCAACCGGATCGTCCGGACTCCGTAATAGGAGAGGAGCGTTCCGTAGGTGGACGAGGCCGTGTACGAGATCGAAACGGGATTGCCGTTGGCGTCATAAGCCGTCCGCAGGATCCCCGCCGGGTCGTTGTCTTCGATCAGCGCGCTCGATCCGAGCAGGTTGAAGACATCGAGGTAGAGGTCGAGCTGGCCGCTCTTGCCGACCCGGAAACCGCGCTGGAGGCGCAGGTCCAGGCTGCTGAAGGCCGGTTCGCGGCCGACGCCCAGCGACTCGGCCGAGACCGTCACGTAGGCCGTGCGGGCCCCGAAGCCGTCGGGAAAATAGACCCGGGCCAGCGTCCGACCGTACGGGGCGCCCGAGAGATAGCGGAAATAGGCCCCCAGGAAGAACTTGTAAGGGAGTTCGACGCCGGCCATGATCTTGGCTTGAAACGGACGATCCAGCCAGAGCGGTCCGTAGGAGTTGGTCAGGCCGTTGGGGCTGGCATAGGTCATGGTCGAAGCGTAGCTGGCGGCCGCGTCCGCGCCCAGGTTCCCCTTGAACGAGCTGACCACGATCGAGGCGGCCATCTGCCAGCCGTGCGAAAGACGCTTGTCCAGGGTCAGGATGCCGGCCGCGTATTTTTGCCGGGCCTCGGGGATATTGGCGTACTTGTAAACGGGGGCCGGCCGGTCCGCCCGCAGCCCGTAGACCGTCAGCGATTGGTCGTCGGATGTTCCCAGAAGGCCGTCCTGTCCGGGCTCCTTGACGGTCATCGGCAGCCAGATCAGGCCGTTTCCATCCCTCGCCGTATAGTCATAGCCGTTTTCGGTGTCGATCAAGGAGACGAGGTTGGAGGTGTTGCGCAGGGTGAACTGGGCCCCGACGGTGAAGTCCCGCAGGAATTCGCGCTCTAGGGAGGCCGTGAAGGTGTCCGTCCGGGGCGCCTTGATTTTGTGCGTGACGCCGCTCGAATCCGTGTAGCTGAACGGATTGAGGGCCGTGTCCTGGGTCACCGCGGAGACGAGGACGTATTCATCCGTGCCGGGCAGGTCCATCATCTGATCGCCGTTGAGATCGTACCAATCCCATTCCACGTACTGGGGCGAGAAGATGTTCCCCGTCCCGTAGAGGCCCGTCCAAAGGGACTCGTAGTCCCGGGAGAACGAGAACTTGAGGGCCGTCGACCCGTCGCCGAACATGTCGTAGGACAGGCCGGCCCGGGGAGACAGGTTCACGAACTCCGCCAGCTTCCTGTAAGAGAGCGTCGTTTCCTCGAACGGCGAATTCAGGCCGGCCTCGGTGAACTGCGCGGACAGCGCGTCCAGAAGGTCGTTGTCGGCAAGGTCCAGGGCGTTCAGCTCGGGCGCGTATTCATAGCCCAGGGTGGAACGGGTCTGGGCCGGCAGGTACTCCAGGCTGTAGTCGAAGCGCAAGCCCAGGTTCAAGGCTAAGCGGCCGGCCTGGATGCTGTCCTGGGCGTAGATGGAGAAGCGCCGGAAGCTGTTCTTCGCCGTCAAGCTGCTTTCCGTGGCGCCGGCGGCGACGATGCGGAGGCGGCCGATGGAGTTGACCGGATCGACGTAATAGGGATTGCCCGCCGCCCAGTCGTACCACATGGAATAGTAGGGGTTGATCCGCCACCAATTTTGCTTGGCGCCGGATTCCTCGATCGATAGGCCGGCCTTGAAGACGTGGTCGGCGCCGAGAATCTTGTCCAGGTAGGCCGTGAGATTCACTTCCCCGATCGTCCGCTTGTAGGTGCTCTTGATGCTGTAGGGCGCCGCGCCCCAGGTGACTTGCTGGGTATAGTCGACGTATGTGTAGTCGTACGCGTCGCGGCTGATCTGGGGGACGTCGCGCTCGATGTAGGTGCCGTGGATGTCGACCCAGAGCTTGGGCGAGAGATCGAACGTCCCCGTATGGCTCGTGGCGTAGGAATTTTCGTGCTTCCGGATCCAGGTCGCGTCAAAGGCCGTGTCCGGGGAGATCGACTCCTCGTCGACGAGCTGGTAGAGGTTGCTCCAGTGAAAGTACCCCGAGTAGCGGATTTTGTCGGTGACGTTGACGGTGGCCTTGAAGAACGTCATCCACTCGGTTTGCGAGCGGTCGAAGGTCGAGGCGTCGCCCGTGCCCAGATTTTCCAGCCGGGCGCCCGGGTCATACGGATTGGCCCGGCGGGTGGAGAGGTACCGCGCGTTCAGAAAGTACCAGACCCGATCCTCCCAAAGCGGTCCTCCCAGGTTCAGGGAAGCGTCGTACAAGCCGGAGGTCCGATCCGACGGGGCCAGGGCCAGGCCGCTGACGGCATCGGCATCGAAAAGGTCCGAGCTGAAGGAGTCGCCCGTCATGTGGAAGCGCAGGCTGCCGGTAAAGGCGTTCCCCCCCGAACGGCTGAGAAGATGGAGGACCGCGCCGCGGCCGGTGCCTTCGGAGGCCGGCTTGCCGGTCGAGATGATCTCGACCTGGTCGAGAATATCGACGTTGAGGTTCCCGATCGGAAAGCCCGTGGAAGGATCGGTCACCTGGCCGCCGTCGAGGCGGTAGTCCTGTCCGCGGACGCTGCCGCCCTGGATCGAGACGGCCCGGTTGTAGGGCCGGTCCTGGGTGACGGCGCCCGGCGCCAAGGCCTGCACGGCGCTTATATCGCGTTGGAGAGGGATCGCTTCGAGCAGGGTCGAGGAGAGCCGGATGACGCCCTTGTCGGCCGTGACGTCGACGCCGGTCCGCCCGGTGGTGTCGACCGCTTCCTCCTCCAACTCAGACGGCTCGAGGACGATGTTCAACTTGACCGTCTGTCCGGCCATCAGGACGACGCCGCGGCGGATGACCGACTTATGCTCCGGAAAGTCGATCCGCACGGTATAGACGCCGGGCGGAAGGGAGAGGAAGTCGAACGTCCCCCCGGCGATCGTCATCTGGTCGGCCTGGCCTTGGAAGGCCGGGCTCTGGATGATGACCGAGGCGAGGGTCAGCGGCTTTCCGGCCGCGTCGACGATCCGTCCCCGCAGGGAGGCGTTCGGGCTCTGGGCTTGGGCGAAGCCGGCCAGGCCGGCGGCCAGGATCAAAACGGCGGCGGCGCACAGAGTTCTTCCTTTATTCATGAGGTCTCCTCGTTGTCTTCATACACGGTTCAGCTCCCAATCGTTGCCTGTATTTTAAAAGGACCGGCCCGGCGTCTCGGCGGCCCAGGCCGCCGCTCCGATAAGGCCGGCATCATTGCCCAGCGCGGCGCGCTCGATCCGGCAAGCCCGGAAAGCGTCCGGAAAAGAGCGGCGGCGGGCTTCCGCCGCGGCCGGAAGGAGGAAATCGTCGCCGGCCTCCGCCACCCCGCCCCCGAGAAGGATCTTTTCGGGATTGAGCAGGTTGATCAGGATGCCGAGTCCGATCCCCAAGTAACGGGCCGCGTCCGCTATGGCTTTCCGGGCCGCCTCGTCTCCCGCGGCCGCCCGACCTTGGATGTCTTCGGCCGTCAACGGCCCGTTCGCCCCGGCGGTTTCCCGGTAGCGGCGGACGATGGCCCGGGCGGAGGCCTCGGTCTCCAGGCATCCCGTTCCGCCGCAGGCGCAGGCCTCTCCATCCGGACGGACGGACATGTGCCCGGCTTCTCCGGCGTAGCCCCGACCGCCGCGGACGAGCTTGCCGTCGGTGATGATGCCCGCGCCGATCCCCGTCCCGATGGTCAGCAGGATCAGGTTCTCGACCCCCCGCCCCGCGCCATGGCGCCATTCGGCGTAAGCGGCCAGGTTGGCGTCGTTGTCGGCGCGCACGGGGACTCCCAGGCGGCGCATCAGGGCGGGTTCGATATCGATGCCGTCCAGCCCGCCGGTATGCGGCGACTGGAGGATGCGGCGGGTTTTGAGGTCGAAAATCCCGGGCAGGCCGAAGCCGGCGGCCGCGATCGGTCCGCTCGCTTCTTTCCGCAGGTCCGCCCACATCGCTTCGACCAGGGCGAAAAAGCCTTCCGCGGCGGGCGGCGTCGCGGCCTGAGTTTTGTAGAGAAGCTTGCCGCCGTCGACCAGCCCGGCCTTGAGCCCGGAGCCGCCCAGGTCGAATCCGGCGAAGATGGCCATGGTCAACTTTTCCGCGCCACGGCGGCGTAATTGGGGGATCCGAACAACAGCCGGTTCAGCTTGTCGATGTCCTGGTTGAGAACCAGGTTCGCCTCGTCAGTGCCCGGGACGGGCCGCAGGCGCTCGGCCTCGATCCGGCCGGAAAAGATGATCTCCGTCTTCCCGAATCCGACCGCTTCCGCCAGGAAGCGGAGGGTTTCGGGGTGGACGGGGAGGCGGTGCGTCAAATCGGCGTAGAAGGCGTGGACCAGGGCGAAGACGGATGTGGGATTGACCGTCTCCAGAATGAGAACGCCCCCGGGGGCGAGCTTGGCGAAGGCCAGCTCGACCAGGCGTTCCAGGGCGGGCGGCGGGAGATGCTCGATGACCTGGGCCGCGAAGACGCCGTCGAGGGAGGCGTCATCCCGGCCGGCCAGGGCTTCCAGGATGTCGGCCCGTTCGGCGTTCAAGCCTTGGCCACGGCAGTCTTCGACCATCTGGGCGTTGAGGTCCACGCCCGCGCCGCGGAATCCCCGCTCCCGCAGGAGTTCGAGGAATTCGCCGCGGCCGCAGCCCAAGTCGAGAATCGAGCCGCCGGCGGGGAGAAACCCGAGGTAGGCCTCAAGCTGGCCGCGTATCTCCTGGCGCGAGCCTCGGTGACGGTTTTCAAAGCGGGTGTATCGCCAATCCCGGATGGGCTCCCAAACCGTTTCGACTTCGGCCGGAGTGGGCAGGTGCTTTTCCCGCAGCGAGGCCAAGAGACGTCCGAGCTGGTCCTGCAGTTGAACGGACGTACGGCTCAAGGATGCGACGTCCTCGGATGTGGCGGCCAGCCGGTCGATCCGGGCTTCCAGGCCTTGCACGAGCAGGCCCAGGTGATTGTTGCCCAGGGCATCCCATTCCTTATCCCTGGCCTCGGAAAGGGAACTGACGGTCTCCAGCAGGGCCGAAGTCGATCCCGCTAAGTCCGAGACCAGGCGAACGGCTTCGGCCAGGGAGTCCCGGATCGCGGCCGGATCGGAGGCGGATTTCGAGGCAAAAAGCCCGGGCTTGCGGCCCGCCGCGCCGGAGGCGGAGAGGCGGGTTTCCAGGCCGGCCAGACCGCGGGCCGCGGCCCGAAGGGAATCGACCTGCTGTTGGAATCGCTCTTCCAGCCGGCGCCGATCACCGGCGAGCGTCTCGATCGTCCTCTGCATCAGTTCTTGGATGGAGGAACGGTCTTGTCGTCGTTTTTCTCTTTGTCGTCTTTGTCCTTGCCGCTGACCGAGCCCTTGAAGTTCTTGATGCCTTCGCCCAAGGACTTGCCGAGGTCGGGCAGCTTCTTGGCCCCAAAGATGATGACCACGATAAGCAGGATGAGAATGAGTTCCTGCGGACCCAGCGTTCCAAACAGAAACATCTATGCCTCCTTGCGGGTTCTCTGGCTTAAAAGACGTAAAAATCCGCCCTAAAGGTACTTGAGCGGGCCGTAAATGTCAATGAATCAGCGCCGGAGGCGGTTTGACTTCGATTCGGGCGGGTGCTATACCTTCATTTCTTTTCTCCGCCTGGAGGTGCCCATGATCCATCGTCGCGATTTCCTAAAACTCGGCGGCCTGTCCTTGGCCTTGCCGGCCGCCCTGAAAGCCGCCTCCGGCCAAGCGCGTGTCGGGAGCGCGGCCGCGAGCTTGACGGCGGGAATCAAGCCCGTCGGGCCCGAGGATTACGAGGCCCGGCTGGAGCGGGCCCGGGCCCTGATGGCCGCCAACGGGCTGGACGCGGTTTTTGTGGGAGGGGGGACGAACCTGGCCTATTTTACGGCCGTCTCCTGGGGAACGAGCGAGCGGACGTTCGGCGCCGTTCTCAATCGCCAAGGGCGGCCCATATGGGTCTGCCCCGCCTTCGAGCTCGAACGGGCCAAGGAATCCCTGCCGGCGGGGGACGAGGTCCGGGTTTGGCAGGAGCATGAGAGCCCCTACGCCCTGATCGGCGGCGTCGTTCGCGACCTGGGCGGCCGCCGGCTCGGCCTGGCTCCGAACTTGAGCGCCTTCCAGGTCTATGGATTGCAGCGGGATGCGGCGGGGATCGAGACGGCCGACGGCGCCGTCGTCACGGACGGCTGCCGCGGCACCAAGACGGCCAAAGAGATCGCCTATCTCGATCTGGCCAATAAGATCACCAAGCTGGCCTTCCGGGAGGCTTTTGAAAACATTCGGGCCGGGATGACGCCTCGCGAGCTGGCCGCGGCGATCGCCGCCGTCCATACCCGGCTGGGGGCGAGCGGGGGCGGCGGGCCCCAGTTCGGCCCCAACACCGCTTTTCCCCACGGCTCGCGGACTCCCCGGGCCGTCGAAGAGGGGACGGTCATCATGGTCGACGGCGGATGCCGGGTCGAGGGCTACAGCTCGGACGTCACCCGGACGATCGTTTACGGCAAGCCCGGCGACAAGATGCTTAAAGTCTGGGACATCGTCCGCAAGGCCCAGGCCGCGGCGCTCCAGGCCGCCCGGCCGGGCGCGACCTGCGAGTCCGTCGACGCGGCCGCCCGCAAGATCATCGAGGACGCCGGCTACGGCCCCGGTTACAAGCATTTCGCCCACCGCGTCGGCCACGGCATCGGGCTGGAGGGCCACGAATACCCCTACCTGGTCAAGGGCAACACCCTCAAGCTCGAACCGGGCATGACCTTTTCCAACGAGCCCGGCGTCTACATCTACGGAGAATTCGGCATCCGGACCGAGGACTGCCTGGTCGTCACGGAAGACGGCGCCCGGCACCTGGGCGGCATGGAAGCCGTCTCCATCCGCGAGCCGTTCGGCGCCGCTTGAGCGGCCGAGAGTCCGCGGCTCGGGCCTCGTTCGGGAAGAACCGTGCGGTTTCGATCGTCCAACCCTTTAGGAGGCACCTCATGAAACGTTGGCTCATCGGCGCGGCCGCGTTCGCCCTGATCGGCGGAGCGGCTTTGATCGTCTTCACCGGCAGCGCCTCGGCCCAATACACGCCCTGGCTGTACTGGACGCTGCTGCCCAAGGTCCAGATGGACCTGATCGTCGGCGAGTCGTCGGGCGAGACCGCCCTGGCCACGATCCAGGACATCGCCAGTTACATGCGCGACCGGCAGCCCGAGGAATGGGCCGGCACGCTCTGGGAATCCGAAGCCATGATGATCCGGCTGAAGCGCTACGGCTTCAAGAATGCCGAACTCATCAAGTATCCCGCCGGCGAGGCCTGGGACCCCGTCCAGGGCTCGCTTTGGGAGATCAAGCCGGGCTTGCGCAAGCTGGCGGCCATCGAGGACAACGTCACCCAATTGGCGGCCAACAGCCCCACGACCGACGTCACGGCCGAACTCGTCTGGGTCGGACGCGGCACGGCGGCCGAGGTCGAGGCGGCCAAGGTCGAAGGCAAGATCGCGGTCACCGAGGGCTCGATGATGCAGGTCTATAATCTGGTCTGCAATCAGAAGGGCGCCCTGGGCATCGTGGTCGTCACCCCCGCCCGCGGCACGAACGACCTCACCCAGATGGGCTGGGCCCAGGTCGGCGGCATGCGCCGGCCCGGCGGCGGCCAGGGCGGTCCGGGCGGCGCTCGCGGCGGCAATCCTCCGGGTGGCAATCCCCCAGGCGGCGCTCCCCCGGCTCCCCCGGCCGCCCAAGCGTCCGCGACTCCCGCGCCGGCGCCCAAGTTCGGGTTTCAGCTCCCCGTGCGCGAGGGCGAGATCCTCAAACAACGTCTGACCGCGAACGAGAAGATCACCGTCCGGGTCAAGATCGTCGCGGACAAGGTCAAGTACAACACGGAAGTCGTGACTTGCTCCATCCCCGGCTCCGACCAGGCCGCGGGCGAAGTCATCTTCTCGGCCCACAGCTTCGAGGGCATTTCCAAGCAGGGGGCCAACGACAACACGTCCGGAAGCGCGGCCATCCTGGAATCGGCCCGCATCCTCAAGACGCTCATCGACGACGGCCGCCTGCCCCAGCCCAAGCGGACCATCCGCTGGCTTTGGGGACCCGAGTTCGCCGGCACCGGCAAGTGGGTCGGCGAGCACAAGGACATCATGTCCAGGACCCTCTGCAACATCAACATGGACATGGTTGGGGAGTGGTTGAGCAAGAACCAATCCTTCTTCTGCCTGATGCGTACGACCTACGGCAATCCCCATTACATCAACGACGTCATGGAGAACATCTACCGCTACGTCGGCGAGGGCACCCGCGAGCGGCTCCAGAACCGCAGCACCGCCTTCAAGGTGCCCGTCCGCATCGTGGCCCCGTTCGGGGCCGACGAGCCGTTCTGGTACTCCATCGAGACCCACTACGGGGCCTCGGACCATGAAGTCTTCAACGACTGGGGCGTCGGCGTTCCGGGGATCATGATGATCGCCTGGCCCGACCGCTGGTACCATACGAGCGGCGACACGGCTGACAAGTCCGACGCCACCCAGATGAAGAGGGCCGCCCTGATCGGGGCCGCGGGCGCCTACACCGTGGCCGCGGCGGACGACGCGCAGGCCATCAAGCTGGCCGGCGAGATCGCGTCCAACGCCGCCCGCCGGATCGGCCACCAGATGGTCGTCGGTCTGGAAGCCCTGAACGGCGCGAACGCCGCGGGCCTGGTCGAGGCTTATAAAACGGCCCGGACGTACGTCGAAGGGGCCGTCATCAACGAGAAGGACACCCTCGACTCCGTTCTGGAGCTGGCCGGCGACAAGGCCGCCGTAGGCGCCTACGTCGGCAAGATGAAGACCAGCGTCGAGGCCGTGGGTGCCGCCGAACTGGCCGCCCTGCAGGCGCACATGGAAGCCGCCGCCAAGCGGCTCGGCGCCAAGCCCGTCGTTCTCCAAATCACGGACGAGGAGAAGAAGGCCGCCAAGATCGTGCCGCGGCCGACGGCCAAGGTCACGGCCGAGGGCTACGGCGGCTACCGGAAGTTCATCAATGAGGTCTCGGCGGCCGACAAGGCCAAGTATGCCTACGCCGGCGAGGTCTCCAACCCGACCGAGCTTCAGCTTTTGGTCAACGGTAAGCACTCGGTCCTGGAAATCCGGTCGCTTCTCGACGCCCAGGTCACGCGCAAGTCCACGATCAAGGGCATCATCAACTGCCTGACCATCCTCAAGCTGGCCGGGCTGGTCGAGTTCTAAAAGGGGTACAGTATACGTAATCCCCTATTCCGTCCGGCGCGCCTCTTCCGTCAGCGCCGGACACGGCCTAGCCAGGGGCGCCGTCCTTCCTCCTATGGGGGAGGGGCGGCGCCCCTTTTGTTGACCGCGAATATAACTTGACAGGCCGAATATAAATGGTCATATTATAACCATATGATTTATCAGGTCCTGGTCAAGAAGAAGGTTGCTCGCGACTTGGCCAAGCTTCCAGCGAACGTACGGCAGCTCCTCTATCTGCTGGTAAACGTTCTGCAGGCTGAAGGACCGATCCAACGGGGCTGGCGAAATTTCTCCTCGTTGGGCGGCGATCGATATCATTGCCATCTGACGTATCGGTACGTTGCCTGTTGGACCTGCAAAAAGAACGAGATCGTCATCGAGGTGTACTATGTTGGCAGTCGTGAAAAAGCCCCGTATTGAGCTGTCGATTCAGGGCGCGCAAGCCGCCGAGATTGTGGACTGGCTGCGGAAGAAATATGATGTTTCCGTCCTGTCCGTGGAGAAGGAAGATGCGCTTGTCCCTATCGAGTCGACGGAGTTCTGGAAGGAGATGGAGAAGAACCGTGTCGGGAATCTCCTGGCCGGAGCGCGCCTCAAGGCCGGCCTGACCCAGGGTGAGTTGGCCGGCAAGCTCGAAATACGGCAGAACATGGTCAGCGATTACGAGCGGGGCAAAAGGTCTCTCTCGCCGGCCATGGCCAAGCGGTTCAGTTCCACTCTCCAAGTTAGGGAGGAGCAGTTGACCTATGGAACGGAAAAGCCCCATGAATAAAGCGATTCCAGCCGGAGAATGGAAGGGCAAACCTTCATCGAAGACAATATGGCATGGAAAAAGTATTGTAAAAGAAGGAAAAACGAACAGGCTGTCGCATGACATCCAGATATAGTGTCAAAATGACACTATTGTGTGATTAATAATGACAGAGTATTAGTCGATGACGATCGGCGCCCCGGGCGCTTCATCCTCTCCGGATCCGCCAACCTCACGCTTCTCGGGCACGTTTCGGAGACCTTGGCAGGGAGGGCGGGATATTTCACGCTTTATCCGATGACACGCCGAGAGCAGCGAAGAGCGATCGAGAGCCCGCCGTTCCTGTTGGAATTTTTCGGATCGCCGAAGCTTCGGCGGGGCGAAGTCCATCCCGTGTCCGAGACGGAAGTCCTGAAAGGGGGATTGCCGCCCGCCTGTCTCGGTCCGGCCGATGGCTTGGATGATTGGTTCCGCTCCTATGTGCAGACCTATGTCGAGCGTGATGTCCGGCAGTTATCTTCCATCGCCGATTTGGTGGCGTTCCAGAACCTGGCCCAGCTTGCCGCCCTGCGCACGAGCCAGGTTCTTGTCATCAGTTCGCTGGCCAGAGACGCCAAGCTCAAGGCCCCGACGGCGGGTCGGTATCTCGATCTCTTGGAGGCTTCATTTCTTATCCGCCGCCTGCCTCCTTTCTTGAAAAACCGGAGCTCGCGCTTGGTGAAATCGCCTAAGATGCACTTCACGGACAGCGGGTTGGCGGCGTATTTGGCCGGCGTCCGGAGCTTGGAGCCGGGCCGCGATGATTTGTTGCGAGGGGCTCTCTTCGAGACATATTTCGTCCAGAATGCCGCGGCTTTATTGGAGGCGTATCGGCCGGAAGCGCGTTTGAGCTACTGGCACGAGCAAGGCCGCTATGAAGTCGACCTCGTCATCGAGGCCGGACGACAGATTATGGCCATTGAAGTCAAGGCAGCCGCCCGCTGGCAGGAAAGCGATTTGACCGGACTACGGGCTTTTATCGACCGGACGCCTCATTGCCAATCCGCGGTCCTTGCTTATAACGGGACCCAATCCGTTCAATTAGCTGAACGCTTGTGGGCGATCCCCATCAGCCGTCTACTGGAATGATCGCGGATGGATTTTGATCCACGCGCCCCGCCGCTCCCGATCGTCGCGGACTTGAAATGCTTCAATCCACTTCAGCCCTCTCTTCTCTTTATCCGCCCGATCGTGTATTATAATCAACGGTTTTCATCTTAAAAGGAATCACAACCATGTCCGCCCAAAGGTGTTCTTGTCCTCCGGATCGCCCGCCGGCCTACCGCCTGCTGGTGATGACGCCCAAGCTGCGGGACCTCAAGGAGGAACTCCGCGAGCTCCGCGGCCGCGGCTTCAAGGCTATCGGCGCCACGACCTGGCAGGAAGCCGAAGCCGAGCTTCGCCGGGACGGCGGCATCCACGCCGTCCTGACCGAATGGCGCCTGCCGCTGGCTTTCAAGTCGGTCGAGATCGTCGAGGGCGTCGATCTTTTCAAGCGGATCCTGGCCCTGCGCTTCGAGGTCAACATCTTTCTCTTCACGGCCGAGCGCGACTGCACCCTGTTCAGCGCCGGCGGCTACACCAACGGCTACTTCTACAAGCCCGACCGGGACTACGAGGACATCGCCAAGAAGATCCGGGCCGAGATCCGCAGCTCCAAGGACCAGGCGCCCTTCTTCGAAAAGCTGCGCGAATACGCCCTGCAGGCCCGCGACGCCTGGCACACGCCCGGCCACTCCGGCGGCGATTCGGTCAAGAACAGCCCCGCCGCCTGCGAGTTCTACGAGTTTTTCGGCCCCCACGTCTTCCAGTCCGATTTGAGCGTCTCCGTCCCGGAGCTGGACTCCCTGCTCGATCCCAAGGGTGTCATCAAGGAGGCCCAGGACCTGGCCGCTCGGGCCTTCAACGCCCGCTATACCTTCTTCTCCACCAACGGCACGAGCACCGCCAACAAGGTTCTCATCCAGACCCTGCTCAAGCCGGGCGAGGCCATCCTGCTCGACCGCAACTGCCACAAGAGCGTCCACTATGGGGTGGTCATTTCCGGGGCCGAGCCCATCTACTTGAAGCCCAGCGTCAACAACCGCTTCGGCATCTTCGGGCCGGTCCCCAAGGCTTCGATCATCAAGGCCATGGACCAGGCCCGAACGGCCGGTAAAAAGGTCAAGGCCCTGATCCTGACCAACTGCACCTATGACGGCCTGATCTACGACATCAAGGACATCGTCGAGGAGGCCCACCGGCGGAGCATCAAGGTCATCGTGGACGAGGCCTGGTTCGGCTACGCCAACTTCCACCCGGCCTTCTATCCCTCGGCCATGGCCGCCGGCGCGGACTACGCCACCCAGAGCACCCACAAGACCATGAGCGCCTTCAGCCAGGCCTCCATGATCCACGTCCAGGATCCCGACTTCGAGCGGATCGAGGGCTTCTTCCGCGAGAACTTCAACATGCACGCCAGCACCAGCCCCCAGTACCCGATGATCGCGAGCCTGGACGTGGCCCGGCGGCAGATGGCCATGGAGGGCTTCGGCCTCCTGCAGCGGATCCTCGACCTGGGCGATTCCCTGCGCCGGTCGATCAACAGCCTGCGGAAGTTCCGGGTCCTCGGCCTGAAGGACCTGATCGCCGACGAGGTCCGCGGCGACAACGTCCGCTTGGACCGGACCAAGCTGACCATCGACGTCTCGCAGTCGGGCTACGATTCGCGGGAGATCGAGCGGATCCTGCTGACCAAGCACAACATCCAGATCGAGAAGAGCACCTTCAACACCCTGACCATCCTCATCACCATCGGCGCCACGACCAGCAAGCTCAACCGGCTGTTCATCGCCCTGGAGAACATCGAGCGAATGAGCGGAAGCCAGCGGGTGGCCGACAGCGTCAAGGCCATGCGGGAGTTCAAGCTCGAGCTCTCGCCGATCAGGTACCGACCGCGTTTCGCCTTTTACTGCGACGGCGAAAGGATCGCCCTGCGCGAATCCGAGGGCCGCATCGCCACGGCCATGGTCGTGCCCTATCCGCCGGGCATCCCCCTGCTTGTTCCCGGCCAGGTCATTAGCCGCGGCATCATCGAGGAATTGGCCGCCTATCGCGAATACGGCGTCGAAATCCACGGCTTGCACGACGGGCTGGTGAGCGTCGTCACGGCGGCCGAGGAGAGCGAGCTCGCCCGGCAGGGTTACCAGATGGGCGACAACTGCTTCGCGTGACATCATGACGGATCCCGGCTTGCTCGTCCTGCTCCCGGCCCTGGTCACGATCCTGGCCGCTGTTTTCACCCGCCGTCTGCCCTTGGCTCTCCTGCTGGGGATCCTGGCCGGGGCGCTGGTTCTCGGGCAAGGGCACCTCGGCCCCAGCGCCGGTTTTTTCTGGACGTCCTTGAAGTCCGGGCTCATCGATGTGGACAAGCTCAAGATCGTCATCTTCATCCTGCTCGTCGGCGGGCTTTTGGAGATGATCGGCGCCAGCGGCGCTTACGCCGCCCTGGCCCACCGGCTGTCGCGCGGCCTCACGACGCCCCGCAAAGGGCGGATGGCCGCCTGGGGGCTTTCGGCCGGGCTGTTCTTCGATGACTACGCCAACGTTCTTATCAGCGGCTCGGCCATGCGGCCGGTCCTGGATCGTCTGCGGGTCAGCCCCGCGCTTCTGGCCTACATCGTGGATGTGGTCGCCATCCTGGCCAGCTCGGCGATTCTCTCGACCTGGTCGGCTTTCGAAAGCTCGGAGCTTTATCGCGCGGCCGCTTCGGTCGGGCGCGAGGCTCCGGCAACCCTGCTCTTTCTGCGTGCCCTGCCCTACCATCTCTACACTTTCCTGGCCGTGGCTTTGACCCTGGCCGTTGCCTGGACCGGCCGCTGGTTTGGAAGCCGTCTCGACAAGAGAACTTTCGCGGCCCGTCCCGACGAGGACGTCGAAGGGGAAGGCGCCCGGGCCCGCCACGCCGTCGTGCCGCTGGCGATTCTCGTGGGAGGAGCCTTCTCGTCCCTCATCGGAACGGGCATCGTCTTTGCCCGGCGGGCGGGGGAGCCTTTGTCGTTGGGAGCGATTCTTCGACACGCCTATCCGATCGAAGGGCTGATCGGCGCGACGCTGGCCGCCCTCATCGTCGGGGCGGTTTTTCTCTGGCGCGACGGCGTCCTGTCGCATCTCCACATCCGGCGAAGCTTCCATCGCGGCGTGCTGGCCATGATGGAAGTGTCCCTGATCATGCTCCTGGCGACGGCCCTGTCCCGCCAGGCCGGGGACCTGGGCACGGGGACATTCCTGGCCGGGTCGATCGGTCCCTGGTTGAGCCCGGCGGTCTGGCCGATGATGTCTTTCCTGCTGGCCGCCGCGATCACGGTGGCGACGGGATTCTCCTGGGGCGCCATGAGCCTCGTCCTGCCCGTGGCCTTCAGCCTCGGCCAGGCCCAGCCGGGACTGATCCCGATCATGTCGGGCGCGGTCATCACCGGGGCCGTGGCGGGCGAGCATCTCATTCCCTATTCCGAAAAGGCCATGATGACGGGCATCGCCTGCGGCATCCCGCCCATCTATCACATCAAGACCATGCTGCCCCAGAGCTTAGCCGGCCTCGCGGCCGCTTCGTTGGGCTTCCTCCTGCTAGGCCTGGGATTCGGGCTGGGGATCGCTCTGGCCGTCCCGGCCGTGCTTCTTTTAGCCGCCCATTTCGCCTTGGCTAAAAAATAGGGGACGGGGGCCGACTTGAGGTCTGTGCGGAACCGCCCGACTCCCGTATAATAGGTCCCGGCCCGAAGTTGCGGCGGAGACGAGAATGCACCCGACGATCGAATGGAAAGACGGCCAGGTCGTGATGATCGACCAGCGGCGCCTGCCGCTCGAGGAAATCTACCTTGAGCTTCATGACGAGGACCGGGTGGCCGAGGCCATCGAAACGATGGTCATCAGAGGCGCTCCGGCCATCGGCATCGCGGCGGCCTACGGCTTCGCCCTGGGCGTTATCAGGCTGAAGCCGGGGGCGGATATCGCCGCTGAAGTCGACCGCATCCAGGCCCGGCTGTGGGAAACGAGGCCGACGGCCCGCAACCTCTTCTGGGCCCTGGAGAGAATGCGGCGCGTCTTCGAGACGGGCCGCGGCCTTCCCCTGGCGCGCCTGCAGGAGAGGCTGCTTGCCGAAGCCATGGCCATCGATCGAGAGGACGAAGATATCTGCCGCCGCATCGGCGCGCACGGCGCGGTCCTGATCCCCGACGGGGCGACGGTCCTGACCCACTGCAACGCGGGCGGATTGGCCACGGCCGGCTACGGCACCGCCATCGGGGTCATCCGGGCGGCTTGGGAGGCGGGCAAGAAAATCCGCGTCCTGGCGGATGAAACGCGGCCCTTTCTACAGGGCGCGCGTCTGACCGCTTGGGAGCTCGGCCGCCTGGGGGTCCCTTACCAGGTCATCACCGACAACGCGGCCGGCTGGCTGATCCACACCGGCGAAGTCCAGATTGCCGTGGTCGGAGCCGACCGTATCGCCCGCAACGGCGACGCGGCCAACAAGATCGGGACTTATTCCGTGGCCGTGCTGTGCCACGAAAACGACATTCCCTTCACGGTCGCGGCGCCCATCAGCACCTTCGATTTCAGCTTGGCTCACGGCGGCCTGATCCCGATCGAGGAGCGGCCCGCGGCTGAAGTCCGCGAGATCAACGGCCGTTTGATCGTGCCGCAGGATGCGGCCGTCCGCAATCCGGCCTTCGATGTGACTCCGGCCCGCTACATCACGGCCATCATCACGGAGCGGGGAGTCGCCCGGCCGCCCTACGAATCCTCCCTGGCGCCCTGGCGCGATTGAACAATGCGTATCCTGGCAATCGAAAGCTCGTGTGACGAAACCTCGGCTTCCGTAATCGAGGGAAGCCGAGGGATTGTCCTCACCGCCGCGCTCCGCGGCAATGAGGGCGAAACGTCTGCCGCCGTAATAGAGGGCGGCAGACTTTCTGTCCTCACACCCGCGCTTCGCGGCAATGAGGGCGAAACATCAGCCTCTGTCTTAGAGAGCGGCAGACTTTCTGTCCTCACACCCGCGCTTCGCGGCAATGAGGGCGAAACGTCTGCCGCCGTCTCCCCCCGCATCCTCTCCAACATCGTCCTGTCCCAGGATGAAATCCACGCCCCCTACGGCGGCGTCGTGCCCGAGCTGGCCTCCCGCCAGCACCTGAAATCCATCGCCCCGGTCGTGGCCGAGAGCCTGGCCCAGGCCGGCTGCGGCGCGGGAGACATCGATGCCTTCGCCGTGACCCAGGGCCCGGGGCTGATCGGCTCGCTCCTGGTGGGCATATCGTTCGCCAAGGGCCTGGCTTACGTATTCAACAAGCCCCTCGTCGGCGTCGACCACGTCCAGGCCCATATCGAAGCGGCCTTCCTGGAGCATCCGGAAACGCCGCTCCCGGCCCTGGCCTTGATCGTTTCCGGGGGGCACACCTCGCTCTTTCTCCTGCGCGAGCGCCTGCGGCTCGAGCTCCTCGGCCGGACGCGGGATGATGCCGCCGGTGAAGCCCTGGACAAGATCGCCAAGTTCCTCGACCTGGGTTACCCCGGCGGGCCGGTCATCCAGAGGCTGGCCGAAGCGGGCGATCCGGAGGCCTTTCGGTTCGTCCTGCCGCGCATGTCCGACCGCAGCCTGGACTTCAGCTTCAGCGGCCTGAAGACGGCCGCTCTCCGCCATATTCGCGAGAGCGGCCTGACCAAGGATCATCCCCGCCTGCCGGATTTCCTGGCCAGCTTTGAGGCGGCGGTTACGAAATCCCTCATCGGGAACCTTCTTCGGGCGGCCGAGCGGGTCGATCCGAAATCGCTCATCCTGTGCGGCGGCGTAGCCCGCAACCAGAGGCTCCGGACGCGCTTTGAAGCCGCGGCCCGTTCGCGCGGATTGGCTTGGGCCGTGCCGTCGGGCAAGCTTTGCACCGACAACGCGGCCATGGTCGGCGCCCTGGCCTTGAGCAAGTTCGAAGCGGGGGAGCCGGTCCCGCCGGCCCTCGAGCTGGACGCTTATCCCCGCCGGCCGGCGGCCGAAAGATTCATACGCTGACTGCGCCTTGCGCATCCCTGCCCGCCTGCCCATTGAAGTCTCCGCCGGCTCGCGGTAAAATGCATTGAGGCAATGAACGCGTGTCTTCTCTTCAAATCGCCGAAACGTCCATATCCGTCCCCGTCCGGGGAGCAGACCGTCCGACTATAATCTTCGACTTTGACGGTACCCTGG
>JAQULS010000123.1 GCA_028749235.1 Acidobacteriota bacterium | reverse complement strand
TTCGAGGATGTTTTCGCCGGCCGAGGCGAGGACAAGGAACTGACGCCCAGTTCGTGGGCTCCGTCCGTGGATATCTACGAGACCGAGAACGAGCTCGTCCTGACCGCCGAGGTCCCCGGCATCGCCGAGAAGGACATCGAGATCCGGATCGAGGACAACACCCTCCAGCTCAAGGGCGAACGGAAGTTTGAAAAGGAGACCAAGGAGGAGAACTACCACCGCATCGAGCGGTCTTACGGTTCCTTCTACCGGGCCTTCACACTGCCGAGCTCGATCGACGCCGATTCCATCAAGGCCGAGCACGAGAACGGCGTCCTGCGGATCACGATGCCCAAGCGCCAGGAACTCAAGCCCCGCACGGTCAAGATCGTGACCCCGTCCGACAAGGACAAGAAGTAAGCCCCGCGGCTTCGTGAGTCCCCCGCCCTACCCTTCGCCCGAAGGGTAGGGTTTTTTTTGGTTCATCTTCCCATTTCCGGGGCCGGCAGCACTGTATTCGGCCCGGCGGCGCGGGTTCTTCACGCCTTTTCCCACTTCTTTTCTCGGCGCCTCCGTAACTCCGCATGCTTGATCTTTCGGACTTATATGATCTCCCACTCCATCTCTATTTCAATAGAGAATCGCGTGCTCAAACATACTCCGGCGCCCCGCCGCGCTTCGCAGTCCTTGGAGGGACGTCGCTTCGAAAGTCCCCGCGAGGATTGGGTTCCCTCGAAAAGGTGTGGAAAAAGGCTAAACCCGCGCGGTTTCGCCGTTGGCCGACCATATGCCGTTTTTGATCCCCCTGGACTAAGTATATGTCTCAATCTGGCCACGGCATATGGCTCCGTTCCCCCGAACGGTGATACCGTGCCGCCTAACCATCCCCCCGAGATGGGAGATGAACCTTTTTATGCCCGGGCGACGGTCAGGGCGCGAACGTCGGCCGCCCCGGCCCGCCGCAGGACGCGGGCGCATTCGCCCAGCGTCGATCCCGTCGTGAAGACGTCGTCCACCAGGACGACGACGCGCCCCCGGATGCGCTCGGGATGAACGACCCGGAACGCTCCCCGGACATTGGCTTTCCGCTCAGCTTTGCCCATCGTCGTCTGCGGCGGGATGTCGGCGATTCGCCGCAGCGCCCTGGCCTCCACGGGTCGGCCGGTCAGCCGGCCCATCTCCCCGGCCAGCGCCGCGGCCTGATTGAAGCCGCGTTCGCGGCGTCTTTTCCGGTGGAGAGGCACGGGGACAAAGACGCCTTCCTCCCATAGCGCCCGCTCATCGCCCAGGGAAGAGACGACGAACGCGGCCAGCGGCTTGGCCAAGGGCCGGAACTTGCGGAACTTGAACAGGAGGATCGCCTCTTTCACGGTCCCGCCGTAAGCGCCGGCCGAACGATGGCGGGAAAAGGGCGGCTCGGCCGCCCGACAGGCGCCGCAGGGATAGGACTCCCCCCCGGCCGCGATGGAACGGCCGCATCTCGGGCAGGCCGGACCGCGCAAGGGCGCCAGGCCTGCCAGGCAAGCCCGGCAGAGCACACGCTCGCCCGGTTCGTCCAACAGGCGGCCGCACAAGCGGCAGGCGGAGGGGAAGATCAGCAGCTCGGCCAGGCGGGTCCCCAGCCTTCCGGCGGCCCGCAGCCGCGGCCAAGCGCCGGAGCCGGCGGTCAGGCGCTGTCGGTCTCGGCCTTTTCCTCGCATTCGATGCAGAGCGGCGTCCAGGGCAGGTGCATCAGCCGCTTCCGGCCGATTTCCTTCTGGCACATCAAGCAGTTGCCGTATTCGCGCTTTTCGATGCGCTTGAGCGCGGCATCGATATAGAGCAGCTCGTTTCGTTCGGCATCGGACATGCTGAGCAGGAATTCCTTGGTATAGGAGCTCTCGGCCTTGTCGGCCAGGTCCTGGGCGATATCCGTCTCGATCTGCTTGCTTTCCGTCTGGAACTCGCTCAGCTTATGAACGATCTCGTTGCGGCGGGCCACGAGCTTCTTGCGGTATTCATCAAGGTCCTTCTTGGTCCATGCCGGTTTCTTACTTAGCATAGGATCTTCCTTTCATGAGCGAGACCGCTCGATAAATTTGTTCCATCAGCACGAGACGGCAGAGCTCGTGCGAATATGTCATGCGGGATAAAGCCAGGCGGAGATCGGCCCTTTCCAACAAGCGCGGCGCCAGCCCCAGGAAGCCCCCCACCAGGAAGGCCACCGACCGGGTCCCCGTGGCGGCGCGCCCTTCGAAAAACCGGGCCAATTCCATCGAGCTCATCTCGCGGCCTCGGTCAAAGAGGGTGACAATATAATCGTCTTTAATTTGTTTTTCAAGACCCGCCGCCTCGATTTCCATGATTTTTTCCGAGGCCTTCTCGGGCAGGCCCTTGGCCGTCGGCGTCTCGACCAGCCGGACCGGCATGAGGTCCCCGATGCGCTTGAGATAATGGCCCTGGAGATCGGCGACGCCGGGCAGCTTGGCCCGTCCCGGCCACAACAGCTTGATCTGCATGCCCGCCTTGGCGAAAGTCCGCCGCCCGGCTCAATAAGCCGCGCGGGGAGCGTCGGCCCAGAGCTTCTCCATGGCGTAGTAGTCCCGGGCCGCCCGGGAAAAGATATGGACGATGAAGAACCCGTAGTCCATCAGGATCCATTCGCCGTGAAGCCTTCCCTCCACCCCCATGGGACGGATTTTGCTCTTTTTAAGGGCATCCTCCAGGGCGTCGGCCAAGGCCACGTTGTGGCGGCTCGAATTGCCGTGCATGATCACGAAATAGTCGGTGAACGCGGACGTGCCCCGCAGGTCGAGGATCCGTAAATCCTCGGCCTTTTTATCCAAGGCGGCTTTGGCCGCCGTCTTCAAGTCGGCGGGAAGGCCCCGCTTGTCGAGCTTTTTCGGGTCGGTCGTAGAGGTTGTCATCGATGGATTCCATGCCTCCTTGGCGCAGATTGGGGCGGGACCGGGCTCGCGGGCGAAGCCTCGTACAGCTTCCGGGACCTAATATAGGCGGCCACGGCGGACGGCACAAGCCCCCGCAAGGACTCGCCGCGGCGGGCTTTTTCCCGGATCGCGGTCGAGGAAACGGGCAGAGCGTCGATTTTCAAAAGAAAGATGCGGCCGGGAGCGAAGTCCGCCTCGCGAACGGCGACGCCCGGGCGGAGCGTCCGAACACGGCCGCCGTAGGCGCGGCCGAGCCCCTTCGCGGCGGCATCGAGTCCGGCCCCTGGCCGGGTCGTCACGATGAACAGGCAGCTTTGAAGAACGCGCTCCCATTCCCGCCAGGTCTTGATTTCGCGGAAAGCGTCCGCGCCGGCGATGAAGAACAGGCGGGCCCTCGGATAGCGGCGCCGCAGCCGCTCGATCGTCCGGATGGAAAACGACGTCCCGCCGGCCCGAATTTCGACCGGGCTGGCCGTCCAGTCCTTGCGGCCGGCGACCGCCAGCCGAACCATCCGGTAGCGGTCCGCCGCCGCGGCCAGGCCGGGCCGGGCCTTGTGCGGCGGAATGGACGCCGGGACGAACAGAATCCTGTCCAATCCCAGCCGCCGCCCCACGATCCGGGCCGACCGCAGATGACCGGCATGGATCGGATCGAACGTCCCGCCGAAGATCGCGATCCGCTCGGGCCGGCTCATGGCTTAGCCGCCGCTTTCGCCTCTTCGGCCCTCCGCCCGGCGATCGCCTCGGCCAGGAGGGACTTCAAGGCCATGACTCCTTCGGACTTGATGGCCGAGATGGCCACGAAGGGGATCTTCCGCCGGCTCGCCAGCCGCCGGACGGCCGTCAGCCGGGACCGGTCTTCTCCCAGCAAGTCGATTTTATTGGCCACGATCACCTGCGGCCGCCGGGCCAGCTCGGGATTGAAAGCCTCGAGCTCTTTCATGATGACCCGGAAATCGCGGACCGGGTCGCGGCCCGAATAGGGCGAGATATCGATCAGGTGGACCAAAACCTTGGTCCGCTCGACATGCTTCAGGAACTGGATGCCCAGCCCTTGGCCGAGGTGGGCTCCCTCGATCAGGCCGGGTATGTCGGCCACGACGAAGCTTTCGTCCCGGCCGGCGTCGACGACGCCGAGATAGGGAATGAGGGTCGTGAACGGGTAGTCGGCGATTACGGGCCGGGCGGCCGAGATGCGGGTTATGAGGGTGGATTTGCCGACGTTGGGGAAACCGATCAGCCCGGCGTCGGCGATCAGCTTGAGCTCCAGGATGAGCTCCCGCTCTTCGCCCGGCTGGCCCGGCGTATGCTCACGCGGCGCCTGATGCGTGGCCCTGGCGAAGGAGGCGTTGCCCCGGCCGCCCCGGCCGCCCGCGGCCGCCGTGTACCGTTCGTCGGGCTTGATCAGGTCGCGCAGGATCTCGCCGCTCGCGGCGTCCTTGACCACCGTGCCGACCGGGACGCGCAGAGTCAGGTCGGCGCCCTGCTTGCCGCTGCGGTTTCCGCCTTCGCCGGGAGCGCCGCTCTTGGCCTTGTTGATGGGATGGAAGCGGAAGAAGGACAGGCTGTTCAGCCCCGGATCCGTGAGCAGGATGACGCTGCCCCCGCGGCCGCCGTGGCCGCCGTCCGGGCCGCCCCGCGGCACGCCGGCCTCGCGCCGGAAGCTGACGGCGCCGTTGCCGCCCCGTCCGGCGAGCAGAGAAACCTTGACCTGGTCGACGAACATGTTAACGGACGGGAAACGCGCGGTTGCCGGTCAGAACGTCAAGCCGGCAGAACCGAGACAAATTTTCCCCTCTTCCCTTTGTCTTCGAAGTGAACCACTCCGGCGATCTTGGCGAAGAGGGTGTCGTCCTGGCCGCGCCCGACGTTCTTGCCGGGCTTGAACGGCGTTCCCCGTTGGCGCACCAGGATGGAACCGCCCTTGACCGTCTGTCCGCCGTAGTTCTTCACTCCCAGCCGTTTGGACTGGCTATCACGGCCGTTGCGGCCGACGCCGCTGCCTCGTTTCGTGGCCATCGTTGATCTCCTTGAAGCTTTCTCGCCGACTTACTTGCCGGCCTTCTTGGGCTTGGGCTTGTCGGCCTTGGGTTTGCCGGCTTCCGCCTTGGCCGCCTTGGCTTTAGCCTTGGACGGCTTGGTTTCGGGGGCAGCCACGGCGGCCGTGGGGGCCGGCTTGGGCTTGGGGGCGGGTTTCGGCTTGTTCGGCCTGGGCTCGGGCTTGGGGGCCACGGCCGGCGGAGCCTCGACCGCGAGATCCTCGGCGGGAATCGCGGTCTTATCGGGGTAAATAGCCAGGATTTTGACTTCGGTCAGCGTCTGGCGGTGGCCGCGGGTGCGGCGGTACTGTTTCGTGCGCTTCTTCTTGAAGACCAGGATCTTTTCGTCCCGGAAGATCTTGACCACCTCGGCCTTGACCACGGCCTGGCCCAGGACGGGCGTGCCGATCTCCGTCGCGGTCCCGTCGTCGATCAGCAGGACCTGGTCGAAAAGGACCTTCTGGCCCGCCGCGGAGGCGAGCTTTTCCACGTGAAGCGTGTCGCCGACTTTGACGACATACTGCTTTCCGCCCGTCTTGATCACAGCCAGCATAGGTTGTCTACCTTTGTTTGGAGTTCGAGAGGCAAAAATAGGGTCCTAAACCTATCATAGCCATCGGCTTATGTCAACCGAACGGGGGAATTTCGGCCGGGCCGGTTCCCCGGGAGCAGCCCCCCATGGACCGACCTCCCCCGGAGAAAGATCCCGCGGCTGGGAGCAGCGCGTTGCGTTTGGCCAAGGATCCTCCATAATCCCAGGGAGCGACTGGCAGTAAGCTCATCTCTTGCTATTTTGGGGGGTATAAAGACCCGCTTTGTATATGTACGGAAGGGACTCCATGGAACGATACGCGCCACGTTAAGGCAATCTTGAGGTAAAGTGCAATTGGGGTCATCGAACGGGTATTGGGGGGGAGGCAAACGATCACGCGCGTTCCCCGAACGCTTGGAGAGTTAAATTGAAAACCCCAACAGAACGGATAGAGCGGAGTTTCTCGCTCGATTCCCTTCATAATCATAAATGCTGATCAGACCGATGCTGTAACGAAGATCGAGGTGAAGGCTTCCGATTTTTAATGCTTTCTTCAAGACGTCAAGGCCCGCGCCGATGACGAATCCGAAATCGCTGGAGCCGATGTCCCCGCGTAGGTCGGAGTCCCCGTTGTCGAGATGCTTTTCTCTTATGAGCAAAGAAAAATAGGGGCCCATAAAAATATTGGGGATCAAGGCTCCGCTGGCCGGAACGAAGAGCTTCGCCAGAACCGGCAGATCTATATAGGTCAATCTGAGCCAGGATAGCCCTGTATCGTCTGCAAGATTATTCATTCCCTTCGATGAGATGAGAATTTCGGGTTGGAGCCCAAAATCCCTGGAAAACTTAAACGTTACGAACCCTCCTAGTATCATTCCTAGTTTGCGACCGGGCCAATCGAGGTCAAGGCCTTCGAGAGCTTCGCCATCAACTGTCGCAGAGTTCAAGCCGAATTTTAATCCTATGTGGGCGATGAGGGATGAGCTATGTCCCGGGAAAGACGCCACCTTCGCTTCAGGGATGGAAGCAGGAAGCATTTTCGCTACCGGAGCTGGTGCTGGCGGCGGCATTACGGCTTGGGATTCAAGTCGGGGAGTCGTCGGCTTGGGCTCGAAGGCCTTGATAAATTGCTCGCAGACAGCCTTATTGATATAGCCGACGTTCTTTTCGTCGATCATAATTTCGCACCAATCGCCTTCGATCCCGATAACCCTATACTCGTCGCCCCGTGAGCTTCTCTTAATAATCAAGCCTTGGATGGAAGGCGATTGCCGTATGCTAGCGGCAGCGACTTTGATTCGAACATAGCGGATTTCGACGGTTTTAATCTCCGGCGCCGCAACTGATTGAGTAACCGGCGCTTCTTCATTTTCTTCTTGCTTGACGACTAGCGGAACGGGAGCAGCCGGAATGCCCATCGCAATCATATATTCGACGTCTCTCTGTCCAGCCAGATTCAGGATCAGCGAACTGCCGAGGGATTCTTTGACGTCTCGGTCATCCGTCGTGAGAAGCCCAATTTTCTCATTGGCCGTTAGAAGCGAATAACCCCTTTGAATGATTACTTGGGTAACGGTATCAAAAACAGTCAGTTCGGGAGCATTAATTTTGATTTGAATTCCATTCGCATCGGATTGAAGAAAGGACGGAATTGCTAGGCAAAGCAAAACGGACGCTAGAGCAAAGAAACTCCGAAATATCATAGGGCGACTCCTGGTTTTGTATCACTCCCTATTCAGATGGCGGGATCATTTTCTTATAACTTAAAAATAGATCCCGATAGGAAAATCGATGGAGCTGTAGGAGTCGTTATCATAGGAAACCAATCGGATTCTGGGAGCGATATAGAAGGATCCGAACCTGATTCCCGCCACCAGGTCGGCCGCGAAACCCGTTTCGGTATCGACATCGTCATAGTGCCGTTCCGAATCGATCACGCAGCCCATGCCGAAGCCCCCGAATACCACAAGTTTTTTGTTCACTGGGTATCGATACTGGGCCTGGAACATTGGCTGTAGCCGGAAAATCGTACGATGGCTTTCGCCGGGGTAGAGGGAAGTCCCAAAGGACCCGCCGATGTACAGATGATTGAAGATGTTGAAGAGTATTTGCAGATCAAGGCCGAATCCAACGGAATAATGGTTGGTCCAGCTTCCCATCGCCAAGGAGAACGACGGGCCTACGCCGAACAGTATCTTTTTCTCGCCGCCGACTTTGGCCTTAGCGACGCTGGCGGCCGGTTGAGCCGGAGGCGCAATCGTCGCAGCCGGAGCGACGGGGGCCGCCGGCGCAGCGGGAGCCGCCGGAACGCTTTCCGTATATACGGTTTTAGAGAACGATTCACAGACCGCCTTGTTGATATAACCGACATTCTTTTCGTCGATCATGATCTCGAGCCAATCGCCTTCGGTCCCGACGACCTTATACTCGCTCCCCCGGGTAACACCCTTGATGATGGCACCCTGAAGGGACGCCGCCTGCCGGATATTCGCGGCCGCGACTTTGACCCGGGCATAAGGTATTTCGACGTTATTAACCGCCGCGGCCGCGACGGGAGGAGCAGCCGGGGCCGGCTTCGTTTCTTCCTGCTTGGGAGCGACCGGAGCGGGAGCCGAAGCGGCCGTGCCCGCGTTCTGTTCGGAAAGCGTTTTTATTTTTTCGGCGAGAGGTCGGAAGTTTTCCGTGGCTTTCTTGTTGGGCTCGAAATCCTCATAAGTAGCTACGCCCAATCGATTGACTTTTTTCATGCGGCCTTTCGGATAAAGGCTGAGTATGCTCTTTCCGTTCGCCGCCGTAATGCTCGTGGAAATCATGTACTCGACGTCTTTTCTTCCCATCAGGTTCAGCATCAGGGCGTTGCCGAATGATTCTTTGGCGTCTCGGTAATCCGTCGTGAGAAGCCCGATCCTTTCATTCGTCGTTACAAGTGAAAAACCCTGCTGCATGAGGACCTGGGTGGCCGTGTCAAAAACGGTCAACTTGGGAGCGTTGATTTCGATCTGGATCCCGTTGACATCAGATTGAGGGAAAGAAGGAATCGCGAGTAAAAACAGAACCGCAGATAAAATGGAAAAACTCCGGAATCCCATAAGACACCCCCTTATTTGAATTCGAGGAGAACGGCAATGCATCCGACAAGCCGAAAAGTTCCCCTCCTGTTTACAGACTCCGAAATATAAACATTTTTCCCATTTTCGCCTGAAAAAGTTCTGACCGCCAAAGCACCGGTCGGACAAACGCCCCTCCCAGGCCGGGGAGTCCTTTCCCGAGGCCGGATTCCTTTGGCCTCGGGGTCGGTCTTGCTGATATAATGAAGTTTCTCGGCCATTCGAAGGTAAGGACGGCATCGTTGATAATAAATCGGATTAAGCAGGCGTTTTCGGGGCGGTTAGCTCAGCGGTAGAGCATCGGTTTTACACGCCGGTGGCCGCAGGTTCGAATCCTGCACCGCCCACGCTTTTCTTCCGGAAGAAGGTGCGAATGGGCAAGGATGACGACGGGATCCTGCGGCCCGGACGCTTCGACCGTCAGGTGCTCGTCGACAGGCCCGACCTAAAGGGCCGCGCCGACATCCTGACGTCCCTTGCGCAGGAAGTGAAGTTCGACGGATCCGTCGACCTCGAGAAGGTCGTCCGGGGAACGCCGAGCTTCACCGGCGCCGATCTGGCCAACATCGTCAACGAAGCGGCTCCGCCGGGCGCGCCGGATTTGAGAGTATAATAAGGCGGTCCGGCCCGCTTCCGAACAAATGAGGCGCGGGCGGATCGCGATCCGAGTCATGCCTTCCAAGGAGGCTTAATGACCGTCCGTCGCAAGGTCTTCATCATCCTGGGCCTGTCCGTCGGCTTGCTCCTGCTGGCCACGGCCGGCACGACCAGGGTCATTCTCTCCCGCAACGCCGAGGCCCAGGATACGGCCCGCGTTCGCGACATCATTCTCCGGCTCCAGGCACTCCTGGCCAACGAGATCGCCGTTATAGACAGCCAGACCAACGACTATGCCGCCTGGGACGATACATATAATTTCATCCGCCGGCCGAACCGGGCTTATATCGAATCGAATCTCGCGGCCTCGACATTCTCCAACAACCATTTCCGTTTCATGATCTTCCTCGACACCGGCGGCCGGATCGTCCAGGCCAGCGCCTTCGATGATGAAACCGAGCTCGAGATTCCCCTTCCGACCGGATTGACCGCTTGCCTCCGCCCCGGGGCCCCGCTCCTCAACCACCCCGATTTAGGGCAGGGCGTCACGGGAGTCCTGGCCATCCCGGGCGGCTCGTTTCTGATCGCCTCCCGCCCCATCTTGACCAGCGCCCAGACGGGACCGCCGGCCGGGACGCTCGTGATCGGCCGCTTGCTGGGCGACCGCCTGGTCCGAATGTTCGGCGGCATCATGCTTCTCAACCTGACGCTCAAGCCGGCCGCGGATCTTGCGAGCGAGTTCGCGGCCGGCGGGAGTGAGGGCCTGCATGTCCGGATCGTGAACCGCACGACCATCGAGGGGAACGCTCTCATCCGCGACCTGGACGGCCGGCCGGCCGCGGCCCTGAGCTTCCTCCAAACCCGCATCTTCCGGGCCCAATTCCTGCGCGCCTGGCGCCTGCTGCTGGCCGGCCTGCTGGCCTTCGGCGTCATCACGCTTAGCGCCGTTCTATTCCTTATCGACCGCCAGGTGACCAGCCGTCTGGCCCACCTCGACCGGTTCGTCAAGGAGGTTGAGCAATCGGGGGACCTGGGCCGCCGCATTCACATCGAAGGCGGGGACGAGAT
>JAQULS010000122.1 GCA_028749235.1 Acidobacteriota bacterium | reverse complement strand
GTCCGGGCCGGGAATCCGCCGGCCGGAGAGAGGGAGGGAAAATCATGAAAATCCGTTCCGTTGCCATGGTCATCTTGTCGGTCGCAGCGCTTGTCGGATCGACGCCGGTCCTGGCGGAAGCCGGGCAGGCCGGGCTTCAACCCGCGGCCCAGGCGCAGGATGAGCTTACCTATACGATGCCGGCGAGCTGGGTTGCCCAGGGGCTGCAGGGCGGCCCGGAGCTCAAGGCGCATTACGTCTACATGAGCGGCGGGCGGATCTTCGGCGAGATGTTTCTCACCCAGACCGCCGCGGCTCCCGGCCAAACGCTCGACCAGCTCTTCGAAGCGGGGCTGGCCCAAGCTCGTCCCCAGATGCCCTACTACCAGGCCGGGGCGACGGGCCAAGCCGAGATAGGCGGCGTACCGGCTATCGTCCACGAGTTCGTCTATCAGCCCAACTCGGTGGGCGTATGGTTCGCCGGCCGCACTTACGTCATGCTCTACGGGTCGTCGGTCTTCATGTTCTCCTTCCAGGCCTTGAAGGAATACGCCGGAGCGCTGACGGGGGAATGCAACAAGGTCATGGCCACCGTGAAGGCCGTGCCCAAGCCCGCCCCCGCTCCCTTGCCGGCGGCGGACAAGGCCGCGCATGTTCCCGCCCCGGATCCTACGGCCCGCGATGCCGCTCGGGCGGGCGGCGGCCTGGCGGCCGAGGATATGGGGTTGGCCTACACCCTTCCGGCGGGTTGGCGGCAGGTCGACGATCCGATGGGGGCGAAATACCGCCTCTACGGCGCGGGCGGCAGCCAGCTGGCTTCGCTGGTCATCTTCAAGCCCGAGAGTGCGGCCGGTTTGACGGAGGAGTTCGGGGGGACCGAGGACGACACGATCAGCGACGCTTTCACCGTCAAGCAGGATCGCGAATTTAAGCTGTACAAGAGCTACGCGCCGGTCAAGACGGCCGAGCGTAAAATCGGCGGCTACGACGGGCTGGTGCACGACTTTACTTATCTCCTCGATGATAATCGTCCGCTGCTCTATCGCTGGGTCATCTTCGTCGTGCCCGGAAAGTCCGCCGACCCGAATGTGCATGTGGCTCCGACCATCCAACCGTTCGCTTTCATGTCCAGCGAGCCCGCTCGCGCGGAGGAGCTCAAGCGGCAGTGGGACGCCATCATCGACTCCATGCGGATCAAAGGCGCTCCGGCCCCCGCTCCCGTTCCGGACGTCGCGGCCGTGCCGCCGGCGCCCGCTGATAAGGAAGGCCGTTTCAATCCGCCGCCGCGTCCGCTTTTAATTACCAGACACATACTTAATTAGGATCTCTTCCATTCTGTGTGGCCTGCAACGCCTTGAGTAGTCCTCGAAAGGACGTTTATTTCAACCGTCCTCGCGAGGGCGTTACGGCATACCGTCCAAGAGGACGGTACTAATCGACGATCGGTATATTTTACGTCGCTTCGTCCGGCCCGGCGGCAATGGAATAGAACCTAATTGGATACGTGCCTCGTAATTCTGCATTATTGACTGGTGAAGGACCGGGCGATATAGTCCCCCCCGCATGCGGAAAAGAGAGGACGTCTATTCCCGTCTGGCCCGGCACCTGAACGACCTGCCGGCCGGATTCCCGCCGACTTCAAGCGGCGTCGAGATCCGCATCCTGCGGCGCCTGTTCAGCGAGGACGAGGCGGAGCTGGCGCTTTCCCTGACGCTGATCCCGGAGAGGCCCTCGTCGGTGGCGGGCCGCGCCCATCTGCCCCTCGATGAGGCTGAGCGCCGTCTCGATGAGATGTCGCGCAAGGGGCTCATCTACCGCGCCGAAGGACGCGACGGCCGCCGCCGGTTCAGCGCCAACCAGTTCGTCATCGGCATTTGGGAATACCAGGTCGGACGGCTTGATCCGGACTTGGCCCGCGACATGGGTGAATACCTTCCGACCCTGATGGACAAGGGGCCGTGGAGCAAGACTCCCCAGCTTCGAACCATTCCGGTCATGAAGGCCATTCCCGTCCGCCGCGAGATATTGGCCCACGAAAAGGCCGAAGACCTCCTGGCCGGCCGCGGTCGCTTCCTCATCGCGCCCTGCATCTGCCGCCGCGAGCAGGCGCTCGTCGGACACGGATGCGGCAAAATGGAAGAGGCCTGCCTGATCATGGGATCGGGCGTTGATTACTATCGCGATAACGGAATCGGACGGGTCATCGATCGTGACGAGGCCTTGGCTATTCTGAAACGGGCGGACGCGGAAGGGCTCGTCCTTCAGCCGAGCAACGCCAAGCGGGTCGCCAACATCTGCATGTGCTGCGGCTGCTGCTGCGGCGTCCTGCGGACGATCAAGGCGCACCCGCGGCCGGCCGAGTTCGTTTCGTCGCCGTTTCGGGCCGCGTTCGGAGCTTCGACGTGCCGCGACTGTCTCGTCTGTTTGACGCGGTGCCCCATGGATGCGCTGACCCGGGATGAGGCGGGGACTATTTCGCTCCGGCCCGAACGGTGCATCGGCTGCGGATTATGCGTATCGACCTGCCCGAGCGGGAGGCTGACTCTTGTCCGTAAGCCCGCCGGAGAGCAGCGCGAGGTGCCGGCCACCTTCGCCCGCACGTACATCGACATGGCCCGCAAGCGAGGCAAGCTCGCGCGCCTGGCCGGGGCCTGGCTGCGATCGGCCGTCTTTAAGAAATAGGGGTACAGTTACCTTGTTCCCCTGTTACCCATAGAGGGGAAGAATTCGTAAAATTAGCCCATGGTTAGCTGAATAGGAAATAAGGCGAAAAAGGTAACTGTACCCCTATTCGAGAATGAACACCCGGCGGCCGCGGACTTCGAGCCGACCCTGGAAATAGAGCCGGACCGTTTCGGGGTAGATCTTGTGCTCCTCGATGAGGATGCGGGCGGCCAGCGAGTCCTCTGTGTCGTCCTGGAGGACGGGGACGCTCGCTTGCAGGATGATCGATCCCGCGTCCACCTCGGCGGCCACGAAGTGCGTGGTGCAGCCGCTCCAGCGCACGCCCCAATCGATGGCCCGCTGCTGGACGTGCAGGCCGGGAAACGCGGGGAGAAGGGCGGGATGGATGTTGACGATGCGGTAGGGAAACGCGTCGCAGAAGCCGGGCGTCACGATCTTCATGTAGCCGGCTAGGATGATAAGGTCGATTTCACGGGCCCGGGCTTCGCGGATGATTTCGTTATCGTAGGCGGGCTTGTCGGGAAAAAGTTTGGGGTCGAGGCTCATCGTCTCCAGGCCCCGGGCTTGCGCCGCGGCCAGGCCGGGCGCATCCGCCTTGTTGCTGAAGACGAGGGCGATCTCGGCGTCGATCGCCCCGGTCCGGACGGCGTCGTGAATGGCCAGGAAGTTCGAGCCCCGGCCCGATAGCAGAACCATGATCCGGCCGTGCTTGCGGGGGCTGCGGAAAAGCGCTTCGTCCATATCACCCTCTCCGTGATCAGATGCGCTTAGTATACACAAAGAATAGGGGGACACCATACGTAATCACTTAATTCGCCGGTGAACGTGCTCGAAAAGAATGGGGGATTATGTATGGTGTCCCCCTATTTTTTTATTTCTTGGCGAAAAAATCCGGGATGGCGGACATCCACATCTCGCGCGCCGCCGCCACCGGGATTTCGACGACGGCTTTGCCCCGGCGGCTGAACTTGATCAAATCGCCGCCGACTTTCCCGACGACGCTCGCGGGAACGCCCCGCTCCGCCGCCATACCGGCGATCAGGACCGCGTTCTCCCGCGACGCCGTGATCAGGATGCGCGACTGACTCTCGCCGAAAAGCCGCGCGTCCGTCCGCTCCGCGGGGCCCGCCCCGTCCAGATCGATTTCGCAGCCGAGCCGACCCTCCGAGTGGAAGGCGCATTCCGCCGCGCACACCGCCAGCCCGCCGTCGGACGGGTCGTGGGCCGACTTGACCCAGCCCGATTCGATCGCGTCCAGGACGACTTCGTGCACCGCCCGCTCCCGCGCCAGATCGATCGACGGCGCCTCGCCGTCCTCGCGGCCGTGCACGACCTTGAGATATTCCGTCCCGCCCAGCTCGTCCTTGGTCTCGCCGACGAGCAGGATCCGGTCGCCCTCGTCCTTGAAGCCCGGCCCGACGACCGTGTCCGTGTCTTCGACCAGTCCCACGATCCCCAGCACCGGCGTCGGGAAGATCGGAACGCCCTCGGTTTCGTTGTAGAAGCTGACGTTGCCGCCCGTGACCGCGATATCGAAGGCCCGGCAGGCCTCGCTCATCCCCTCGACCGCTTCCTTGAACTGGCCCATGACGCCCGGCTTCTCGGGATTGCCGAAGTTGAGGCAGTTGGTCACCCCGATCGGCCGCGCTCCGACGCAGGCCAGGTTGCGGCAGGCTTCCGCGACGGCGATCTTACCGCCCGCCCGCGGCTCGAGCTGGGTGTACAGCCCGTTGCCGTCCAGGGTCATGGCCAGCGCCTTCTTCGAGCCCTTGATCCGCAGCACCGCCGCGCCCGCGCCCGGCAGGACCATGGTGTTGACCAGGACCATGTGGTCGTACTGACGGTAGACCCATTCCTTGTTGGCGATGGTCGGGGAGGACAGAAGCGCCTTGAACGCCCCGCCCAGGTCCGCCGGCTCGGCCACGTCGGCCGCCGCGGCGTTCCCCTTGGCCGGCTCCGCCAGCGGCCGATGATAGGCCGGGCACAGGTCGACGACCGCTCCGACCGGGATGTCGACGACCAGCTCGCCGTGGAAGCGGCACTTGAGCTGGCCGTCTCCCGTGACCTTGCCGATTTCGACCGCGTCCAGGTCCCACTTGGCGAAGGCGGCCTGCACCGCCTTGACCTGGTCCGGCCGGCAGGCGATCAGCATCCGTTCCTGCGATTCGCTCAGCAGGATCTCGTAGGGCGTCATGCCCTTCTCGCGCTGCGGCACCTGGTCCAGGTCGATGTCCACGCCCTGGCCGCTCTTGGCCGGCATTTCGGTCGTCGAGCAGGTCAGCCCGGCCGCGCCCATGTCCTGGATGCCGACGATGATCCGCCTGGCCATGACCTCCAGGCAGGCTTCGAGCAGGAGCTTTTCCTTGAACGGGTCGCCGACCTGGACGTTGGGCCGCTTGACCTCGACGTCCTCGCCGAACTCCTGGCTGGCCATGGACGCGCCGTGGATTCCGTCCCGGCCCGTCTTGGCCCCCACGTAGAGCACCGCGTTGCCGACGTCCTCGGTCTTGGCGAAGAAGAGCTTGTCCTTGTCGGCCAGGCCCAGGCAGAAGACGTTGACCAGCGGGTTGAGCGAATAGCACTCGTCGAAGACGACCTCGCCCCCGACCGTCGGCACACCGATCGAGTTGCCGTAAGAGGAAATGCCGGAAACGACGCCTTCCATGACCGAGCGATTCCTGGCGTTGTCGAGCGGGCCGAAGCGCAGCGAGTCCATCAGGGCGATCGGACGCGCGCCCATGGTGAAGATGTCGCGCAGGATGCCGCCGACCCCGGTGGCCGCGCCCTGGAAGGGCTCGATGAACGAGGGGTGGTTGTGGGATTCGATCTTGAAGACCACCACCTGCCCGTCGCCGATGTCGATGATGCCGGCGTTCTCGCCCGGCCCCTGGACCACGTTCTTGGCCCGGGTCGGGAGCTGCTTGAGATAGACCTTGGAGCTCTTGTAGCTGCAGTGCTCGGACCACATGGCCGAGAAGATGCCCAGCTCGGTCAGGTTGGGATCGTGCCCGATCAGGCTCTGGATCAGGGCGTATTCTTCGTTCGTGACGTTGTGCTGCCGGAGCGTTTTTTCGTCATGCATGTTGGTTACAGGCTTTCGACCAGCGACTCGAGGATGAACCGCCCGTCCTCGCTGCCGAGGATTTTCTCCGAGGCCCGCTCGGGGTGGGGCATCAGCCCGCAGACGTTGCCGGCCTTGTTGATCAGCCCGGCGATCGAGTGGAGCGAGCCGTTGACGTTGCTCGCCTCGCTCAGGCTCCCGTCCGGCTCGCAGTACCGGAAGGCGACCTGGCCGCCGTCCTCGATCGCCTTAAGCGTCTCGGGCGGGGCGTAATAGTTGCCGTCGAAGTGGGCGATGGGGATGTTCAGGACCTGACCCTTGCGGGCCTTCCGGGTGAAGCGCGTCTTTTCGTTTTCGACCTTGATCGAAACGTGCCGGCACAGGAACTTGAGATTCTTGTTGCGCAGCATGGCCCCCGGCAGAAGCTCCAGTTCGAGCAGGACCTGGAAGCCGTTGCAGATGCCCAGCACCGGCCGGCCCTTGGCCGCGAACTCGCGGACCTCCTGCATCAGCGGCGAGAAGCGGGCGATGGCCCCGGACCGCAGGTAGTCGCCGTAGGAGAACCCGCCCGGCAGGATGACCGCGTCCACGCCCTGCAGGTCGTGGTCCTTGTGCCACAGCGGCACGGTCGGCTTGCCCAGCACCTCCTTGAAGGCGTGGATGGTGTCGAAATCGCAGTTCGAGCCGGGGAAGAGGACGACTCCGATCTTCACGGGCGCCCCCTCAATCCTCGATCACGGACCAGGTGTATTTCTCGATGATCGGATTGGCCAGGACCTTGGAGGCCATCTCGGGCACGAGCTTTTCGGCCGCGGCCCGGTCGACGCCGGCCAGCTCGACCTCGAAGACCTTGCCCTGCCGCAGGTCCTGCACCGCATCGTAGCCGAGGGTGTGCAGGGCGTTGCGGACGGTCTGGCCCTGGGGGTCGAGAACGCTGTCCTTGAACGAGACGAGAATCCTAACTTTCATGAGCGAGCACCCTTTCGAAGATGTAGTCGATCTTTTCCAAGTACGGATCGAGCGAGAAGCAGGCCCGCAGCTCGGCCGGTCCGAGCTTGGCCGCGATCTCGGGGTCGGCCGAGGCCAGGGCCTTGAAGTCGCCGCTCTCGTTCCAGGCCTTAAGGCTGTTTCTCTGGACGAGCTGGTAGGCGTCCTCGCGGCTCATGCCCTTGCGGGTCAGGGCCAGCAGGACGCTCTGGGAGAAGGTCAGGCCGCGGGTGGCGTCGATGTTCGAGCGCATCCGGTCCTTGTGGACGACCCAATGGCCGATGATGTCGATGGCCTCGGTCAGCATGTAGTCGGTCAGGATGAAGGAGTCGGGCAGGATAATCCGCTCGGCCGAGGAGTGGGAGATGTCGCGCTCGTGCCACAGGGGGATGTTCTCGTAGGCGACCTGGACGTTGCTGCGCACCAGCCGGGCCAGGCCGGCGATCCGCTCGCAGCGGACCGGGTTCTTCTTGTGGGGCATCGAGGACGAGCCCTTCTGGCCCTTGGTGAACGGCTCCTCGAGCTCGAGCACTTCGCTTTTCTGGAGGTGCCGGATCTCGAGGGTGAACTTCTCGAGCGAGGTGGCGACCAGGGCCAGCGTCGCGACCGTTTCGGCGTGTCGGTCCCGCTGCAGGACCTGCGTCGAGACGGGGGCCGGGGCCAGGCCGAGCTTCTTGAGGGCGATGACCTCGACCTTGGGGTCGAGGTGGATGTAGGTTCCGACCGAGCCCGAGATGCGGCCGACCGAGATCGTCTCCATGGCCCGGTCGACGCGGGCGATGTGGCGCTTGATTTCCTCGTACCAGACCAGGATCTTGAAGCCGAAGGTCACCGGCTCGGCGTGGACGCCGTGGGTCCGGCCCATGCAGACGGTCTTTTTGTGCTTGATCGCCTCGCGCCGCAGGACGGCCTTGAGCTCCAGCAGGCGCTTGCGGACAAGCCGGAGCGACTGCCGCATCATCAGCGACAGCGCGGTGTCCACGATGTCGTAGGACGTCAGGCCGACGTGGATATAGCGCCCGTCGGGGCCGACCTTCTCGTTGACCGAGGTTAGAAAGGCGATGATATCGTGCTTGACGACCTTCTCGATGGCCTCGATCCGTTCGGCATCGAAGCCGGCCTTGGCCTTGATCGTCTTGAGCGAGCCGGCCGGGATCTTGCCCAGCTTGGCCCAGGCCTCGCAAACGGCGATCTCGACATCCAGCCAGGTCCGGAAGCGGTTCTGGTCCGTCCAGATGGACCCCATCTCGGGATTCGTGTAGCGGTCGATCATGGAGAGAGTCCTTCCTTCCCTTATATGGCGGAATGGGACGCTTTGAGAGCCCAAATGATATCAGACGGCCGGAGTGTTTTCAATTACCAGACACATACCTAATTCAATTCGGTATGTGTCTGGTAATTCAATTGATTGAATTCGGTATGTGTCTGCTATTGATAAACGACAGGGTTTTTGCGCCAGTCCTTGTCCCTGTCGTGCCCGAACGCGGCGACCCGGGGGCGCCGCTCGAGGAGCCGGACCGATTCGACGGCACAGGCGGCGCCGAGGCTCCGGGGATTCCCGCCGACGCATTCGAGGCGGAGGGCATAGGTCCCCGGCTCCGGCCAAAAGTCGAGCAGCGGGAATTCCAGGTCCGCGGGCTGCCCGGCGTAGAAATCGAGCGGCTTGCCGATCTTGACCCCGTTGAGGAAGGCCTGCCACCGTCCGCCGTCCTCCAGGCTCGTCCCGAAGAGCGCGAGATGGAGCGGCTCCTTGGCCTTGACCTCGAAGGGGATCTCGACCCAGGCGCCCGTCCGGCCTTTCGGTTTGACCACGATCTCCTCGCCGCCGAAGTCGTCGCTCGGCCGCTTGGAGACATCCGCCGCGCCAAACTTCATTTTTCCCGCGATGTCTTTCGCCGGGACGATGACCCGGTCCAGGCCGGGCAGCTTGCGTTCGGCCGCCCCCGGGGCGCGGGCGGCGAAGGTCGGCCGGCCCGTCTGGTACCAGAAAGCCACGCTGGAGTAGTCGTCTTCGCGCTCGTTCCAGCTGTTGGCCTTGTACTCGGGATTCTCGTCCTCCGACATCCAGCCCCAGTGCTCGATCGTCACTTTGACGCTCTTGTTGAAAACGACCGGATCGGCGATATGCCAGCGGTAGGCGCTGGTGTGGCCGCCGATGCCGCGCTGGTCGTAGAAGGGGACGCCGAAGTAGGGCGTGCTCGCCTTTTGCAGGCCCCAGGCCGAGAGAAAGTAGTCCTCGGTGCCCGTTCCCCAAATCGACGGCTTGGCTTCGCCGTCGATGGTGATCTTTTCGTCGCCTTCGCCGTACCAGGCCGGGCTGCGGAAGCGCGCGGCCAGCACCGTGCCGACGTAGTGGCCCTTGCCGGCCGTTTCGAGAAGGACGTAGTCCCGGCCCTTCGCCACGGGATATTCCTGCCTGTATTGGGCGTGGAAATAGGGCGTGTCCTTGGGCAGATCGTCCAGCTTGATCCAGTCGATGTTGAAGTACAGCAGGCTCAAAGGCTTGTCGCTCTGGTTCTCGACCTCGATCCGGGCCGATTTACGGAACGGCATCCGCCAGAAGGCGTTGTAGGAGTCGCCGCCCTCGACCACGACGGGCAGGCTGATGACCTCGCTCCGCTGCCCGAAGCAGTTGGCGAAGAAGTCGCCGAGCGGCGCCTCGACCGCCGGCCGATCGCTCCCGTCCCAATACATCCGAAGCATGATCTCCTGGTGATCGGCCGAGCCCCGCGGCGCCCAGCCCTGCGGCTCGGGCCCGAGGAAGGTGATCCAGATGTGGGTGATGATCCCCGGGCCGGCTTCGTCGAGCAGGACGTGGGTGCCGCCGGCCGGAACGTTGTAGTTGTCCCAGTTGCTCTGGATGTCCGTGTCGCCGCGAAAATCGGCCTTGGGATCGTATTTGCGGGGCCCGGCGTTGCGATCGCCGTCGGGGCCGCGGCGAAGCTCGCCTACGCGCATGGCCGAGGTGGCCCGCATCGAGCGGCCTGCCTGCGGCTTGGCCAGGTCGCCGAGAAAACCGCCGCCCCCGTATTCATCGGACTCCTGGTCCCGGCAGGAGGGAATCAGGACCAGGGCGAAAAGAACGAGGGCGATGATAACGGACGAGGGGATCTTCTTGGGATGCACGGTAATCATGGGGGAGGCTCCTCCTTCGGCGATGATCGATCCGGAGAAGCTATACTATCCGCCCGAGCTTTTCAGGTAAAGAGTTTAGGCTCTGTTCTTCGATATCGCGACCAGCATCCGCCCCAGGCGCTTGTGCCCGGCCTTGAGGTACCACTTGGCCCACCAGGCGATCAGATCCTGGGCCGACCAGGCGCTCAGATTCTCCTTGAGCTCGCCGTAGGCCTGTTCGGCCGCCTCGTCCATCTGCTTGGCTTGGGCTTCATCAAAGGGCATGGTCGTTTCCTTTTATCGATTTGATCGGAGCATGGAAGCCGTTGGCGATCATCCGCGCCAGGATTTCGTCGGCCCTCTCCCGCGTGATGATCCGTTTTTCCGCCGCCTTGATCAGGATTCCGGCCGTGCCGGTCAGCTTCACGCCGAGCGCTTCGGCCGCACG
>JAQULS010000250.1 GCA_028749235.1 Acidobacteriota bacterium | reverse complement strand
GAGCGTCTTTTCAGCGTTATAGGCCGGCATGATGACGGTCACCTTGCGGCCGCGTTTGGTGGACATTGACGTTTCCCGGGGAAAGACTCTACCATATTTTGCCCCGGCCTTCCACCCGCCTTGACTTGACGTATTTTCTGGTCTATACACGAATCCATGCGAAAACCCTCTTCGGCGGCGGCCGCCGCGTCCCTCCTGGCCGCCTCCGGCGGGCTGACCGTCTGGCTGACGCTGCTCCGGCAGTCCCCCGCCTTCGGCATTCTCGGAAACGGCCTGCTGATCAAGGGGCGCCTCCTGCCGCCGTTTCTGGCCCTCGGGGCGGCCTTCTTTTTCGGTCTGGCCCTGAGCCTCCAGCTCTGGGCCCGCTCGGAAAGCTTGGCCTCCGGCCGGCCGGAGGAGCCGATCTTCGCCCGGCGGGCGCTGGCCCTCCTGCCTTTCGGAGCGCTCCTCGCAGCACCCACCCTGCTCCGAGATTTCCTGAGCCGGGAGGACTTCCGGGAGCGCCTATGGCTGTTTTTCGGCTTCGCCCTCGCCGCGGCCCTTTATCTTCTCTGGGCGGGGCGCGAGGACGCAGCCGAGGACAAGCCGAAAAAGAAGAAAAAGCGCTCCGGATTCGGGCGCCGATTCCTGGCGCTCCCGGTGCGCCGCCGGCTCCTCGTGCTCGGGCTGGCCGCGTTTCTTCTCTATGCGGGCGCGGCGGTTCTCCTCGTCTCGAGGGGCGATACGTTCTCGGGCGACGAGCCCAATTATCTCCTCAACACGCACAGCCTTCTTTACGACCGGGACGTCAACCTGGCCAACAACTACACGGCCGGGGATCATTTCCATTTCTATTCCCGCAAGGCGGACCCCCGGGTCAAGATGGGCATGTATGCCCGGCAAGGCAAACAAGGGCCCGGCCATATCTACCCGATCAACCTGCCGGGCGTCTCGGCCTTGATGGTCCCCGTCTACGCCCTCGCCCAAACGTTCGGCGACAGCCCGGTCCGGGCCGTGATCCTACGGTGCAGCCTGATCATTTGGGCGATCCTGCTGGGGCTCCAGATTTATCTTTTAGCCCGCGATCTTTGGAAACGCGAAGGGGCGGCCCTGGCGCTCTGGGCGGTCTACGCCTTCAGCACGCCCGTCCTGTTCTATGCCGTTCATCTCTATCCCGAGATCCCGATCGCCCTCTTTTCGGTCTACATCTACCGGATGGTCCGTTCCGGACGCGCCCTGCGGCCCATCCACCTGGCCTTCCTGGGGCTCCTGCTGGGGTCGTTCTTCTGGTTCGGGGTGAAGTACAACATGATCTTCTGGCCGCTTCTGGCCGTCGCGGTCTTCGACCTGTGGAAGACCCAGCGGCCGCGAGCCAGGATCCTCTGGCTGGCCGTCCCCGCCCTGTTCGGCCTGGTGCTTTTTGACTACGGCGTCTGGACGATGTACGGGACGTTCTCCCCCTTCGCCGTCTACGAAGGGGCGATCTCGAGCGGACAAGCCCAGGCCATCACCCAGTCGTTCCTCGATCTGCCCCACGCGGCCCGGGTGGATGCTTTCTTGGATTATTTTTTGGACCAGCGGGACGGGCTTTTCCTGTACGCCCCGTTCTGGATATTCGCCTTGCTGGGATTCGTCGAGATGGCGCGGCGGGCCCGCGGCGAGCTTATCCGGTTGCTGCTCATCGCCGCGCCCTTCGTCTTGAACTATGCCTTTTTCACCCACCGCCAGGGCGCCTGTCCGCAGGCACGGGTGTTGACGCCGGTCTCGTGGATAGGAGCCATCGCGGTCGGATATTTCCTCGTCTTCGCGGGAAACCGCGTCTTTCGCCGGCTGTTCGGGCTGGCGGCGGCCGCGGGAGCGGCGATCTCAGCGATCCTGCTGACCCACCCCCAGTTCCTCTACCAGCCGACGACGCACGGCTACACTGGGCGGGCCGGCGATCTATTCGTCCATTTGAGCAACATCCGCCTGTTCTTGCCGCCTTTCCTGCCGTCGTTCATCAAGGTCGACAACCGCGGCTACGCGCCGAACTACGTCTGGCTGGGGATTCTGGCCCTCTTTGTCGCGGCCTACCTGGCGTTCGGCCGCAAGACGGCGCCGCCGCGGCCGTTCGCCTTCCACGCCGGGGCGGCCGTCGTCCTGCTGGCGGGCGCGACGGTCCTGTGGGTGGCCTTCCCGCGGCCGGCCTTGTATCCTTCCCTGCCGGTCGATTTCCCCACGGGCGGCCGCCTGGGCCTCTACCCCGGTTTAGCGGGGACGGGCGTCATTCCGGGATCCGACGGCTCCCTCTATCTCCACTTCGCCAAGTCGTATCCGATCTACTTCGCTTCCCGCGAGGCACTGACTTCGATCGAGCTGACGTACGGCTCGCTCAAGGGATCCCACCGTGCCGCGATGTCCGTTTTCGACGTGCCCCTTCTCTCGGACCGGACCGATCGGGAAACCAAGACGCTCATCTTCCGGCCGGCGGCCGCCTACCGGGTCCGGGGGTTGTATCTGTATATTCTGAACGTCTCGCTCGAGCATCTTTCGGACGAGCCGATGCTCGAGTCTCCCTATCGTCTGCGGATTCTCCCCCGGGCGAGCCCGTTTCAGTCGATGACGATCGACCGGATCTCGTCCGGCGAATCGACCAGATAGTCGGGCCGCTGCGCCAAGAGCATATCCCGGCTCTGAAATCCCCAGCTCACGGCGATGACCGTGATCGACACGCGGCGGCAGGCCTCGATGTCGCGCGCCTCATCGCCCACGTAGATGACCTTGTCCGGCTTCAGACCGCGGGTCCGCACCAAATGATTCAGGGCCCGGTTCTTGCCGAAAAAGTTGGATTCGGAATGGATGAAATCAAAGACGTCCAGATCGCATGCGCG
>JAQULS010000249.1 GCA_028749235.1 Acidobacteriota bacterium | reverse complement strand
ATGACTTCGAGCGGATGGCCGGGGAAGCAGGTCACGCTGTGAAGAAGCGTGCCCGTCCCGAACCAGCCGCGGTGGAGGTCGAAGCGCGCCAAGACGGACGCCGTGTCGGCCAGCAGGGAGGCGAACCTGGCGCGGCCCGGGGCGCTGTCCGAGAGAACGACGAAGAGGCGGCGGGAGCCGTCACGCAACAGGAAGGCCCGAACGGGCGCGTAATCGGCGGCGCGGGCCTGCCGGCCCGCGGCGGGAGCGGCGGCGGGAGCCGACGCGGCCAGGCGCCGGCCGAGCTCGGAAGAGAACGGCGCGGAAACGAGAAGGGAATCCTCGGCTCCGGCCAAGGCGCTTTCGAGCGCGCCGAGGGCAGGATTCTCGAGCGGCCGGACCGGTCCCGCGGCATAGGCGGCGAGAAATCCCTCTTCCATATCCAGCCCGGCCAGGCCCAGCTCTTCGGCCGTGTCCCGCTTGGCCTGGGCCACGGCGGCGGCCGGATCGAGCGCGCTCATCTGGAACAGGTTGCCGTATTGGCTCCGGGTCCAGGCGATATCGTGCCAGTAGTTGGTGTAGCCGCTGAACCGGCCGGGTACCGAGACGAGGGCCGGCCCCGGCGCCGGAGCCGCGGCGGCCCGGAAGCGGTCCAGGCGCCCGCCCGGAGCCGCGGCGTCCTGGCTTACCGGGGACAAGGATGCAAGGGCCGTGGCGGAAACGACCACGAGAAGGGCGGGCAGGATGAAGCGGCAGGTTCGCGGAGCGCGCATGGCGGGTTTCTCCTCGGGGAAGCGATGGCGAATCGGTATTCTATCAGATTCGCCCAGCCCATTCTCGGCGCTTCGGGACCGGCTGTGCCGTCCGGCCCGGAATTTCAGAACCGGAAAACGATCCCGCCCAGCGCCGTCCCGCCGCTGAAATCGATTTTCGCCTCGCGAATATTTTTGGTCGAGGAATCCGCGACCGGAACCGCGTCTTGAACGAGGATCGTCGAATAGAACTGGGAAATAAAGCCCTCCGCCTCGAAATAATACAAAACGCCTTTTTCACTCACGGAGTCGGATGAGACCGACATCACCGCTTCGCCCTCGAACCCCCCCAGCTTGGCGTACCGGCCTTGGACTTCGATGAACAGGCTGACGTGGGGCGCGAGGTCGAACTCGAACCCAAGCCCGCCGTGGAAACCGATGGCCTTGGCATCGGCGCTGTTGGCATACTGAATGAATTCCGCGCCTTGTTCCAGGCGAAAGAGGTTCGACATCTTGGCCAGGTAGTAGCCGACGCCGAAATGCAGATTCATCCGGGCTCCGGTTCCCAAGGGGGCGCATAGGTACAGGCTCGCCTTAATGGGCACGGCGCTGGCCTCGGCCTTCAGGCTCGTCGTTATTTCCTGCGACCCGAGGTGGGAGATGATCGTCGAGTTTTGCTTGGCCCCGAGCGATTCGACCCCCAGGCCGATGCCGATAATGGGGTTGAACATGAAGATGAGATCGCCGCCGTACTGGAGACCATAGTGGGCCGGCTGGAACGAACCGGACTGGGACGCGCCGAGCAGGCTGAACATATCCAGCCACATATTGGCCATTCCCTCGGTCCCGGAATTCAAGTCGCCGCCCACGAGATAGCCGTATCCGCCGTAGAGTTTGATCTTCACTTCGACGGCGCGGGCCGGGGCGGGGAGGACGATAACCGCCGCCAGGAAGGCGACGACGACAGCACAGGCGAATCTCTTTTTGTTCATGAATCCCTCTTGCGTGAAATATAGGGTCCAGGCGCCGGAGAGTCAATTCCGCGTGAACGTTAAATATCCCTTTGCGGGCGGCTCGCCGCCGGCCAGGGTCCGTTTCTCGGAGAAACGGAAGCGCCTCCCAGGACGAACAGGGAAACCAGGACCAGCGTGCCGGCGGCCGTGAAGCCCCGGGCGAAGTTCAAGACGGCGTTGATCGCGAGAGTCAGCCCGAAGCCGATGGCGGGGAGGGCCCGGAGAAAGCCGTTGTCCGTCCGATAACGAATGATCGGCGCTCGGGTCAGATCGGCCAGGAGCGGGGCGGCCAGCCCGACCGCGAACCAGATCAGGAAATTGATCAGCGGAATACCGTCGAGGCGCAAGCCGTCGGACGCCTCGGCCCAGCTCCACAGGCCGATGAAGCGGGAGAAATGCCATTCCAGGGTGAAAGCGATGGAAACCAGGATCCAGGCCGAGGCCAACGACCGCCGCAAGCCCGACCAGCGGAGCCCGCGGTCGATCCCGAAGAGGAATTCCGTGATGGACTCGGCCAGCCAGCAGAAGAGCATCCAAACGGTGGGAATGAGCAAGGGGACGGGGCCCAGCCGGAAGGCGTTGAGCACGACCTCCTCGTAGTGGTAGAGCCCGCTCCAGATGCCGGCGGCCTCGATGGCCCAGGTGAAGGCCCAGACGGCGGCTGAATAGGGGAGAAGGCGGAGGAGCGGACGGCCTTCGATGATCCGGGTGTAGCGGATTTGGGAAAAAAAGAGAAGGATCGCCGGCGCGATGAGGAGGAATTGCGAAAAGCGGGAATCGAAGCGTCCCCGGATGAGATAGGCCGCGGCCAGGATCAGGATGACGGCCGTTAGAAATGCGCACCGCGGCGCCTCGCGGCGGTCGGTTGCCGGAGGCTTGTCCATGAACGCTTCCGTTGCCTTTAGGAGCTCACCAGGTCTTCATGATCTCGCCGAAGCACTCCAAGCCGCTGGAGATGACCGCCGAATACCCGCCGCCGGGAGTTGTCCAGGCGCCCGCGAGGTAAAGGTTCTTGATGGGGGTTTTGTTGGCCAGCCGCCGGGGGATTGAATTGTCGACGGTCTGGTCCCAGCCGTAGATCGCGCCGCGATAGTTGCCCGTGTAGCGGACGTTGG
>JAQULS010000121.1 GCA_028749235.1 Acidobacteriota bacterium | reverse complement strand
CGTGCCTGAGAGGATTCGAACCTCCGACCTACGGCTCCGGAGGCCGTCGCTCTATCCAGCTGAGCTACAGGCACGCCTGGTCCGGACGGGTTCACTCTTTATAGCCGAAACGGCCCCCAAAGGCAAGAGGAAAGCAGCTAGGCGTCGGCTTTGCCCGACTTGACGATCCGGGCCCAGCTGTCGCGTAAAGTCACGGTTCGGTTGAAGACCGGCCGGCCGGGTCGGCTCAACCGCCTATCGGCCGTGAAATAGCCCTGCCGCTCAAACTGGAAGCGGCTTTCGGGCTCGGCCTCCCGCAAGGACGGTTCGAGCAGGGCGCCGGGCACGATCTCGAGCGATTTGGGATTGAGGTTGACCTTCCAGTCCTCCCCCTCCTCCAGCTCGCTCGGGTCGCGCTTGGTGAACAGCGTATCGTAGAGCCGGACTTCAGCCGGAACGGCGTGGGCGGCCGAAACCCAGTGCAGGGTCGCTTTGGGGCTGCGGTGATCGGGAGCATCGCCGCCTCGGGTGGCGGGGTCGTAGGTGCAATGAATCTCCGTGATCTCTCCCGTGGCCGGATCCTTGACGACGTCGGTACAGGTGATGAAATAGGCGTAGCGGAGCCTGACCTCGCGGCCCGGGGACAACCGGAAGAACTTCTTGGGAGGGTCCTCCAGGAAGTCCTCGCGCTCGATATAGAGCTCGCGCCCGAACGGGACCTTGCGCGCTCCCGCCGCCGGATTCTCCGGATTGTTGACGCAGTCGAGTTCCTCGAATTGGCCCTCTGGGTAGTTGGTCAGGACGACCTTGAGAGGCCGTAGGACGGCCATGGCCCGCGGCGCGGTCCGGTTGAGCTCCTCGCGGACACAGCTTTCAAGGAAGGCCAACTCCACGATGCTGTTGACCTTGGCCACCCCGACAAGCTCGGCGAACCGGCGCAGGGCGGCCGGCGGATAGCCCCGCCGCCGCATGGCCGCGACCGTCGGCATGCGGGGGTCGTCCCAGCCTTCGACCACTCCCTCGTTGACCAGGGCCAGAAGCTTCCGCTTGCTCAACAGGGTGTGGCTCAAGTAGAGTCGGGCGAACTCGATCTGCCGGGGATGGTGGATGCCGAGCCGGTCCAAGAACCAGTCGTAGAGGGGCCGATGAACTTCGAACTCCAGGGTGCAGATCGAATGGGTGATGCCCTCGATCGAATCGCATTGGCCGTGGGCCCAGTCGTATGTCGGGTAGATGCACCAGGCGTCGCCCTGGCGGTAGTGATGGACCCGGCGGATGCGGTACATGACCGGGTCGCGGAGCAGCAGGTTTGGATCGGCCATGTCGATTTTGGCCCGCAGGGATTTCGAGCCGTCGGGAAAATCGCCGGCCCGCATGCGTCGGAAAAGATCGAGGTTCTCCTCGACCGAGCGGCCACGGAAGGGGCTCGCCTGGCCCGGCTTGGTCAGTGTGCCGCGGGTCGCGGTCACTTGCTCGGCGCTCAGGTCGCAGACATAGGCCTGGCCCTTGCGGATCAGGTCCTCGGCGAAGCCGAAGAGCTTTTCATAGTAGTCCGAGGCGTAGTATTCCCGGTCCTGCCAGTCGAAGCCCAGCCAGCGGATGTCCTCCTTGATCGAAGAGACGTACTCGATCTCCTCTTTCTCGGGGTTGGTATCGTCGAAGCGTAGGTTGCAGGTCCCGCCGTAATCGGCGGCCAGGCCGAAGTTGATGCCCAGCGACTTGACATGTCCGATGTGGATATAGCCGTTGGGTTCGGGCGGAAAACGGGTCGCGACCCGCCCGCCGTTCTTGCCGGCGGCCCGGTCGGCCTCGACGATGTCGCGTATGAAATGGTCCTTGGGCTTGGTTTCTTCGCTCATGTCAGGGGTTCCTTCATGCGGCGCAGGACGGTCTCCCGCCCCAGCAGTTCCATGATCTCGAACAGGCCGGCGCCTTTTGTCTTGCCGCTGACGGCCATGCGGGCCGGGTGGATCAGGGCGGCGGGCTTGAGCCCTTTTTCCTGGGCCAGTTCGCGGCAGAGGGCTTCGATCGTGTCGTGCCGCCACTCATCCAGTCCGGCCAGGCGATCGGCGAAGAGGGCCAGGGCGGCCTTGCCTTCGGCGGTCCCGAGGTGCTTGGCCTGGCCCTCCTCATCGACGGCGAAATCGTCCCGGAAGAAGAAATCGGCCAGCGGACCGAACTCGCGCAGGGTCTTGATCCGGACCCGGTAGAGCTCGGCGGCCTGGGCCAGGCGCTCCGCCGGCACATGATCGGGATCCAGTCCGTCCGAACGGAGCTGGGCGGTGATCCGGGCGGCATATTCGGCCGCCGGAAGCTTGAGGATGTACTCGCCGTTCATCCATTTCAGTTTCTGGACGTCGAACTTGGCCTGGACGCCGCTCATGTCTTCGATGCGGAAGATCTCCGCAGTCTCTTGCAAGCTTAAGATCTCCCGTTCGCCGGGCGGCGTCCAGCCCAGGAGAATGAGATAGTTGGCCAGGGCGGCCGGCAGGAAGCCTTCGGCCTTGTATTCGGTCACCGAGACTCCGCCGTGCCGTTTGCTGAGCTTGGATCCGTCCGGGCCCAGAATGAGCGGCATATGGCCGAAATGGGGTTGCGGGAAGCCGAAGGCTTCATAGAACAGGATCTGCTTGGGCGTGTTGGAAATGTGGTCGTCGCCGCGCAGGATATGGGTGACGCCCTGCTCGGCGTCGTCGACGACGCAGCAGAAGTTGTAAGCGGGCGAGCCGTCGGACTTGATCAGAACCTGGTCCTTGATGTTTTCGGTCTCGACCGCGATGCGGCCGTGGATCAGGTCGTCGTAAGCCAGCGTCCGGCCGGGCTCGACCCGGAAAAGGACGGCCTCCCCTTCCCGGTAAGCCCGCCCCCGGGCCACCAGCTCTTCGGCTTTGGCCCGGTAGAGATCGAAGCGCGCGCTCTGACGGATGGGCTCCCCGTCCCAGTCCAGACCGAGCCAGCGAAGGTCCTCCAGGATTTCGTCCAGGAAGCGCTCTTCGGAGCGGACCTTGTCCGTGTCCTCGATCCGCAGCAGGAAGCGGCCGCCCCGGCTCCGCGCCGCCAGCCAATTGAAAAGCGCCGTTCGGGCCGAGCCCAGGTGCAGAAAGCCGGTCGGGCTGGGCGCAAATCGAACAATCAGCTTGTCATCCACTTGGAAACCTCGGTCGGGTTTGGAGCGGGAGGATGGGGCCTCATCCGCCCCTAAGATATAGCATAACCGGACCGCCAAAGCCAACCATGCCAGGCCTTTCCCGGATGGTCGATCGGCTCGGGAAGCGCGGCCTCATCATGCTATAATAACCGGCCATGATCATACGCAGCGCCCGCTCCGAGGACCGGCCGGCCGCCCGGGCCCTGGCCGCCCGCTTGAACCTCGACTACGAAGGCATGGAAGAGGACCGGTTCTGGATTGCCGAAACGGACGGCCGGATCGTAGGCCTGGTGGGGCTCAAGGCGCACATCGACTGCCTGGAGCTCGTCGGGCTCGGGGTAGATCCGGGTTGCCGTTCCGCCGGGACCGGAGCCCGGCTCGTCGAAGCGCTGTTCGCCGCCGCCGGCGCCGACGTCTACCTGGCCACCATCATCCCCGCTTTCTTCGCCCGCGTGGGCTTTCTCCGGGCGGAATCCGTCCCCGCCGGCATGGCCAAGGATCCGTCCTGGTGCGAGGGATGCCCCCGAACGGGATGCACGGTCATGGTCCGGAGGCGGGGATGAACCTGCCGGTCTTCCCCGATTTTCGGGCCCTGGTCCTGGAGGACCGGGAGGAGCTGGAGCCGTTTTTCCGGCGCTTCCCGCAGGAGATCTCGGAGTCGACGTTCGCCAACCATTTCATCTGGCGCCGCTTCGACGACCCCCGTTTCACCCTGATCAACGGCAACCTCTGCATCCGCTTCAGCCCGCCCGACCAGGAGGCCTACTTTCTCCAGCCGCTCGGAGAAAACGACATCCCGGCCACGATTAACGCCTGCTTGTCCGCGGCGCCCCGCCTGTCACGCATTCCGGCCTCTTTCGCCGAGCGTTGGTGCGGCGGCCTGCGCTGCGCCCCCGACCTGGACGATTTCGACTACGTTTACCGGACCGAGGACCTGGCCGAGCTCAAGGGCAAGCGCTACGACGGCAAGCGCAACCGGATCAAGAAATTTGAAAAGTCCCACGCCTGGCGTTATGTCCCGATCGGCCCGGGCGACCTGGACGCGTGCCGGGCGCTGTTCGAGGAATGGCTGGCGGGCAAGGGGCAGGAAGGCGGAGCCATCGACGCCCAGAAGGACGCCATCCAGGAAGCCCTGCTCCATTACCGGACGCTGGGCCTCATCGGGGGCGCCATCGAAACCGAGGGCGCCTTGGCCGCCTTGGCCATCGGCGAACGGCTGAATGCCCGGACCGCGGTCATCCACATCGAGATCGTCAGCCCGCGCTACGAGGGCCTGGCCCAGTTGATGAACCGTGAATACGTCCGGCGCGAGTGGGCCGACTCCGCCTTCATCAACCGGGAACAGGACCTCGGCGTCCCCGGGCTTCGCCGGGCCAAACAGTCCTATCATCCCGACCATTTGGTCGAGAAATACCACATCCTGGCTTGATCCGCCGGCCGCCGTTCAGGACGGCTTCGATCGCAGGCGGTCGATCATCCGGGCGTATTGATCGGCGTCGAACTTCCGGCGAAGGCCGGCCTCGTTCATCGACCGGACGGTTCCGAAGACCGGACGCGAGGGCCAGGGCCGGTCGTGCTTGCCGAAGCACCAGGCGACGCCGGCGAAGCTGTTCGGATCGCGGCCGTCCAGCTCGTATTTGTCGTTGAGGGCCAGGGCGGTCCGGAAAGCCGCCTCGGGCGAACGGCTCCATTCCAGGATCTTCTTGCCCCAGTACATCCGCATGTATCCGTGCATCTTGCCGGTGATCCGCATCTCATCCTGGGCCGCGTTCCAGTACGGATCGTGCGTCCGCGCTTCCTCCAGCTCGCGCGGCGAATACTCGGCCGGCCGCGGATCGGCCGCGTGTTCCGCCAGAGTCGCCCGGGCCCAGGCCGGAACGGCCTCCCATTCGTCGTAGTGCGGATTGGCGTGAACGAAATTGAGGCTCAGCTCGCGCCGCACGAGCAGCTCCTCCAGGAACGGTTCGACGCCCGGCCCTCCCGCCTCGATGGCCTGCCGGGCCGCCTGCAAAGGCGAGATTTGCCCGAAATGAAGGTAGGGGCCGAGGTGGGACTGGGCGTCCAAGGTCGGGATGTTCCGGAGCTCGCCGAAATGGTCCAGCTTGTCCTTGAGGAACCGCCGCAGGCGGCTCTTGGCCTCGGATTGTCCCCCTGGAAAAAAGCGGGATCGCTTGACGCTCCGGTCGATCGGCAATTCAGCCAGCACGGCGTCGATATCGGTCAGGTTCAGCGAGTCGAAGGACAAGCCGAGCGAATCGCGGCGGGGTTTACGCTCCCGCAGGGGGTGCAGGAAGGACTCCCGCCGGGCCCGCATCTTCGGCCGGAAAGTCGCGGCGCTCCACTCCTCCTTGGACGAGGCGGTTTCAACCGGGACCACGGCGTCTGACTCGATCTGTATCAGAAGGCAGTCCATGGCTTCCGCCGCCCTTGCCCGCCACGTCCTCTGGAGCCGGGTATAGCCGCGATCGACGACGGCCAGGGCGGCCCGCTCGGCCATCTCCGCGGCCCCGCGCTCGGGAGACTCGATCCGGACGACCAGTTGAATTCCCTTGGCCTCCAGATGGGCGCGGGCATCGGCCAGCCCTTCGAGAAGAAACGCGTAGTGGCGCTCATTGGCGCCCGGGTAGCGCGGCGTCAGGCCGAAAAAGGCGACCAGGGGAAGCTTCAGCTCGTCGGCGTGTCGAGCGGCGTACTCGAGCGCATGGTTGCATTCGGAGCGCTGGGAAGCCTGCATCCAATAAAGGACGTAATCGCCGCCCCGGAAATCCTTGTCGTTCAGCGCTTTCAGCCGTTCGGATTGAATCACGATCCGCCCCTCTTATGATTCTATCAGAATCGACAATACGGCGTCGAACCGCTTTCCCGACAAGGGCAGGTCGTGGGCTCGGATCGACCGCGAGCGGACGTCGAACAGGAGCAGCTTGGAAGTCCTCGTCTCCAGAAGATCCCGCAAGCCGGGACCGGAGTCCAGAACGGCGGGCATCGTCCAGCCGTGGACGCGGCGGAGACCGTCCCATTTGGCTTCGATCACCCGGCGGCGGGCGTCGCCCCCGCCGTAGAGGAGGACCGCGGTCAAGGCGTCCTCCTGGACGGCCGCCGGCAAGGCCCGCAGCAGAGCCAGGACGGGCTCGAAGCAGGCGCCGCAAAAGATCGCGTCGAAATCAAGGATCAGCCAGCCTCTCCCGCCTCTCGAAGCGGCGGTGCTTGAAAAACGCGCCCCGCTTCCCGCCGCGGCCGTCGCCAGGGCCGCCGGGACAAGCCCAAGAAGCATTCGGCGCCTCATCGTTCCCCCTTAGAGGAACCGAATCCGGAATTTTTTCAGGCAGACCCCTTCATCGGCCCGGGCATAAAGGAATCCGCGCCCATCGATGTATAGGCAATGGCTGGGCTGGGGCAGAATGAATGTCGCGAGCAGCTTTCCTTCCGAGTCAAAGACCAGAACGTCCCGGCCCGGATTCTTGGTTTTTCCGCCCGCGAGGATGTAAACGCGGCCCTGGGGGTCGAGGGCGGCATCGAGCCAAAACATGGTCGAGGCGATCTTCAGGCCCTGAATCGTTTCCGTCGCGGACGCGGCTCCTCCCCTGGGCGTCCGGCTCCAAATCAGGCGGCCGCGTCCATCCCGCTTTTCGAGAAGGTCGCGATACAGGTAAGCCGTATAGACGCCGCCCTTCCGATCGAAGGCCAGACTGATGGAATCGGCGAGGTAGGCTTCGATTTTGGGCATATACACGGTCTCGGAGATCAACGCCCCCGTCTCGTCGACGACGAACCAGCGGGCGGACTCCCCCAGCGGCGTGAACGGCTTGTAGGCGACCCCGTCCCGCCCCGTCGAGACCAGAGCGGAAACCAGCTTCCCCGAGGCGATTGTCCGCAGAAAGCGCAAGTCCCGGTCAAAGACCTGGATTCCCAGCCGCCGCTGATCGGCGGCGTATAACCGGCCGCCCGACAGGGCCAAGAGTACGGGAAACTGGAATTCCCCGGGCCCCTGCCCTTTGCGGCCCGTCCGCTTGATCAGACGCCCGCGGTCATCGAATTTTTTCAGGGAGCAATCGAGAGCGTCCAGGACGTAGATCGCGCCGTCGTCGTCGGCCGCCACTCCCGTCCATTGCAGAATCACCGTGTCGTCGGGACCGCCCACGGAGAGGATCTCTTCCAGGACGGCTTGGCGCGGAGCCTGCGGCTCCGCCGCCGGCGGCCGGGCGGCCCCGGGCGCGGCCGCCCAGGCCGCCAGCCAAAGAACATTCACCAGAACGAACCAAAACCGAGTTGATGATCTCATCGTCTTCCCTCCTTCAACTCCAATAGACGGACGGGAAGCCGGTTTTTATCATTCTCACTTGCCGTCGAGAAGCGGCAGAATGTACTCCCGGCAAAAAGCGTATCCGCTGATGCATTCGACGATGTCCCAGGGCAAGTTATGGCCCGGGGCGCTCATGCAGTAGATGAGGGCTTTTTCGCAGACCGAGATTGCCGCTTCCGCGGAAACGGCGGGTCCGACCGGGCCGAGCAGCATCAAGGCCGCCATCAGGATCCAAACGGTTCGACGCAGGGTGGACATATTTCAGCTCCTTACAGGTAAACCTGGACGTACTTCCGGCAGAACTCCCTGCCGTTCAGGCAGTAGGCCGCGCCCAGCAAAACGTTCCACCAGCCCAGGAGCCCGCCCGACAAATCGTGCAGGCAGTTCTGAAAGGCCTCCCGGCAGATGTCTTCGCTCCCCTCATTCGCCATGGCCGGAGCGATCGCCGACAAGGCGCATACCGCGACCAGGACCCAACCCAACGCCGAAGTCCGGACATTCCGCTTTCTCATCTTCATCGTGTTTCTCCTTTCGCCCGTATAATTGCAAGCCGCGTGCCATTTTCGGGCGGAAAGGAGCGGATCGGTTTCAGGGGAAATTGAAAGATCGAGGAGGGCGGGCGGGGATGCGGATTCAGGACGACCGCTCACGAACGGCGACGCCAAAAGAGCCGCCGGCGAAAATCCTCCGTTGGACGGCCCGGCCGGCACGCCTCCATCCGGAGGCGGTTTGTCGACGGACGACGACGCCCGTCTTCAGGCCCGGCGCGGCATGGGGATCTTGATCCCCGCCTTGCGGGCGAAGGCGATGGCCTCCGGGTAGCCGGCGTCGGCATGCCGGACGACTCCCAATCCGGGGTCGACGGTCAGGACGCGCTCCAGCCGCCGTCCCATGGCGGCCGTGCCATCGGCCACGACGACCATCCCGGCGTGGATCGAAAGCCCGATCCCGACGCCGCCCCCATGATGCACCGAAACCCACGAAGCGCCGCTCGCGGCGTTGATCAGCGCATTCAGGATGGGCCAGTCGGCGATCGCGTCCGAGCCGTCCCGCATGGCCTCGGTCTCGCGGTTCGGCGAGGCCACGGAACCCGTATCGAGATGATCGCGCCCGATGACGATGGGCGCACTGATCTTGCCCTTCTTGACCAGGTGGTTGATGACCGCCCCGAAGCGGGCCCGTTCGCCGTACCCCAGCCAGCAGATGCGGGCCGGCAGGCCCTGGAACCGGACCCGCTCGCGGGCTTTCCGAATCCAGCGGGCCAGGGCTTCGTCTCCGGGAAATTCCTTCAGCACCGCTTCATCGGTGGCATAGATATCCTGCGGCCGGCCCGAGAGCGCGGCCCAGCGGAAGGGGCCCTTGCCCAGGCAGAAGAGGGGCCGGATGTATTCGGGGACGAAGCCGGGGATATCGAAAGCCTCCGCGACGCCCGCCTTGAGCGCCTGACCCCGGATGTTGTTCCCGTAATCGAAAGTCCGGGCTCCCAGCTTCCGCATCTCGAGCATGGCCCGGACATGGGCGGCCATCGAGTCGTAGGAGCGCTTGATGTAGTCGGCCGGATCCTTGAGCCGCAGGGCCAGCGCGTCCTCATAGGGCATCCCCGCCGGAACGTATCCGTTGAGCTCATCGTGAGCCGAGGTCTGGTCGGTCAGGATGTCGGGCACGATACCCCGCCGAACGAGCTCGGGCAGAACCTCGGCGGCGTTGCCGAGGAGGGCGATCGACAGCGGCCGCCCCTCCGCCCGAGCCTTGTCCGCCAGGCTCAAGGCCTGGTCCAAATTGCCGGCCCGGGTATCGACGTACCGGGTTTCGAGCCGGCGGCGGATGCGGTCCTTGTCGACCTCTATGACCAAGGCCACGCCGTCGTTCATGGTCACCGCCAGGGGCTGGGCTCCGCCCATGCCCCCCAGCCCGGCCGTCACCACGAGCCGCCCCTTGAGGCTGCCGCCGAAATGATGCTTGGCGACCGCCGCCAGCGTTTCGTACGTGCCCTGCAGAATGCCCTGGGTTCCGATGTAAATCCAGCTGCCCGCGGTCATCTGCCCATACATGGTCAAACCCAGGCCTTCCAGCCGGCGGAACTCGTCCCAGGTGGCCCATTTCGGGACGAGCAGGGCGTTGGCGATGAGAACGCGGGGTGCCTCGGGATGGGTTTTGAAGATCGCGACGGGCTTGCCGGACTGGACGATCAGAGTCTCGTCGTTCGCCAGGGATTTCAGGCTCCGGACGATGGCCCGGTAGCAATCCCAATTGCGGGCCGCCTTGCCGGTTCCACCGTAGACGATCAGGTCCCGGGGCTTCTCGGCCACATCCGGGTCGAGATTGTTCATGAACATCCGCAGGGCCCCTTCCTGGGCCCAGCCCCGGGTATGCAAGCGCTCTCCCCGCGGCGCCCGGACGGTCTTTGGTCCGCTCTTCACGTCGGTCATGGCAACCTCACTTGCGGCGGCGATCGTCAGGAGCCGGCTGCCGCGCGAATCGGCCGCCGCAGTCCGCTCCGGAGGCTCGAAATATAACACAGCCCCATGCGGGAATCACCCCCCATTTCACCCCCGAAATCACCCCCGTCCGCCTTGACAGGCCGGGAAGCTTCTTCTATAAAGGATTCAAGGGGCGGAGGTGTTCACTCCGAGCCCGGCTGAGGTACAACAAACTCGTGGCGAAAATTTTGGTTTACGCCCGGATGCCCGAAGAGCGGGAGTTCCTCTATGAAGCCTGCCGGAAATCCGGAGTCGTTTACGTCGCGCCCGACGCCGACAAGGCCGCTTCGCTGCTCGCCGCGATTCCCTTCGCCATCGCCGTAATCGATGCCGAGGAGGCCGCCAAGCCGGAGCTTCGCGACAAGCTGGCCGCCGTCCCCCTCCTCTTCCTGGCCGGCCGCGACGAGGCCGGCCTGCGGAACGCGGCCCGGGCCTACCCGCCCGACCGC
>JAQULS010000120.1 GCA_028749235.1 Acidobacteriota bacterium | reverse complement strand
ACGCGCACGCCCGCGTCCTCCGCCGCCAAAACGGCGTAGGCCTCCAGGAGATCCTCCATCGGGGCGCCGTGCAGGACGACCAGAGGCTCCAGCCGGACCGCGTCGGGCAGGTCCGTACCGAAATACTCCCAATAGCCGGCGACTTCGTCCCCCTCGATGACGAAATACGGATGGGCGACGCGCGAGGAGAGGAAGCCGACCAGCGTGTCGTCCCAGGCGATGAAGTAGTCGCTGACGACGGCGCTGCGGAAAACATCCGGGACGGGTGAAAAGACCCAGGGGCTGTAATCGTCCATCCTCTCGGCGACCCCGTCGAGAGAGCCGCCCCGATCGAGAGCCTGGCAGGGTCCCCATGACTGCCAATTGTTGAGGAGGAACCGCCGGGGGGCGGGAGCGCGAAAAGCCTCGATCCGTTCAGCCCGGCCGCTGACGGAGCCGGAGACCCGGAAACCCCGGGGCAGGGATGCCACCGCCGCCTCCAGCCGCCAGCCTTCGCCCCGCCGGACGATGCGGCCCTCGGCGGCGGGCCGGCCCAGAAGCTTCATATCGTCCCCGGCGTCAGAAGACGACGTATTCGTCGAGAAGAGCGCCTTCGCGGAACCGCTCCGGGCGCAGAGTGGAGACGTCGAGCGTGGAAGCCCGGCCGTCCAGGATCTCCTCGGCCATGAGAAGCCCCGCCGCCGGGCTTTGCATGAAGCCGTGGCCGGAGAATCCCGCGTTGATGTAGAAGCCCGGGACGTCCGCCGAGCGGCCGATGATCGCGTGATGATCCGGCGTCACTTCGTAGAGCCCGGCCCAGCGCCGGGTGATGCCAGCCCGCTCCAGGAGCGGCAATCGGGCGGCGCCCGCTTCCAGATGCGCGAGTTCCCAATCCTCGTCCACCGTCTGATTGAACGCCGGCGGCTCGTCCGCCCGCGACATCCCGGACAGAAGGCCCGGCCCTTCGCGATGAAAGTAGAGGTTGGTCTTGAAGTCGATGACGAACGTCCAGCCGGAGGGGATCTCGGGGGTCGGCGTGGTCGTGAACAGCTGCCGCCGGACCGGCTGGACGGGGACGTCCAATCCGGCCAGGCGGCCGACAAGCCCCGACCAGGCCCCGGCGGCGTCGACGACGACGGGAGCCGCGATCGGGCCTTGATCGGTCTCCACGCCCGCGACGCGGCCGCCGGCCAGCCGCACGCCGGTCACTTCGACTCCGTTCAAGGCTTTCACGCCCAGACGGGAGCCGGCGGAAATGTAGCCCTGGACGACCGAGCCGTTGTCCGCCAGTCCGTCGTCGGGACCGAACAGGCCGCCCAGGGCGTCATCAAAGCTCATCATCGGCAGGCGGCGTCGGACCTCGTCCCCGTCCAGCCAGTCCGTCCGGATGCCGAGCCGCAGGTGCATGTCCATCTGGCGCCGAAAGGCCTCGACGTCGGCCTCCCGGGTCAGGACGAAGAGGTAGCCGATCTTCCGGTAGTCGGCCGTATAGCCGGTCTCGGCCTCGAATCGTTCGAAAGCCGCCAGGCTGATCTGCGACATGCGGCAGTTGATCTCGGTATCGAAATGGGCCCGAACCCCGCCGGCGCACTTGCCCGTGGATTCGGAGCCGAAGTAGGGCTGGCGCTCCAAGAGGACGATTGTCCCCGCGCCGCGCAGGGCCAGGTGATAGGCCGTGCTGGCGCCGATGACTCCGCCTCCCACGATGACGATATCCGCCGTTGAGGGTACGCTCATAATTCCACCTCGAGAATCCGGATTTCGCCCGCCATTATACCATCTCCTCCCGGCCGGGCCGAGAAACGAAGGGACCCGGTGGACTCGGGGCTCCGACTTTTCTTATAATGGCGGAGAGGTTTTCATGATGATGGATCGCGCGACCGCATTGAAGAAATTTCAGGACATCCCGAACGTCGGCCCCAGGACCGCCGAAGACCTCTGGCGCCTCGGCTTCCGAAGCCCATCCGAGCTGAAGGGACAGGATCCGCAGGCGATGTACGAGCAGCTGTGCGACCTGAAGGGCGTCCGGATCGACCGCTGCCAGCTCTACGTCTTCCGCAGCGTGGTCTATTTCGCGTCCCGCAAGTCTCCCCAGACCCGCCTTCTCAAGTGGTGGGCCTGGAAGGACCGGACCCGGATCTGACGCCGGCCTCGATCCCGCGCCCTATTCCAGGCGCTTGATGATGTGCCAGCCGTACTTCGACTTGGCCGGATCGTAGGCCGCCAGCCCGATCTCCCCCGCCTTGAGCTTGAATCCGACGTCGCCGAAAGCCGCCACCATCCTGGCCCGGGCAAATTCCTTCTTGCTCGGCGGGCTCTTCACCGGCTCGACGCCGAAATTGGCCATCCGGTAGATGCCCGGGGCCGAGTCGTCGGTATGCTGCTTGACCAGGGCGTCGAAATCGCCGCCCCGGCGGGCTTGGCCGAGGATCTTCTCGGCCAGGGCCTTGGCTTCAGCCTGGGTCCGGGTGACGCCGGGCACGGCCCCGGCGCTCCCCTGGAACGAGATCAGGCAGTGCTGGACGGTGATCCGGTCCGGCTCCCCAGCCGGCTTCTGCGCCGTCCCGGCGGGCTGCGTCTGGGCCGCCAGGACCGCCGCGATGGCGAACGGGATGACGATGCGGACGATGGCTTTCATTTTTTTCTCCTGTCAACGGCGGCCGAGAAGCTTCTCGATTTCGGCGATCGTCTTGGGAGCGTCGCGGGTCAAAACCTCGCAGCCGTCCTTGCTGATCACCACGGTGTCCTCGATCCGGATGCCGATGGCCTTCTCGGGAATGTAGAGGGCCGGCTCGATGGCGAAGACCATGCCTTCCTCAAGCCGCGTGATGCGGGGCCCGACGTCGTGCGTCCCCAGCCCGACGAAATGCCCGAACCCGCCCCGCTCGCCGCGGCCGTTCAAACCTTTTTGCTTCAGGGCCTCGGCCACGCGGGCCTGGACGTCGGCGTTCGTGGCCCCCGGCTTGTAGGCTTCGAGGCAGGCCTGCTCGATCGTCAAGACGATTTCATAGATCTCGCGCTGCTCCGGGCTGAAGACGCCGGAAACGGGCCAGGTCCGGGTGATGTCCATGGCCATATGGTCGAGGTCGGCCCCGAAATCCATCAGGACGAGATCGCCGGCCCGGGTCCGCCGGCTGTTGGCGTCGTAGTGCCAGATGCAGGTGTTGGGGCCCGAGCCGACGATCGGGGCGAAAGCCATCCCCTTCGCCCCTCCCTTGAGGGTTACGTAGCGGGCCGCGGCTTCGATCTCGTACTCGAAAACGCCCGGCCGGGAAGCCAGCATGGCCTGCCGGACGGCCTCGGCCGAGAGCTTGCCGTTGCGCCGCAGGACGGCGATCTCCTCTTCGCTCTTGATCGCGCGCAGGGCGTCGAGATGCGGCGTCACGTCCTTGACCTCCCAAGCCGGGTAGCGCTCGCGCAGGCGCTGCAGGCGGAAGGCGTCCCGGGTGATCTGGGCGTTGTAATGCGTTCGATTCTTGCGGGCTTCAAAGATCAGCACTTCGTAACGGGCGTTGTCGACCTGGTCGCCCGGCTGGAGACGGAGCCAGAGCGGCGCCCCCCAGCCCGAGAAGCGGGCCAGGTACTCGTCGAAATAGCTCACGTCGTAGAGGTTGGAGAGGCCGAGCCGCGCCTTCGCGGTTTCATCCGAGAGCAGGTTGGCTCCGGTATACATTTCCTCGCGGGCCGACAGCCGGGGCAGGAAAAGGCTGGTCTCCCCCGTCCGGGCGTTCATCGTCAGGATGGCGCCCAGGTCTTCGACGCCGCAGAGATAGAAGAAGTCGTTGTCCTGGCGGGACGGAGCTCCGGCGGGGGCGCTGTCCTCCCCGAAGAAGACGACGATCCCGTCCTTGACCCGCTCGCGCAGGGCCTGCCGCCGCCGGACGAATTCGTCCTTGGAATAGCCGGCGCGCTGGGCCAGAAGCGGTGCCGCCATGAGGCCGAGCAGCAGAATGCCTCCAAGCCATTTTCGCTTACGGATTGTGGATCTTTTCATATTTCCTCCATCGAACCGGCCTCAGGGCGAAAGCCGGGCGGCCGATAGAATCCTGACGGGCGGCGTCAAATGCTCCTCATTGTCGACGGGAGAGGCGTGGATCCGGCGGGCCACTTCCATGCCGGCGACGACCCGCCCGAAAACGGCGAAGCCCTGGCCGTCGGCGTTGCGCTTGCCGCCGAAATCGAGCTCGGGCTGGCCGCCGACGCAGATAAAGAAGCTCGACGTCGCCGTGTCGGGGCCGGAGCGGGCCATGGAGACCGCGGCGTCGATATGCATCAACCCGGTCGCGTTCGTCCGTTCGAGCGGGACGGCCGCGAACTCCCTGTCCTCCGCGACTTGGCCGCCTTGGATGACTTCGATCGGGACGGCCTGGTTGCGCGGACTCGACCGGGTCACCGTCCGGTGAAAGACCGTGCCGTCGTAAAGCCCCGCGTCCACGTAGCGCAAAAAATTGGCTGCGGTCACAGGGGCCTTGCCGAGGGCGACTTCGATGGTGATGTCCCCCATCTCGGTCCGGACAAGGACCCGGGGGTTATCGCCGCCTTGAACCGGAAAGGCGGGCGGGAACGCCGTGAGTAAGCCGAGGCCGAGGATGAAAGGGATCATGGCGGGGATTCTATCAGAGTCCACCGCCGCCGTTCCAGCCGCGCATTGACAACCCGTCCCGATCCGCATTGTAATAGCCCAACCGAAGCCAGCGACGGCTCTGTGTGGTGAACCCCAGGATGCAATATTTGGAGGGGTTAGTAATGTATGTTCTCATCCGTTTTCGCTGCCAACAGCGATTGACATATTTCAAGTTGAGCATTACTATTCCTCAGGGTTTGCATGATAGGGAATAAGACTAAAGACGATTTTCCAGTCGTTTTTCCAACATTCGGCATTCATAATAGCCGTAAACACATACATTCTGTCGATGCTCATCACGATATGATCGAGCGCACGGGAGAACGATGATTATAAGTCGTGACAGTCGCGGTTCGCTTTGGCGGCGCTGGGATCCCCACCTTCATGCGCCTGGCACTTTACTTAATGATCACTACCCCAGCCATATGCCATGGGATGTTTTCCTCGACCGTATCGAGTCTTCAGTCCCACCAATAAATGCACTTGGGATAACCGACTATTACAGTATTGATACATACAAAGAGGTGCTGAATAAAAAGAAGGAAGGCCGAATACCTAAAGTCGAACTGATATTTCCGAATATCGAAATGCGGTTCGGCATCGGCACAGGAAAAGGCACTCCTATCAATGTACATCTTCTTGTATCACCGGACGATGATGATCACATCGTCCAGATCCAACGTTTTCTCAATTCGCTAACCTTTCCCGCATATGAAGAGTCATATCGGTGTAACAGAGGTGACCTTATCCGACTCGGCCGGGCATATGACACCAACTTAAAGGATGACATATCCGCCCTATCCGCTGGCGCTAAGCAGTTTAAGGTTAATTTCGATCAACTCCGCGAAGAATGGACGAAGAGCAACTGGATTCGAGAAAATGCTCTTATCGCTGTCGCTGCCGGTAGCCATGATGGTACATCCGGTCTACAAGACGATTCTTCACTTACAACTTTACGCAAAGAGATCGAACGGACAGCTCATATAATTTTTTCTTCACAACCAAAGCAACGCGATTTTTGGTTAGGGCATGGGGCGGTTAGCAAAGAAAAACTTGCCGCTGATTGGAATGGTTGTAAGCCTTGTCTTCATGGGAGCGACGCGCATGGATCCGATGGCGTTGGCGAACCAAGCCTTGATCGTTTGTGTTGGATTAAGGGTGATTTAAACTTTGAATCATTGCGTCAAGCATGTTTAGAACCGGAGGCACGGGTTTTTATTGGATCCACACCGCCTCGTGGAGCGATGCCATCACAAGTATTAGACACCGTCTCAGTTTCCCAGGCACCATGGCTGAAGACTGTAGTGGTCCCGCTTAATGCTGGCTTAGTTGGCATTATCGGCGCTCGCGGATCGGGCAAGACGGCGCTCGCCGATATAATCGCTGCCGGCGGATATTCTCTTTCCCCGCACCTCAGCGACAAGTCTTTTATTCAACGTGCTAAAGCTCTTCTCGGTGAGAGTACGGTAAGACTTACTTGGGAAGATGGTGAACCAACATCAATTTTACTACGAAATTCCGATTTAGAAGAAAGTTCCCACTCTCCACAAATTCAGTACTTGTCACAGCAATTTGTAGACACGTTATGTTCAGCCGAAGGCGTCACAGATGAGTTACTCACAGAAATCGAGAGAGTAATTTTCCAATCACATCCATCCGAAGTCCGATTGGGGGCAACGAACTTTCGCGAATTGCTTGATTTACAAACTGCGCATGGCCGGGCTGTACGCCAAAGCCATGAACGAGCGCTAGCAGAAATAGCTCAAGAACTTAGTGTCGAAATGGATCGGAAAGCAACCCTACCGTACCTTCGACGCTATCGCGACGAAAAAGTCAAATCAATTGCTAAGGATATACGGGACCGTAACGGACTAATTCACAAGCGAGAAGAAACTCACATACAGCAGCTCGAGACGGTTTCGGCCGCCGCCGCATCGTTTCGTCATAAAATCGATTTAGCACGCCGCAAAAAACAAGCATTGCTTGAACTGAAGGGAGAGGTAGATGATACTCGTACTAGCAAATCGCCATTATGGCTCCGCCAACTCCAACATACATATGCTGAGGCAAAATTATCTCAAGAGAATTGGAAGGCTTTCTTATTAGATTACGTTGGGGACGTAGATGGTTTTCTGGGGGAAACAATAGAATCAATCAACAAACATATTTTGGTTTTATCCGGACCAACTAAACGACCTGACGAGCTAGCTAGTTCGGCGCCACCGGCCACGTCATTGATTCCTGAAAACGCAAAACTTGAGGAACAAACACTTAGACTCCTTGATGACGAAATCACCCGATTAAGAGCGCTAATCGGCATTGAAGAACAGAATGTAAAATCTTTTGCTCGTCTTTCAGAGAAAATCTCACGAGATGAAGCAATCCTCGCCAAAATCGACCGCGATATCCAAATCGCGATAAACGCCGATGAGCAGATCAAGTCTCTTATAAAAGCGCGAAGAGATAGCTACGCGAAGGTTTTTGAGGGTATCGTTGAAGAAGAAAAAGAACTCACCACTCTTTACAATCCTTTAAAGATACGGCTAGAAGCTGAAGACGGGGCTCTAGGAAAGCTTTCCTTCTCAGTCCGCCGTTCAGTTGATGTAGTTGCTTGGGCGCAACATGGTGAGGAATTACTAGATCTTCGTAAGACGGGACCATTCAAAGGACGTGGCGCATTGCTTGAGGCGGCGAATGCGGAGTTGCTATCTGTCTGGGAAAAGGGGTCAAGCGTCGAAGTCGCAGAAGCAATGGCGCGATTTCGAAATACATATGAGCATGGAATAATTGAACATACACCTGTCGGCCGAGACGATCCTCAAGCTTATCGAGAATGGGCTTGTCGCATATCCTCTTGGCTTTATAGTACTGACCACATAAAACTAACATATGGAGTTCAGTATGAAGGCGTCGACATCGAACAACTCTCTCCCGGTAATCGCGGGATCGTACTCTTATTGCTGTATCTCGCCATAGATCGCGATGATGATCGGCCTTTAATCATCGATCAACCAGAAGAAAATCTAGATCCAAAGTCTATCTTCGATGAACTGGTCCCTCGATTCCGTCAAGCGAAATTGCGTCGGCAAATAATAATCGTCACACACAATGCCAATCTTGTTGTCAATTCCGATGCTGATCAAGTGATAGTTGCAAATTGCGGCCCACACCGGCCGAATGAGCTCCCTGAAATCAGTTATAAGAGCGGCGGTTTAGAGAATCCAGATATACGCCGCTATGTATGCGATATTCTCGAAGGCGGAAAAACCGCATTCCGAGAACGAGCCCGTCGGCTTCGTATCCGTTGGAATACGCAGTCGAATTAAATCGAGGGTCTTTGTTCTTATCCATTTCTAGTAATCAACACAATTTTTAAGAATACTTTTTCTATAGATTGACATCTTACCGTGTCAGCATTGTAATGATCCCGATTTAAACCACTTCCCGGAGGGATTTTTATGCCGAAGAACCCACTCCGTATCTGTCTTAGCATCGGATTGACCGCTACCTTGGCCATTCTTTTTCTCGCCTCTCTCTCCTGTCGGACGGAAACGGAGGGCAAGGCCAACGTCCTTTTAAAGTTCGCGGTTTCCTTCCCCTCCGAGCGGAGCGCCGCCGCACTCGACGGCCGGGTTCTGCTCCTCATCTCCAACGACGGCTCGGCCGAGCCCCGCTTCCAGGTCAGCGACGGAGCGGCGACCCAGCTCGTCTTCGGGATCGACGTGGACGGCCTGGCGCCCGGCGCGGAGGCCGTGATCGACGCTTCGGTCTTCGGCTACCCCCTGGCCAGCCTGGCCGACCTGCCGGCGGGCGAGTATTACGTCCAGGCCCTGCTCAACCGCTACGAAACCTTCGCCCGCTCCGACGGCCATACCATCAAGCTACCCCCGGATAAAGGCGAGGGCCAGCGCTGGAACGCCAAGCCGGGCAATCTCTACAGCGCGCCGGAGAAGATCATCATCGATCCGATGGCCGCGCGGACGGTCCGGCTCTCCTTAAATAAGGAGATCCCGCCGATCGTGCCGCCCAAGGACACCCGGTACATCAAGCACGTCAAGATCCGGAGCGAGCGGCTGTCGCAGTTCTGGGGCCGTCCCATGGAGCTCGGAGCCTGCCTGCTTCTGCCGGAGGGCTTTGACGAGCACCCCGAGGCCCGTTATCCCCTCATCGTCTTTCACGGCCATTTCCCCGCCACTTTCGGGGGCTTCCGGGAGGAACCGCCCGACCCGGACCTGAAGCCGGACTACAGCGACCGCTTCCACATGCCGGGTTACAACCGCGTGGAGCAGGAATACGCCCATCAATTCTATAAAGATTGGACGGGCCAGGACTTTCCCCGGGTTATCGTCATGGAGATCCAGCACGCCAATCCCTACTACGACGACTCCTACGCCGTGAACTCGGCCAACCTGGGGCCCTACGGCGACGCCATCGTCCGCGAGCTCATCCCCTACGTCGAGAAGACGTTCCGCGGATTGGGGCAGGGCTGGGCCCGCTATCTCTACGGCGGCTCGACCGGAGGCTGGGAGGCTTTGGCGGCCCAGATCTTCTACCCCGACGAATTCAACGGCTGCGTCGCCGCCTGCCCGGACCCGATCGACTTCCGGGCCTACACCGTCATCGACATCTACAGCCAGAAAAACGCCTACTACGCCGACGGCCCGTGGAAGAAGACGCCGCGGCCTGGACAGCGAAATGACCTGGGCGAGGTGGCCACGACGTTGGAGCAGGCCAATCACCGCGAGCTGGCCCTGGCCAGCCGCGGGCGCTCGGGAGATCAATGGGACGTCTGGCAGGCGGTCTTCTCCCCGGTCGGCGATGACGGCTACCCCAAGCCCATCTGGGACAAGCGGACGGGCGTCATCGACCCGCAAGTCGCGGCCTACTGGAAGGAGCACTACGACCTGGGCGCCATCCTGCGGCGCGACTGGAAAACGCTGGGTCCGAAACTCCAGGGCAAGATCCGGATCTACGTCGGCGACATGGATAACTTTTATCTCAACAACGCCGTGTACCTGGTCGAGTCGTTCCTGGAAAGCACCAAGGATCCCTACTACGCCGGCGACGTGGCTTACGGGGACCGGGCCGAGCATTGCTGGAACGGAGATCCGACCCGTCCCAACGCGCTGTCCCGCCTGCGCTATCACCAGATGTACATCCCCCAGGCCGTGGAGCGGATGCGCAAGACGGCCCCCCTCGGCGCCGACCTGACGAGCTGGAAATACTAGATTTCGTACCGGAATAGCTTCATTTCAGGCGTGGGCTCGGCCTTCCCCTGGTAGATGTCCCAGTAGGTCTTCCGGGCCGCGGCCAGCTCCGCGTAGAGCGGGTGGTTCGTGTCGGGACGGTGCCAGGTCGTCGGGGCGCCCGCTCCGTCGGTCAGCAGCAGCCCGGCGCAGCGATTGAGGATGCCTGCCGTGCCGACGCTGCAGACGGTGACAAGCTGGCCGGCACCGGACCGACGGACGAGCTCACCGTACGTCAAAAAACGCTCTTCAACCGTGACGCCGCGATGGCGCAGGATTGAGGTGATGCCGTGAATGGTAACGGACGGCAGGATGAGGTTGCTTTCGGGAATCTTGACCACCTTACCGTCGGAGAAGGCAAACAGGGCGCAGGACGAATCCCACTCCGTGAGCTGCCGCTCCTCGACCGACAAATGGGTCCGGTCATCCAGGAAGAGCGCCGAGACCGCGCCCGGATGAACCCGCCGGGCCGCGTCGATGGCCTTGATGCTGACCACGTAGTTGATGCCGAGCTTGAGGCAGCCGGTGCCGTTGAGCCCGACCGCCCGGACCA
>JAQULS010000119.1 GCA_028749235.1 Acidobacteriota bacterium | reverse complement strand
CCAGTCTCCGCGCACCCAGAGAAAGCTTCCTACGAGGAAATTGGCGAGATTGTAGAAATGGACGGCGACCAGGCCGTATCTCGCCCCAACGGGAATGGCGGCCCGGCGGAGAAGGAGGAGATCCACCCAAGCCCGCCCGTGGCGGAAGGCGGCCGCCTTCTCCTTGACCTTCGTCCAACGGACGCGATCGGTCCCGGCGGCGATCCAAGCCAGAAAGACGGCCGCCCAGAAGACGAGGATCAGATGAAAATAGTACCAGGAGAATCCCGCCGTTAATCCGCATAACAGGAAAAACGATGTCCGCCTCTCGCCCCGGCGATAGCGGGCATACAGAGAGAGGTGGACGATCCCGAAGAAAAGGACGAAGGTGTAGTTGTAAACCGAATTCGTGATCTGGAAGAAGGCGGAAGGAGCGAAGGCGAACAGCAAGGCCGCGACGCGGGCGCTCCGGCCGTCCAGAACGCGATGCACATAGCGATAAAAAATGCCGAACGTACAGATAGAGACAAGAAAGGGAATCCATTGGGCGACGCCCGGAGTCGGCCCGAATATCTTGAACAGGGGCGCCAGCAGGGCCGGATCCAGGGATCCGTAGTACCCTTCCCCCCAATAGTAAACGGAAAATTCGCCGTGGAGAAAATGGCGGGCCATCAGGCCGAGGACGGCGGTGTCCGAACTGAAATACAGGTCCCAGAAAAGGAGATAAGGAAGGCGGATGAATACGGCGGCTCCTAAAAGGAGGCCAAAGGCCGCCCGATCCTTCGTTTTCGCCGGGACGGCCCCGTCGGGAAACGGCGGCCCAAGCGGTTTGGATGATCCCATCAGGGACCATTTTTATCTTTTTGGAGATTGAGTCAAGGCCTGCGTTTTTCCCCGGTTCTCTTGTTGCGCCAGCGGGCCAGGCCGGCGGCGGACAGGGTATTCAGGACGTCGGTCTTCTCCAGCCAGCCGCGGCGGGCCGTGCCCAGGCCGAACCGGATCATGGCCGGTCCGTCTGCGCCGTGCGTATCGGTTCCGATGCCGATCGGCACCCCCTTGTCCTTGGCCAGCCGAAGGTGGACGTCGTCCAGGTCGAGCCGGTCGATGTGGGAGTTGAGCTCCATGGCCTTGCCGTGGATCCGGGCGGCCTCGATAACCTTTTCCAAATCGACGTCGTAGCCCTCGCGTCCCGACAAGAGCCGCCCCGACGGGTGTCCGATCATGTCCACATGGGGGTTGGCCAGGGCCTTGATCATCCGGGCCGTGACGTCTCTTTTAAAAGAGGAATGGACCGACGCGACCACGAAGTCCAGTCCCGCCAGGACCGGCTCGGGGAAATCGACCGTCCCGTCGGGAAGGATGTCGACCTCTGTTCCTTTCAAGATCCGGAAGCCCTTGAGCTTCCGGTTGAGGGCGTCGATCTCCGCGCCCTGGGCCTTGAGCCGCTCGGGCGTCAGGCCCCCGGCGTAGCGGGCGGACCGCGAGTGGTCGCAGACCGCGGCGTACCCGTATCCCATCGCCCGCATCAAATCGGCCAGTTCCGCGAGCTTCAGCCGGCCATCGCTGGCCGTGGTATGGCAGTGCAGGTCGCCCCGGATATCGTCCCGTTCGATCAGGGTCGGGAGCCGGCCTTCCCTAGCTCGCTCGATCTCGCCCCGGTCTTCCCTCAGCTCCGGCGGGATCCAGGGCAGGCCGAGCGCCTTGTAGACGTCCGTTTCCTCGCGCCCGGCGGCCTTTCTCTCGCCGCGGAAGACGCCGTACTCGTTGACCTTGAGGCCGAGGTCCTTGGCCAGCCCGCGCAGCTTGACGTTGTGGGCCTTGGATCCGGTGAAATACTGAAGCGCCGCGCCGAACGAGTCCGGCTCGACGAAGCGCAGGTCGACCTGCCGCTCGCCGTTCCCGACCTCGATCAGGACCGACGCTTTCGTGTCGCCGGCCGCCAAAACGCGCCGCACCCGGTTCCACCCGGTCAGCGCCCCGATCACGGCCTCGCCGTTTCGGACGGACGCCAGGATATCGATGTCGCCTATGGTCTCCCGCATCCGCCGCAGCGATCCGGCCGCCTCGATTCGGCCTCCTCCCGCCGCGCGCTTCAGTTCGGCGATGACCTCCTCGGCAATTTCGGCCGCCTCGCCCAGGAGCAGCCGCTCGCGTCCCTTCTCCAGCGTTCCGATCCCCTTGAGGATGTTTTCCGCCTTCTTCTCGCCCATGCCTTTGAGCGCCGCCAGCGAGCCGTCGGCGATCACCCGCCTCAGGTCGTCCAGGCCCGCGACCCCGAGCGCCTTGAAGGCCAGCCCGACGGTTTTCGCCCCCAGGCCCGGGACGTTGAGCAGGTCGAAAAGCCCCGCGGGAAGCCCTTTCGCCGCCTCGTCGGCCTTGGCCATCCGGCCGGTTTTAAGGTACTCGACGATCTTGGAGGCCAAGCCATCGCCGATGCCCTCAACGTCGCAAAGCCTGTTGTCGGCGGCCAGGACGGCGACGTCCTCCGCCATCTCGTCCAGGATGCGCGCGGCCCTCCGATAAGCCAGAATCTTGAAGGCCGGCTCACCCTTGATGTCCAGCGCGTCGGCGATGCGCGAGAACACGGCTGCGATCTCCCGGTTCTTCACCGCCGGCTCCTTCAGCCCTTGAAGATGCCTTCGATCTCCTTGAAGGCGTTGCTCAAAACGGTCTTGACCTGGGGCAGCTTCTCCTGCCCGGTCTGGCGGGTCTTTTGCCCGATCATCCGGCCCATGTCGCCCAGCAGCCGCATGACCTCGCGCATCTCGTCGCGGAACTCCGAGCTCCAGTTCCCCCACCAGCTCTTCATCTGCTTCTTGACTTCCTCGGTCTCCTTCTCCTTCTCGACAAGGAAGCCGAGGCCGGACTCGGTGATGGTGTAGGTCTTCTTGCCGTCCTGGGCCACGACCGTGACATATCCCATCTCCTCGAGCCATTGAAGCGTCGGATAGACCGCGCCCGGACTGGGCGCATAGAAACCGCCGAACCGCTCCTCGAGCTCACGGATGATTTCGTAGCCGTGACGGGGCTTCTCTTTTAAAAGATCGAGGATGAGGTATTTAAAATCGCCCTTGTGAAAAATTCGCTCGCCGCGGGGACCGCCCCAAAATCGCGTTCTGTTCATCATTTTCTCCTTATTTATTCCGATATAACGGATTACTCATAATATATATCGCGATACAACGTATGTCAAGCCGACATATAAACGTATTTGAATGCTAAGATATTGTTGTTCCCAAGGCTCCGAATACTAAAGGGAAGGCACTTCGATCTCGATCAGCGTGCCGTTTTCCGTTTCGATCTTCAGGACGCCCTTCATCTGCTCGACCTGGCTGCGGACGAGCTTCAAGCCGAAGCCGTCGGCCTCGCGCCCGAGAGCCTTTATGTCGAACCCGATCCCGTCGTCCCGAACGGCCAGGAAGAAGTCTTCACCACGCTTCTCCGCCTGGATCTCCAGCGTCCCCTTGCGCCCGCCCGGAAAAGCATGCTTGATGCTGTTCGAAACGAGCTCCGTGACGATAAGCCCGAAAGCGATCGAGCTTTTCAGGTCGAGGGGAAAGCTCTCGAGGCGCATACGCAACCGGATTTGGCCTGCCCGCGGAGAGTAGGAATCGAATACCTGCCTGACCAGGATCTCGAAGCAAGCCCGGGCGTCGATGCCATGGACGTCCTCCGGGCGATAGAACCGCTCGTAGATCAGGGCCATGCTCCGGACCCGGTTCTTCATCATCCGAAAGAACTCCCGGTCGCGCGAATCGTGCAGGCGCTCGGATTCCAGGTTGAGCAGGCTGGAGATCGCCGCCAGGTTGCTCTTGATCCGCTGACGGATGTCTTTCAAGAGCGCCGTCTTTTCCTGCAGCCCGGCCGCGGCCAATGCCTCCGCCTTTTGGGGCTCGGTGATGTCGCGGGCCGTCAGGACGAACGCTCCCGATGAGCCCTCGAGCCGAAGGGCGGCGGCGATTTCGGCGGCGAACGGAGTCCCGGCCCGCCGGACCATGGTCGTTTCGCGCCGCACGACGGCGTCCCCGCGGCCCAGCCCCGCCCGCACGAAGCCTTCCGTCTCCGGGCGGGCCTCCATGGAGACCAAGTCCCAAAGCGGCGTGCCGGAAATTTCGGAGGGATGCTCGAAGCCGAGCAGTTCGGCGGCCGCCCGGTTGGCGAACCGGACCGCGCCGTCGGGCCCCGATCCGATCACCGCCTCGGGCAGACACTCGGCCAGCGTCCGGTAGAATTCCTCGGCTCGCCGCAGATCCTCCGCCCGGCGATGGGCTTCGGTGATATCCAGCCGGATCACGGCCGCCCGATCCGGGCCGTCCAAGGGAGCCGGGGCCGGAAAGATAAGAAAGCGGTACCGCCGCTCCCCTCTCTCTTCTTCATAAGCCGTCAAGGCCGAGCCCGCGGCCAGGGCTTCCCGGATCTTGGCCCGCCCCCGATCGGCCGCATCCGCCGGGAACCCGGCGAACGCATCTCGTCCCTCGGCTTCCTCCGCCGGCCGGCCGGATTCGTTCAGGAACGCCTTATTGGCCATGAGCAGGACGCCGTCGGCCCGCACGAGGAAAGCAGGCTCCGGAAAGGCCTCGACGAAAGCCCGGAGGGTGTCCATATCCCTCCGGTTCTTCGCCTCGATATCATGCCTTTCCAGGGCCGACGCGACGGCGGCGGGAAGGAAGGCCTCCCAGCCCGGCGTCTTGGCCACGAACCCAAACCGGTAATCCGCCCGCACGCATGCCGCCGCGTCCGGACCGGGATGATCCGAGAGGAAGACGATGGGTATGTCCGCCAGGTCCCTGATCCGGCGCGCTGCCTCCATCCCGTCCATCCGGCCGGGGCCAAGATCGAGGTCAAGGAGGACGAGATCGAACGGGGCCGCGGCCTCGAAGCCGGCCAGGGCTTTCTCGCCGGAAAGGGCGATCCGGACTTCACAGCCCTCGGGCTTGAGCACGTCCCGAACGGCCGAGGCGGCGAGAAGGTCGTCATCGACAAGGAGAATACGTTTCTTGTTCATGGCGCCGCTCATTTTCCGGATGAGGCGATTCATAATAATCAATTTGGGACCGCCGCGCAAGGATTCTGGACGGAGCCTTCGGAGCGGGGTACAATGCGGCCATCCGGCGACGAAAGGCGGCATCATGACCAAACACGCAGCCGTTGTTTTAGGCTTGGGAATGATTCTGACCCTGGGGACGGGAAGCTTCGCACAACAAGCCACCCAGGATCAGGACAAGGAGACCGATCCCCTGGTTCTGCAGAAACTGGAGTGGTTTCAGGACCAGAAGTTCGGGCTGATGATGCACTGGGGCCCCTACAGCCAGTGGGGGGTCGTCGAATCCTGGAGCATCTGCTCCGAAGACGTGCCCTGGTGCCGCCGCTCGATTCCCGATTACGTCGAGTACAAGCGCCGCTACGAGGCCCTGCCCAAGACTTTCAACCCGGTCAAGTTCGATCCCGCGGCCTGGGCCAGGGCGGCCAAGGCGGCCGGGATGCGCTACGTCGTCCATACGACCAAACATCACGACGGCTTCAGCATGTTCGACACCAAGCAGACGGACTATCGGATCACCGGACCCGATGTGCCCTTCGCCAAGGACCCCCGGGCCAACATCGTCAAGGAGATCTTCGAGGCCTTCCGCCGGGAGGGCTTCGGCATCGGGGCGTATTTCTCCAAGCCCGACTGGCATTCGCCCGATTACTGGGCGCCGGAATGGGCCACCCCCGATCGCCACGTCAATTACGACACGGACAAGTACCCCGAGCGCTGGAAGAAGTTCAAGGCTTTCACCTACGCCCAGATCGAGGAGCTGATGACCGGCTACGGCCGGGTCGATATCCTCTGGCTCGACGGCGGCTGGGTCCAACCCTATCCCGCCATCCCCGCCGCCTACAAGAGCCTGATCAGGCAGCCGTATAACCAGGACATCGACATGCCCCGCATCGCGGCCATGGCCCGCGGCCACCAGCCGGGGCTCATCGTCGTCGACCGGGCCGTGGGCGGTCGGTACGAGAACTACCGGACGCCCGAGCAGGAGATTCCCGAGAAGCCCCTCCCCTACGTCTGGGAAACCTGCATGACCATGGGCGGCTCCTGGTCCTACGTCCCCAACGACAAGTACAAGCCGGCCGGCAAGCTGATCCATCTGCTGGTCGACATCGTCTCCAAGGGCGGGAACTTCCTGCTCAACATCGGGCCGGATTCGCAGGGCGAGCTTCCGGCCGAATCGCTGCGGCGGCTGGCCGAGATCGGGGCCTGGATGAAGACGAACGGCGAAGCCATCTACAAGACGCGCCCCATCGCTCCTTATAAAGAGGCCAAGACCTGCTTCACCCGGCTGGCCGACGGCACGATGTTCGCCATCTACCTGGCCGATGAGGACGAAGCCCGTCCGCCCGCTTCGCTCATGATCCAATCCCTCAAGCCCAAACCGGGGATGCGCGTCGAGATGCTCGGCGTGAAGGGATCCCTACTTTGGGAAGCCGTGGGTAAAGGAGTGCTGATCCATCTCCCTTCCTCGGCCGTCAAGAATCCGCCCTGCAAGTACGCCTGGGCTTTCAAGATCTCGGCCCTGCCATAAGGATCCGCTCATGACGACAGGAAACGTCCGGGCGGCCCGAGCCGCTGCCGTAGCGGTCTTATTCGTCCTTCTCTCTATCCCGGGACACACGCTCCCCATGGGCGCTCAGGCTCCATCCGCCGGCGCACAGTGGCTCAAGGGCTACGCCCGGACGATTTCAGGCGAGACGATCGGCTACCACTCCTCTTATCCGGACGCGACATCGGCACTGCTTGTCCGGGCCACGGACGGAACCATGGCCATCGAGTGGGAGACCGAGCCGGTGCCGCCGGGATTTGCCGCACCCGAAGCTACGTTCATCTGGCTCTGCGGCCTGGCCTCGCAAAAGGGAGCTCATCGCTTCGACCTGGCGATCGACGGCCGGCAGGCCTTTGCCTTCCGCTCCGCCCCGGATTCCGGGGACAAGGAGTGGAGCCTGGCCGGTTCCGACGGCGCACGGCTTTCCTTCCGGACGACCATGGTCGACCAGTTCGGCGAGCTGTTCGGGTTCATGACCTTGAAGCTCCCGCGCGCGGCCGTGACGCCGGGACGGCCGCTCCGGCTCCGGGTGACGGGCGAGAACGGCGGCAGCCGCGATTGGCACATGGTCTTTCAGTACGACTTGCGGCCGTTCGTCCAAGCTTCGGGAGTGCCCGCCGTCCTGAAGGACGGGGCCAAGCCCCGTCAGCTTATCCGTATCGCCGTCAGCCGCATCGGCGAGCCGATCCAGGCCGAGCTTCGCATCGACGGGGCCGCGGCCGGGACGGTTCGGCTGGAAACCGGATACAACACGTTTGACCTGCCGGTCGAGGCGGTCGCCGAGCCCCGCCGGGCCGTCGTCGAGATGATCCCCGAGGCGGGCGAACCGGCCCGGATCGAGGCGGATCTGGGGCCGGTGGTACCGCGGACGCTCTACCTCCTGCCCCATTCCCACACCGACATCGGCTATTCCTCGCACCAGGCCAAGGTCGAGAGCGACCACCTGGCCTATATCGATCAAGCCGTCGAGCTCGTACGCAAGACCGCCGCCTACCCCGAGGGAGCCCGCTTCAAATGGAACAGCGAAGTGCTCTGGGGGGTGGAGACCTATTTGCGAAAGGCGCCGCCGGATAGGCGCGATGCCTTTCTGCGAGCCGTCCGGGAGGGATCGATCGGCCTGCAGGCCCTGCTGGCCAACGAGCTGACCGGCGTTTGCCATCCCGAGGAGCTGTTCGAGCTCACCGCCCTGGCCCGCCGGCTCAACCGGGCTTACGGTCTGGCCATCGATACGGCCATGATCACCGACATCCCAAGCTATACCTGGTCGATCGTCCCGGCCTTGGCTCAAGCCGGGATCAAGTACTTCTCCTCGGGGCCCAACTACATGCCGGTCAATCCCGACGGCGGCGACCGCATAGGAGGGGCCTTGAAGGCCTGGGGCGACAAGCCGTTTTACTGGATCTCGCCCTCGGGCCGGGAAAAGATCCTGCTCTGGATGGCCGGGCGCGGCTATTCCTGGTTCCACGGCATGAACATGGGCGGGCTCACCGCGGATAAAAGCCAGCCGGTCTTCGACTACTGCCGGGAATTGGAAGACAAGGGCTATCCCTACGAGATGGTCCAGGTCCGCTACACCGTGGGCGGCGACAACGGTCCGCCCGACGCGGACCTGCCGGACGTCGTCCGCCGATGGAACGAGGCCTACGCGACGCCCAAGCTGGTCATCGCCACCGGGCACGAGATGTTCGAAGCCTTTGAAAAGCGCTACGGCGGGAAAATCCCTTCCGTCAAGGGCGATTTCACGCCCTACTGGGAGGATGGAGCCGGATCGACGGCCCGGGAAACGGCCATGAACAGGAGATCGGTCGTCCGGCTCCTGCAGGCCCAGGCCCTTTGGGCCATGCTCGATCCCCAAGGCTATCCCGCGGCCGCTTTCGAGGAAGCCTGGCGGCAGGCCCTGCTCTGGGACGAACACACTTGGGGGGCGTCGGACTCGGTCAGCGATCCGGACGGTGAGAACGCCAAATCGCAATGGGCCTACAAGCAGGCGTTCGCCCTGGAGGCCGACAAGCGATCCAAGGAGCTGCTGGCGGGAGCCATCGGCCGTGTTCGGGAGGGCTCTGCAAGCCGATTCCGCGTCTTCAACACCTGTTCCTTCGAGAGGACAGGCGTCATCACAGTCCCGGCCGGCGCAGCCGCCCGGGGCGACCGGGTGACCGATGAGCAAGGCCGATCCGTTCCGTCGCAACGGCTCAAGAATGGAGATCTCGCGGTTCTTGCTTCGGCGGTTCCGGCCTTCGGCCAAAGGTCCTTTACCGCCGGCCCGGGCCTCCCCGAAAAATTTTCCGGTGCATCCGGGACGTCGACGATTCTAAAGAACGGCCGCCTGGAAGCCGCGATCGATCCACACTCGGGAGCGGTCCGGAGTCTGCGCTGGCTGGAGCGCGGCGGCGAGGAGCTGGTCGACGCCTCCTCCCTGCCCGGTCTGAATTCCTACCGCTATGTTCCCGGACTCAACCCCCAAGCCGCGCGCGGGCCCGATGCGGGCCGGATCACGGTCGGCGAGACGGGACCTCTGGTGGCCTCGATCGTCGTCGAATCCGATGCGCCGGGATGCCGCGCCTTGCGCCGGGAGTACCGGCTGACCGCGGGCTCGCGCCGGCTGGAGATCATCGATCGGCTGGATAAGGCCCTGGTCCGCGACAAGGAAGCGGTCCACATCGGCTTCCCCTTCCGAGTCCCCCAAGGGACGCTCCGCTTCGACCTGGGCTGGGGCTGGATCGAACCGGGCCGGGACCAGATCGCGGGTTCCTGCCCGGATTTCTTCTGCCCGCAGAACGCGGCCGACATCTCCAACACGGCTTGGGGCGTAACCTGGGTCACGCTCGATGCGCCGCTGGCCGAAGCGGGCCGGATGACCGACGAATCGAAGGGGGACGGCGGAATCCGCCGCTGGCGGACGGACCGGGAACCCACCCGGACGCTCTATTCCTATGCCATGAACAACTACTGGCACACGAACTACAAGGCCGATCAGGAAGGCGTGGTCGAGCTGCGCTATGCCGTCGAACCGCACGCCGGGAGCGGCCCGGAAAAGATCAAGCGGATCGAGCTGGACGCGGAGCAGCCCTTGATAAGCTCGGATTCGGCGCCCGCGATGGTCCGGAATCCCCTGCCGTTCGCGCTTCCGGCCGAGATCGTGGTGACATCGCTCAAGCCCGTCGCAGGCGGCGAAGCCCTCTGGCTACGCGTCTTCAACGCCTCGGCCGGGACGGTCAAAGCCGATTGCGCGCTCCCGGCGAAGGTGAGGGTGTTCCGAGCCGACGCCGACGGCGGACGGGGGGAGGCCCTGGCAGGCTCTCTGGCCCTGGGTCCTTTCGAAGTCCTCGGCCTGCGGCTTGAATTCGCTCCCCGATCCGCGCTAGAATAAACCCAGCAATTCGACAGGATTTGTAAGCATGAAAAAGGGAGAATGTCCATGAAGACGGTCAAGGATCTGCTGAACGAGAAAGGCTGCAAGATCTGGTCGATCTCGCCCAAGGCCAAGGTCTTCGACGCCCTTAAGCTGATGAGCGAGAAGACAATCGGCGCCCTGATGGTCATGGACGACAAGGGCGGCGTGGCCGGTATCATCACCGAGCGCGACTACGCCCGCAAGGTCATCCTGCTGGGCAAGGCCTCCAAGGAGACCGCGGTCGAGGAGATCATGACGCCGGCCGACAAGATGTACTACATCAAGCCCGGCAACACGGTCGAAGAGTGCATGGTGCTCATGACCGGCAAGCATGTCCGGCATCTTCCGGTCTGCGACGAAGGCCGGTTCGCCGGCCTCGTTTCGATCGGCGACATCGTCAAGTCGATCATCTCCGAGAAGGAAACCCTGATCAACCAATTGAGCGATTACATCGGCGGC
>JAQULS010000118.1 GCA_028749235.1 Acidobacteriota bacterium | reverse complement strand
TCGATGGCCGCCTTGTCGAGAGTCGGCGAAACGGACTTGGTCACCCGAACGGCGGTGACGATACCCTTGGCGTCGACCGCCGCCTCCACCACGACCTTGCCTTGCAGCTTCTTCTCGATCGCCTCCTTGGGATAAGGGATGCGGAACGAATAGGGATGAAAACCCTCTTTGCTGGAAGGAAGCACATCGGCCGCGGCGGTCGGCTTACCGAGGTCGAACCTTACGGTGACCGTGAAAATGATCCCCTTGGGAGATCCGTTGATTGTCATCGGCTCGTAGACCCACTGCCGGACGGCATCGATGGCGGCTTGGTTCAAGAGCGGAATGGATCGCAGGATCTTGACTTTCTGGACCCGGCCATAAATGTCGGTCTGGGCTTCCAGGATGACGACGCCCTCGTCGCCCGCCTGGCGCGCCGCGGGCGGATAGATCGGAGCCACTTCCTTGATCAGCCTGGGCGGGCGGACGTTGCCGATGGCCCGAATCACATCACCCGAGGCCTCGCCCTCGACCACGACGTCGGGCGCCGGCCAGGAAGTCGTCTGCATGGACAGGAAATAGGGCTTGCCGTCCTTGTCGGCGAATCCGAAGACGGCCGTGTTCTTTTCCGGCAAGGTGAATTCCGTATCCAAGAGGCTCGTCTTGGCCCCGCCGTTCTGCTCGAAGACCTCGATCCGAAACCGCTTCGGTCCGAACGCGATCGGCGTCACCATGACCAGGTAGAACGTCTTGTCGAGCTGGAAGAAATGGAAGGCGGCTTTGGTTTGGCCGACATCCCAGGACAGCTCGGCCTCGGTTAAAAGATTGACGTCCTTCAGGTTGAAGACCTGTTTGATCTTGGCCGCTTGGGCCGCTTGATCGGCCGCCTCGGGCAATTGGACCGAAACGGTATAATTCAGATAAGAAGCCGTAACGGCCGTGAACGGTTCAAGCGTCCCTTCCCGAACTCCCTGAAAGACGAGCATCCTCATCGTGCCGATGGGTTTGCCGGCCGTTTGCGCCGCCGGGGAAGGCCCCTGGGCCGGGGCCAAACCCGCGGCCAGCAGAGCCGCCGCGCCGAAAGCCAAGACGATGAAGCCGATCCTTTTCATGACACCCTCCCTTTTTTAAAGATTTTTCTCGACCCAAACGAGGACGATGTTGTCCCCGGGAGATTGGACGATGAACGTGTCCGCCGGCCGCTCGTCGATCCGCGCGTAGTGAAGCTGAAAGCCGCCGCCGGACTCGGCCGGAATCAACGCGCCGTTCGCTCCGGCCCCGAAATAGCGCACCGCGAAAGCCGTCAGGAAGATCGCCGCGGCCAATCCCCCCGCGGCGGCGGCCAGGCGCCACAGCCGCGGAGCGGGGCCCGCGGTCTCCGCGCCGGTCTCGCGCCTCCCCGCCGACCCCTTCCTGACCGCGGGCCAGATGTCGTCCAGCCGGCCCAAGTCGGCCGCGGAGATAAGAACCCGCTTGACCTCCTCCCGGCCGGCGAGACGGCGGCCGCAAGACGGGCACGCCTCGGCGTGCGCGGCCAAGCGGCCCCGGACGGCCCGGAGAGGGATCATCCGATAGAGCCCATCAACGATTCCCGAGTGCGACATTCCCTTTCTCCATGAGAACCTTGATCTTGCGGCGGGCATTGAACAGATAGACCCGGGCCGTGGACGCCGAACAGCCCAAGACGCCGGCGATCTCGGCCGCGGTCAGCCCTTCGTTGGCCCACAGGGCGGCGGCCAGCCGTTCCCGCGGGCTCAAGCGATCGAGAAGGACGCCCAACGCTTTCGAGTCGGAGCCGGACTCATCCGGCTCCGCGTACGCGGGGCGAAGCGGATCGGCCGCCGCCCGGCTGAAGAACGCCCGGAACCGCCGCTTGCGCTTGAGCAGGTCAAGCGCGCGCCGGTAAAGGATGGTGAACAGCCAGTTCCGGAAGCTCAAACAGGGGTCGTAGCGGTCAAGATGGAGGAAGGCCTGGACGAGCGTCTCCTGGCAGACGTCCTCGGCGTCCTGCCGGTTGCCCAGCATGTTCACGGCCAGCGCCGTCAGCGGTCCTTGGTATTCGGTCACGATTTGACGGAACTCCTCCCCGTCGCCGCAGAGGCAGGCCGCGATCCGTTCTTTTTCGTCCATCGGGTCCTTTCGACCCTTTCATAAGGTATTACGCCCCACGCGCGCGGGGTGTTTAGGAATTACCAGACACATACCGAATTCCGGATCGCCGCTTTCCAGGACGAGCCGTGACCGGCGATTTCCCCCCGGGGTCTCGGCCGTCGTCGGAAATAAGTATGTGTCTGGTAATTCGGGGAGGGCTATTTCTTCATCTTGTCCAGGAGGGCGGTCGCCTTGTCCTTGAGCTGGGGATGGGCGGCGGCCTTCTCCGCCGCCGGCCGCGCCTTATCGAAGAAGCCCCCGTTGAACCAGTCGACGGCCGAGCCGTAGAACGCCGTCGCCCGGGTGGCCCGGGCCACCCGGAGCTGGCTCTCCTTTTTTTGGATCATCCGCGCCCGCCTCGCCTCGGCCATCGACGCGGCTCTGATCTCGGCGATCTTGGACTCGATCGCCTTTTCGCTCCGCCCGACGACTTCGGCCGCCACATCGTAGATGACGGCCGCGTCCTGCCATCTCTCCCGGCCGTCGTAGATCCGCCCCAGGCCGAACAGGGCTTCGATGTTCCCGCCGTTGTATTTCAGCGCTTCCTTGAATTCCGTCTCGGCCCGCTCCGGCTGTTTCAACTCGAGCGCGATGGTGCCGGCCAGCCCGAAGACCTCGGAGTTCGTCGGCAGCCGGCCCTTGGATTCCTCGATATGGATCTGGGCAATGGCGTCTTCGCCCAGGGCATGGCGGTTCCAGGCCAGCCAGTAATGGGCCTCCCCCATCAGCCAGTTGCCCAGTTCAACCATCCGGTTCAGGACAGCGATGGCCTCTTGGCGCCGGCCCAAGGAACTCAAGCTGATGGCCTTGCCCAGCAGGGCATCCCGGTACTCCGGCGAAAGGGCCAGCGTCTTTTCGTAATAGTCCAGGCTTTTTTCGAACTCCTCGGTGGCCGTGTAGATGGACGCCAGGTAGATGGGGATCTGGGGCGTATCGGCCAGCCCCGCTTCGGCCTTGAGGAAATTCTCCTCCGCCGACAGGAGGTTTCCCTCCCCGAGCGCCAGCTCGCCCAGGTGGAGCCAGGCCTCATGGAACTCCGGATCGTCCGCCGCCAGCTTTTTGAGAAGCTCGGGATCTTCCCTGGCATAGCGCGTCGCTTTCAAATATTTCATCAATCTCGATTCCGGAAAAAGGGCGAAGATCGGGGCGAAGTCTTCCGCCCCTTCGCGCATCGAGGTCATCGAAGCGTTGAAGACGAGATAACTATAGGCGTAGAAATCGTCCTCCGCGGTCTTGGCCCGAAAGGCCTCCCGTTTGGCTTTCACCTCGGCCAGGCTCTTCTCGAAATCTTTCTGGGTCCAATGGGCCGGTGAAGCGGTGGTGCGGATGTCGGTTTGAATGCCCCGCGACCGCATCGATGTCCACTCGGCCTGATCGACGAGCGAAGCGTAGGAAGCCAGGGCGGGATGGGCCTGGATCAGGGCCTTGGCCGTCTCGGTCGTGGCGCTGCGGACGATGCCGATCTGGCGTTCTCGCGTCCGCAGGAGGATGAGCGTCCGGACATAGGTCTCGGCGATCCGCTCCTTGGCTTTCAGCCGGGGCAGGGCGGTCAATTCCCGGCCGATTTCCGCGGCCCGCTTGAATCCCGCATAGGAGCCCCGGGCGACGGCCCGGCCGGCCTCGGCCAAACGGGACTCGACGTCGAGGCCCGAAGGGGACAACGCGGCTTTGCTGTTCGGCGCGCCGCACCCCGAAAGGCCGGCGGCGGCCAGAACAAGAGCCAGGATGCGGCCCTGAATCCGGAACGGCTTCCCGTTGGGCATGGCGGTTTCCTCCCCTTATGTAACGACGCGGGTCGCGAGAATATTACCGCGCGGGGCCGCGGCGGCTCAAGCCCGCCGCTTCCGATTGGTTCGACAGAACTCCATCATGGCGTCGATGGCCCGCTGGCCGGCCTCGGGGCCGCCGTCCTGGCGGGCGAATGCCTCGACGAAATCGACAAGCTCGGGCGCCGCGGCATGGTCCTCATAGTCATGCAGGACGTTGACGATGGCGGCATCCAGTCCGCAGCGGCGGGCGATGGCCAGGTAGGCCCGGCAAACGCCGGTCCGGCGGCCGGGCAAGTCCCGCACGGCGTTCGTGACGCCGAGCGAGACATGGACGCCGCGCAGCAGCGGATCGCGCCGGACCCGCCGGATCGTCTCGAAGGTCCGGTAGGTGTATCCGGGCGTCTCGGGCGCCATGGGCATGTCGATGGCCAGGGGAAAGACGGTCGAATCGATGAAGATTTCGGACGGCTTGAACCCGTGGCCGTCCACCGCGGCCCGGACGAGCTCGCGGGCCATCTGGTGAAGCTCAGCCACGCTGTAGACGCCTTCGTGGCCCGCCGACTTCTCGTCGACCAGCATGCCGATGAACTTGAAGGCGAAGCGCGCCCGCAGCGGCAGCAGCCGGTCCATGGTGTAGGTCTTGACGGCGTTGATCAGCGGGACGGCGATTCCGGCCGGGGCGCCGTCGTACCAGGCCGCGAGCCCCGTTTCCAGGACCTCGGGCGAGCCGCTGTCGACGCAGACCGGCAGGCCCTCGGCGTTTCTCCGGATGAACCGGACATAATCGGACATCATCCGCCGGCGGGCTTCGAGGTCCGAGCCGCCGAAGGCGTCGACGTTGATATCGATGTAGTCCGCCCCATGGGCGATCTGGGACTTGATCAGCGAGAGCAGATAATCGCGCGCTCCACCCGGCCGGTCGAGCCCGCCCTCCCCCGCTGCCAGGACTTCGGACATGGCCGCCGCCGTCTTGGGGATGCTGCCGTGAAGGAGCTCGCCGATCTGGATGAGCGTCCGGGGCCGGGCATGGTCCCGGCCGAGATAGTAATTCGGGATCGAGGCGGTATGGGCCAAAGCCGGCACGCGGTCGGTGTTGGCCTTCGTCTCAAGGCGCTTCAGCCCGGCCGCCCCTTCGCTCGCCGCCGCCAGGTAGATCGACTCCCCGACGCAGACGCGATCGGGGTTGGTGCCGCAGCGGCCGCGCACATCGGCGTCGCCGCAGGGCGGATTGGAGAGGCCCTTCTCGCAGCGGCCCAAGGTGCATAAACCGAAATTTTCCGGCAAGTAGCAGTCCCCGCATTCCCGGCAATCGAAGAGGAACGATTTGACCGCCGTCTCGCCGGCCAGGACGGCGGCATAGGTGAAGCCGCGGCCCCGGCGCACCGAGCCCGACGCGCCGAGCACGGCCTTGACCGCGGGGTAGGCACCGCGTCCCGGAGTCATGATGTTCCGATGGGTCCAGTCGAAAACCCGCTTCCCGGGCGTCGGCTTGGGCCGCGTCGGAAGCTTCCGGCGGCCGTCCTCATCGTAGAGGTAGAAAGCGGGGGTCCCATCGGGAAAGCTCCCCGGGCCGAAGTCGAGCCGGTCCCGGTGTTTCCGCCAAGCGGCCCCGAGCTCGGCCGCGCGGGCCAGGACGGCCGTCATCGTCGCGTAGTCCGGCAGGCCGCCCAGATCGACGCCCGCCGCGCCCAGGTCGCGATACATGGCCGTCTGCAGGGCCGCCCGTTCGATCGTGTCCGCGTTGGTTTCGCGCGACACGGCGTCAAACAGCCGGCGGCTGACGGCGCAGCCCGGCAGCTTGCCCTCGGCCATGAGCCGGGGCGAGGACGTGCGGGGACTCAGGAAATAGACGTTGCCGAAAACCGGGATGTCGATCGCCTCTTCGGCCAGGTAGCGGAAGAGCTCCTCGCTCTTGCGCGCATCCCAGCCCATTTGCGTGATCAGCGCCCCCGCCCCGGCCCGCCATTTCTTCTTCATCTTGAAGTACTGCTGGATCTGGGAAGCCTCGGTGTACTTGAAGGGAGAAACCGCGGCCAAGGCCAGGAATTGATGGACGCCCTCGAAGCGGCCCGGGCCGGCGGCCGCCCAGGAGGCGAAATTGATTTCGCGGATGAGGCCGAGCAGGCCGATGGCATCGACTTCGAAAACGCCCTTGGCCGAGACGGGCTTGTCGCCCGTCAAGGCCAGGACGGAGTCCAAGCCGAGAGCGCGCAGGCCGAGAAGATGCGACCGGATGGCCTCGGCATTATGATCCTTGGCTGAAACGTGGGGGATGACATCCAGACCGCCCCACAGGCCTTCCCGGTCGAGAACCGCGAAAACATCGGCCGGATGGAGGGAGGCCGTTCCCCCGGGACTCTGCGGGATCGTCACTCCGGCCAGGGCGAAGCCGGACGGCATTGCCTTCGCGTCCCCGGCGGCCCGGAGAAAGGCCCGGAAATTCCGCAGGTCGTGTCCGGGCTCGGGAACGAGTTCGGCCAGCACGAGGAACGGAATCTTCCCTTTTTCCGGAGCCGTCTCTCCGGCCGCCAAACGGGCCCGCAGGCTCATCCGTTCCATTCTGGGTCTCTCCTCGCAAGTCGAATCCGCCGTCGGAAGGGCCGCTATTTTATCACAACGGGCTCCGGTTTCCGAAAACGGCAAGCCCCCCGTGAACGTTTGCGTCGTCTTCTTCGTTTATCATAATATGGACGGGTCTGAGCGGCGCATCCGATCCGCGTCGACCCGGCATTTCGCCATCGTTTCAAGGAGGCATGCTCTCGTGAAAAAGACGATCTTCGGACTCCTCGCTCTCTTGCTCCTCGCCGGCCTCCCGGCCGCGACGTTCGGCCAGAATCCCCCGGCTCCGGCGGCTCCCGCCGCCGCGACTCAAGCCCAGGCCGCCCCGCAAGCTCCGCGGCCGATCGAGCTGCGCGACATCCTGGCTTGGAAGGTCCAAGGGGGTTCGGCGCTGTCGGCCGACGGCTCCTGGTTCGGCTACCGCCAGGTTCCCCTGGAAGGCGACGGCGAAGTCGTCTTCCGCCGGACCAAGGGGGACAAGGAATACCGCTTCCCCATCGGCGAATCCCGTTTCGGCGTTCTCGGCCTCTCCGATGACGGCAAGTTCGCCGCCTTCATGGTCTACCCGGAGGCCAAGGAAGCCAGGAAGCTCCGCCAGAGCCGCGGGAAAAGCTATACCAAGGCGGCCGTCCTCGACCTGGCCAAGGGCGACAAAGTCGAGTACGAGAAAATCCGGTCCTTCCAGTTCGTGCCCGAGAATTCCGCCTGGATCGTCCTGCACAAGGCCGCCCCGGAGGGCCAGGAGAAGGAAAAGGACAAGTGGTCCGGATCGGACCTCATTCTGCGCGAGCTGGCCACGGGCAAGGAGCTTGTCCTGGGCAACGTGTCCGAATTCGCCTTCGACAAGAAGGGCCGCAAGCTGGCCCTGCTCATCGACGCCTACGGGCAGACGGGAAACGGCGTTCTCGTGCGCGACATGGCCACGGGAACGATCGTCCCCTTGGACACCGAAAAGGCCGCCTATAAAAGCCTGGCCTGGACCGAGAAGGGCGACGGCCTGGTCTGTCTCAAGGGCAAGGAGGACAAGGCCTTCGAGGACAAGCTCTACGCCGTGGTCGGGTTCACCGGCCTCCTCCAGGGTCCCGTCCAGAAAACCGTTTACGACCCCGCCGCCGACAAATCCTTCCCGGCCGGGATGTCCATCAGCCCCGACCAGCGGCCGGCTTTCAGCGAAGCGCTGGACGCGATCATCTTCGGCATCCATGAGCTCGTGAAGAAGGGCGAGGGGGCGGCTCCGGCGGGCGACGCCCCGCCGGTTGTCGACGAGGACATTCCCGACCTCGTCCTCTGGCACGGCCTGGACAAGCGCCTCCAGTCCGAGCAGCAGGTCGAAGCCAACCGCGACAAGGCCTACAGCTATCGCTCGCTCTACCGGCTCAAGGAGAAGAAGTTCATCCGGCTGGCCGACGACGATCTGCGGACCATCCTGATCGCCCCCAAGGAGCGCTGGGCAACCGGGTATGACGACCGGGAATACGAGCTCGACGCCAGTCTCAGCGGCCGCAGCTACCGGGACGTCTACGCCATCGACATGAGCACCGGCGCCCGCAAGCTGGCCATCAAGAAAAGCCGCTACTCCTTCTCCATCTCCACCGACGGCAGCCACCTGCTCGGCTACGAGGACGGCGCCTTCTTCAGCTACGAATTCGCGACCGGCAAGTCCTATCCCATCACCAAGGACGTCCCGGCCAACTTCATCAACGAGGACGACGACCACAACGTCAAGAATCCTCCGGACTACCCGATCGGCTGGTCCGAGGACGGCCTGTTCGCCCTGTTGAGCGACGGCTGGGACATCTGGAAGGTCCCCGTGCACGGCGGTCCGGCCGTCAACCTGACCGTCAACGGCCGCCAGGACGGCATCCGCTACCGCGGCTTGAATTCGCTCGATCCCGACGACAAAGGCGTCGACCTGGCCAAGCCTCTCTACGTCCAGATGTACGGCGAATGGACCAAGAAGGCCGGCATCGGACGCCTGGAGAAGGGCAAGCCGGGCGTCCAGGTCCTGCTCTGGGACGACGCCGGCTTCGGCGGCCCGGCCAAGGCCCGCAAGGCCGATGTCTACTACTACACCCGCGACACCTACAAGGACTACCCCGACGCCTACGTCGCGGACGCCAGGCTGGCCAACGGCCGCAAGCTCACGGATGTCGCCGCCGGGCAGAAGGACTTCCTCTGGTCGAGCGGCTCGATCCTGCTGGACTACAAGATGGATCCCAAGAGCGGCAAGGACGTCAAGCTGCAAGCCGCCCTGTTCCTTCCCGCCAACTACGAGAAGGGCAAGAAATACCCGACCATCGTGTACTACTACGAAAAGATGTCCCAGCAGCTCAACCGTTACGCCACGCCCTCCTACAACGGCTTCAACAAATCCGTTTACACCAGCAACGGCTACGCCGTGCTGATGCCCGACATCACCTACAAGCTCAACGATCCCGGCATGAGCGCCGTCTGGTGCGTCCTGCCGGCGCTTGACGCCGCCGCGGCGACGGGGATCGTGGACCGCTCCAAGGTCGGGCTGCAGGGGCATTCCTGGGGAGGCTATCAGACGGCCTTCCTGGTCACCCAGGCCGATTTCGCCGCGGCCGTGGCCGGGGCGCCGCTGACCAACATGATCAGCATGTACAGCTCGATCTACTTCAACTCCGGCTCCGGCAATATGGCCATCTTCGAAAGCTCCCAGGGACGCTTCCTGGGCGGCTACTGGGACAACTTGGACGCCTACCAGCGGAACTCCCCCGTCTACCATGCGGCCAAGGTGAACACGCCGCTGATGATCCTGCACAACGACAAGGACGGGGCGGTCGTCTGGAACCAGGGCATCGAGTACTACAGCACCCTGCGCCGGATGAAGAAGCCGGTCATCATGCTCCAGTACGTCGGCGAAAACCACGGCCTGGCCAAGCCGGCCAACATGAAGGACTACACGGTTCGGATGAAGGAATGGTTCGACCACTGGCTGATGGGCAAGCCAGCCCCGGCCTGGATGACGGAGGGCATCCCCCACCTCAAGATGAAGGATTACCTCAAGGAACAAAGCAAGCTTTGGAAGGTCGAGGAGCCCAAGAAGGACGACAAGCCGGCCGATAAGAAGGACGACAAGAAGGACGAGAAGAAGGAGCCCGGCAAGAAATAGCGGCCGCCGCCCTAGACGCCGGGGATGAGGGTCCGGACGACCTTCATCAGGGCGTCGGCGTCGACGGGCTTTTCGAGAACCGCGTCGGCACCAGAGTTGCGCGCTTCGCGCTGGAAAGTCGGGTTCTTGATCCCGGTGACGACCACGATCTTGGTCCCGGCCAGGCTCGGGTTGCTCCGGATGCGGGCGCAGACCGCGGGCCCGTCCGCCTTGGGCAGGAGCAGATCCGTGACGACGAGGGCCGGATGGAGGCGAGCCGCGATCGCCAAGCCCTCCTCGCCGTCGCCGGCCACGGCCACATCAAAGCCGTTGCGGCTCAGGATTTTCTCGAGCACGGTTCGCGTCGTGAGATCATCGTCGATGACCAGGGCGGGCAGCGGCATGCGGGCACCTCGGAACTTGTTTTGGTTTCATTGTAGCTCTTTTCCGGCGGGATGCAAGCCGGGCCGCTTCCGCTTGACATATTCAGTATTTTTTATATAATTACACCGACATATAAACCCGTTTGATACCCCGGGCTTTGTAGGGTTAATACTGAGCGGCGCTTATAACCCCGATTTTAAAATCGGGGTTTGGCGCCGCGAATGTATCAGCGGAGGACGGACATGAAATCGGCCATCGCGGAACACGGCCCCTGGGCCCAACGTTTCAAGGCTCTCGCCCATCCGGCCCGCCTCCTCCTCGTCCGGCGGCTGATGGCGAGCGAACGCTGCGTATCGGACGTTGAGAAAGGGCTGGGCTTGTCCCAGCCGAACGTCTCGCAGCACCTGAAGATCTTGAAGGAGGCCGGGATCATCGAGGGCCGCCGCGAGGGGACCCGGATCTGCTACCGGATCTCCGACGATCGGATCGCCCGCATCCTCCGTATCACTTCCGAGAAGGACTGAGCTTCCCGGCCGAAGCGAGGGGCGA
>JAQULS010000117.1 GCA_028749235.1 Acidobacteriota bacterium | reverse complement strand
ACCAAGGTCTTCGCCGGGATCAAGGTCGGCGAGGAAGACTTGAAAAAGGCCTATGCCGAGGACAAGACGGTCACCTTGCGCCACATCCTGCTGCTGACCCAGGGCAAGACGGACGCCGAGAAGGCCGCGATCCGCAAGAAGATGGAAGGCATTCTGGAACGGGCCCGGAAAGGCGAGGATTTCGCCGCTCTGGCCATGGAGACGACCGAGGACGCCGGCTCCAAGGAAAAGGGCGGCCTCTTCGAAAACTCTCCCCGCGGCCAGTTCATCAAGCCCTTCGAGGACGCGGCGTTCTCGGTCCCGGTGGGCCAGATCAGCGACATCGTCGAGACCGCCTACGGCTTTCACATCCTGAAGATCGAAGATCGGAAGAAAGAGACCGCGCCCTTCGAAGAGGTCAAGGCGCAGCTGGCCGAGAATCTGAAGAGCCAGATGCAGGCGGCCGTTTACCAGAAGCTCATCGATAAGCTCAAGGCCGAGTCCAAATTCGCCGAGGTCAAATAGAAGGCTTTCTGGCCAGGGCGACGACCGAGCTGCCGAAAGGCAGGACGTGCCGGATCGCCCAGCCGGCTTCCAGCGTGAGAAGCGCGGTGAGAGCCGCGTTCACCGGCCGGGCGGCCGGGGCCAGGTCGGACCGGAGAGCCGTCTCGGGATGCCGGGCGGCGCGCCGCCGCTCGAACCGGCGGCGCCCATAGACCGCCGGAAAAACGGTCATATAAAAATAGGTGGAGCGGACCGGCTCGAGCCCGGCCGCCTTGAGCTTCTCTTCCATTTCCCGCCGCGTGTAGCGCCGGGCTCCGTGCATGGCCGCATCGTGCGGGCCGCGCAGGAACTCGAAGGCCGAGTCCGTGATGAGGATGAATCCGCCGGGCTTTAAAAGGCGGCCGGCTTGGCGCAGGACCGAGACATCGTCGAGCACGGCTTCATGGTAAAGCACGTCGAAGAAGGTCATCAGGTCGAAGACGGCGTCGCGGTAGGGGAGCCGGTTGACGTCGGCCCGCGCCAATCCGGTCAAGCCGCGCTCGCGGCAGAAGGCCAGCGCCTCCGGGGCGAAGTCGCAGCCGTAGGCGGCTCCCAGCTCGGCCAGCCCGGCCAGGTTGAGGCCCGTGCCGCAGCCGGCGTCTAGAATCCGGGGCGATCCGTCCCGGGGAATGTAGCGGCGAAGCAGCCCGAAGGCCAGTTTGCGCCGGGCCCGGAACCACCAATGGCGCTCCTCGAGCTCGAAATGGGCTTGGTATTCCCGGGCTTCCATAGACGGTAAATTACCATATTCGCGGCGGTGACGTATCCCATTTTTATCGCACCGCCGCAGCGCGCCGGCTCGTTCCTTTTGGAGAAGAGGATTGACGGCCATTATCGAATGAATCATACTAAGATGCATAATGAATCATCGAAAGAACAGGTGAGGCCATGAAAACGATGTCCATTCACGGCGTCGATCGGGACATGTCCCTGAAAATAAAGGAAAAGTCGGCCGAGTACGGCTTGAGCGCCAATAAGACCATAAAGAGAATCCTGGCCGACTCGTTGGGGTTGGCGGGGGAGAAGTCGGGCCCGAACTCGGATTTTGAAAATCTCTGCGGGGCTCTTCCGGCCGCGGAGGCCGCCGAACTCGAAAAAAGCCTTTCGGATATGGATGTGGTGGATACGGAGGCTTGGTCGTGACCCGGGTTCTGATCGATTCCTGCGCTTACACGCGCTTCGTTTCGGGGGACCGGTCGGTCCTGGCGGCGCTTTCCCGAGCCAAGACCGTCTATCTATCGGTCTTCGTCCTGGCCGAGCTGAAAGCCGGATTCAAAGTCGGTACGCATGAGGCTCTGAATCGGAAAATCCTGACCGCATTCTTCGCAAAGCCTTCGGTTGCCTTTCTGCCCGCGGGAGAGGAGACGGCCGACTGCTATGCCCGGATCCGGTCCGCCCTGCGCCAAGCCGGACGGCCGATTCCGACGAACGATGTCTGGATCGCCGCCCAGGCCATGGAGACGGGCTCTGTTCTCATCACGTTCGACGCCCATTTCACGCACGTTCCAGGCCTGCGGATCTGGGAGGCGTGACTGGATTCCCGGACGCGTAGACGCTCCTGGTCCAGGGCTTTTCGGCGGACAGCGTAAGCCCTTCGACACCGCCCAGCAGGCGACCGTGGGCCTCGGCCATCTTCCGTAGTCGAATAGGTTCCTTGATCGTTGAGCCGGGCGGCGAAATGCGTCAGGATCATTGCCTCGCGGTTGTCGGAGCCGGACGTTTGATAACTGGGCAGGCCGCTTTCCGGCGCTCCGGGCCGCGATTGACAGTGCTTTTGGGCCGGAGTATCCTCGCCGATGGTGTCAGCATGGAGATTCAAGCCGATTCCAAACAAGCCCAAGCTTCGGGCGGAAAAGAAAATTCTTATCCTCTAATCCAAAATTGAGAATGTCGTATGAAAAGAAATATGCAGACGAGGCGCAGTTTTATTAAGACAGCTGGAATTGCGGCAACCGCATTGTCAATTCCCGACGGTGTTTTTGCTTCGAATCCTGTAGTGCCTTCGGCTCAGGCGGATAAGTTTCCGATAAGTTACCAGCTCAGATTGTACACCGGGCTTCTGCGCTTGTATGATGAATTCGATCTCTTTCCGGACCCAAAGGCACCCAACTTTCAATACGATTTTATTCACCCTGAACTCAAACGACTGCGCGAAAAGTATCAACTCGATCGAATTGCTGGGACCGGAGATGATTGGTCAAAGACGACTCATTTAATGAATTGGATGAAAGAGCACATTAACTATAGGCCCGACATTACAGCTGCTCTGCCGGAAGTCTGTAAATCGCTTCCTATGAACGCTATCGGGCTTCTGGAGTACTCATTCGATAAGGGCCAGGATAATGGCATCAATTGCTATATGCACGCTATTGTGCTTATGGAGGCCTGTCTTTCCTTAGAACTGAAATGCCATATTGTATCTCTTAACCCTATGAATCCGTTCGATTATGATAATCATTTAGTCAACGTAGTATGGTGTAAGAACTTCTCCAAATGGGTGATGGCCGATCCATCGTACAATGGATATCTTGGCGATGGTGGAGGAAATATCATTAATCCCTGGGAGCTGAGAGATCTGCTTTGCCGGCGCAAGAATATCGTTTTCAACAAGGAGCTGATCTATAACGGAGCTAGGGGAAATACTGAGGACTACCTGCGTTACCTGGCCAAGAATTTGGTCTATATGCATGCGCCAACTTTCAGCGGTTTCAACAGCACGACGACATCTGAAAAGCCGTGGCTTACACTTGCTCCAAAGAATTTCGATGCCTGCAAGAGAGAGGCATACAATATGAAGTGGCGCGTTGAGGGAGACAAAGGCAATTGGGAAATAGATGAGCTGGAAAAGCTATTGAAAAAAGAATGTTACCTTGTAACCACTTCATCTATTGCATCATTCTCTCAAAAGCCTATATGAGGCCTTCCGTACGGTTAGGTCGCCGCGGCGACTTCTGTCCCGACGGCTTGTTTGCTTCTGCGCACTGGACTCTCCCCAAGCAAAACGGAATCACCCTGTACTAATCGAGCCTTAACCCCTCCCGCGTAGTGAGGGAGGGACGTCGCGTTCGTGTCAACGGATGTCCGCAACTCAAATGAATAGAGCTAGCAGTCGGCCCGAATATCCCTGACGGCTTGGGCTACGGCCCTGATCTGGGCGGGCTTCAAGGCCAGGCCCGACGGCAGATAGAATCCCCGCCGGCCGAGATCGTCCGACACCGGGCAATCCGCTTCGGCGTAATCGGAATCCTTGGCGAAGACCGGCTGCCGGTGGACGGGGATGAAGAACGTCCGGGTGTCGACGCCCCGCTCCTTGAGCCGGGCCATCAGATCATCGCGGGACATCCCGAACTCGTCCTCCACGACGACGGCGTACATCCAGTAGACGCTCCGGGCCCAGGATTTCTCCACCGGCAGGCTCAGCCCGGGTATGCGGCCCAGGCGGCGGCCGTAGGCCTCGGCCATCCTGCGCTTCAGGGCGATGAAGCGGTCGATCTCCTCGACCTGGGCCAGGCCGATCGCGGCCTGGACGTTGGTCATGCGGTAATTGAAGGCCAGCTCGGTATGCAGGAACCGGCGGCCCGGCGCATGGGCCAGGTCCTTGAGCCGGCGGGCGCGCTCGGCCAGGGCGTCGTCGTCGGTGACGATCATGCCGCCTTCGCCCGTGGTGATGATCTTGTTGGCGTAGAAGCTGAAGCAGCCGATGGTCCCCATGGCGCCGCAGAATCGCGGGGCTTTGCGGCCGTCGGGCCGGTAGATGGCGCCGTGGGCCTCGGCCGCGTCCTCGATGACCGGGAGGCCGAACTCCCCGGCCAGGCTGAGGAGCTCGTCCATGGCGCAGGGATGGCCATAGAGATGCACGGGCAGAAGCGCCCGCACCCGCCGGCCGGTCTTGCGATTGAGGAGGGCCTTGGCCCGCTTGTCGTAGCGGCAGCCCCGCTTGAGGAACTCCGCCACCCGGTCCGGGTCGAGATTATACGTCTCGCGGTCGACGTCCAGGATGACCGGCTTGGCGCCGGTGTAGAGGACGGCGTAGGGGACCGCGATCATGGTCTGGGCGGGAATGACGACTTCGTCCCCGCGGCCGATGGCCATGGCCGCCAGGGCCAGGTGCAGGGCCGTCGTGCCGCTGGTCGTGGTGACGGCGTGTTCGACACCCAGGTATTCGGCGAAGGACGCCTCGAACTTGCCGATATAGGATCCGGCCGAGGAGATCCACCCGGTCCGAACGCAGTCGGACACGTAGCGCAGGGTGTTTTTGGCCAGGAGCGGAGCGTTGACCGGGATCATCAGAAGAACTCTTTGTCGTCGAACCCGGCGTAGGGGCCCTGCTTGACCTCGATGATCTTGGCCGCTTCCAGGACTTTGACCGAATGGCCGCCCCGGGCCAGCAGGACCGCGTCGCCGGGATGGAGCCGGAAGGATTTGATCTTGTCCCCCTCGTCGGTGCAGATGTCGACCCGGATCTCCCCTTCGAGAAGGACCAGGACCTCCTGGGTCCGGAAGATCTCCCGCCGGACCAGTTTGTGGCGGTGGCGCTTGACGACCTTGCCCTTGGGATGGACGAGCATGCCCAGCTGCTGCGAGAACTCGCCCGGCGTGAAGAACGTCGGACCCGGGGCGGAATACGACCGCCGCAGGACGATGGCGTAGATCTCGCCGTCCTTTTCGATCCTGGTCAGTCCCTTGTTCACGAAAGCCTCCTCTCTTCCTCCCCGGTCCCGGCCCGGGCTCAACGAATCCGCGTGAAGCGCAGCTTGACCGTTAGCCAGACGTATTTCCATCCCTTGCGGATGAAATCCCCGAACCGCTGGCCCGTCTTGCCGACGCCCGACCTCCGCTCGACGCAGAGGTACGGACTCTCGACGACCTTGTACCCGAGCTTGCGGGCCCGGTGGACGAGGTCGATGAAATATTCCCCGTAGCCGCCGCGCAGCGGGATCCGCGCCAGGACCTCGCGGCGGGCGGCGATGAAGCCGCTGGTGTAGTCGTGGAAGCTCCGGCCCAGGACCCGCCGGACGAAGCCGTTGAGGGTCCGGCTCATGAGGTAGGCCATCAGGGTGTCGCCCGAGCCGTGGATGATCCGGACACCGCCGCCCTCGACGAAGCGGCTGCCGACCGCGACGTCGGCTCCGGCCGCGATTTCGGCCAGCAAGTCCTCGACCTTGGCCGGCGGCATGGAAAAATCGCAGTCCGACCAGACGACGATTCCGCCCTCGGCCGCCGCGATGCCGGCGCGGAGGGCGGAGGTCAGGCCCCGCTCGTTCGTGCGATGGATCAGCCGCAGCTGCGGCAGGCGGGCCTGCATGGTCTCGACGATTCTCCAGGTTCCGTCAGGCGAATCATCGTCGACGACGATGACTTCGGTGCCCGCCGGGGTGTGGCGGAGAACCTCCTCGATGAGCGGACGGATATTGTCTTTCTCGTTGTAGGTCGGAAAGACGATGGACACATCCTTCATGACCAGGCTCACGGCTCCTTCCGGTGTGGGTTATTGTACTCGGACCGAAGGCGCAAATCCACCGCCCGATGGACGTCCCGCGGCGCCATCCCCGCCTTGATTGCGTCCCCCGGTTATGGTACTTTTGGCCCTCGCTTTTTTCGATCCTCCATGAAAGGAATTCATCCATGAAGAAGACCCGCTTCAACGCCCATCACCGCAAGCTGGGCGCCAAGATGATCGAGTTTTGCGGCTGGGATATGCCCGTCGAATATAAGGGGCTTATAGAGGAGCACCTGGCCTGCCGGCATGCCGCCGGGCTGTTCGACGTCAGCCACATGGGCGAAATTCACGTCACCGGCCGGGACGCCCTGGCCTTCGTCCAGCACATCTCCCCGAACGACGCCGCCCGCCTTTCGCCCGGCATGATCCAGTACACCGGCCTGATGACGGCCAAGGGCACCTACGTCGACGATATGCTGGTTTACTGCGTCCATCCCGAGTTCTTCCTGCTCGTCGTCAACGCCGCCAACACCGACAAGGACTATGCCTACATCCAGTCCGTCAAGGGCGGCTACGAGATCTCCCTGGACAACGCCTCGGACCGCTACAGCCAGCTGGCCCTGCAGGGCCGCCAGGCCATCCCCATCCTGCAGCCCCTGACCGACATCAACCTGGCCCCCATGCACTCGTTCACCTTCGCCTTCGGCAAGGTGGCGGGCAAGGAATGCATCGTCTCCCGGACCGGCTACACCGGCGAGGACGGGTTCGAGATCTACACCCTCGACCAGGAGCCCGGCATTCTCTGGGACGCGATCATGGAGAAGGGCGCGCCGCTCGGCCTGCAGCCGGTCGGCCTGGGCGCCCGCGACACCCTGCGCCTGGAAGCCAAGCTGCCCCTCTACGGCAACGACATCGACGACACCACGACGCCGCTGGAGTGCGACTTCAAGTGGATCGTCAAGTTCAAGAAGGGCGACTTCCTGGGCCGCGACGTGATCGTCCGCCAGAACGAGCAGGGCATCAGCCGCAAGTGGGTCGGGTTCGAGCTGGTCGACAAGGGTATCGCCCGCCCGCATTATCCGGTCTTCGTCGACGGCAAGCCCTACGGCCAAGTCTCCTCGGGCACGTACTCGCCGCTGTTCAAGAAGAGCATCGGCTTCGTCTATCTGCCGATCGCCAAGACCGCGATCGGCACCGAGTTCGCCATCGGCGTCCGCGATAAGCGGCTCAAGGCGGTCGTCGTCCCGACGCCGTTCTACAAGCGCGATTATTGAGAATTTAAATCATAAGCTGACAAGGAGGTCCGTCATGTATCCCCAGAACTTTTATTTCACCAAGGATCACGAGTGGGTGGCGGTCGACGGCGACACGGCCACGATCGGCATCAGCGACTTCGCCCAGAAGCAGCTCGGCGACGTCGTCTTCGTAGAACAGCCCGAGATCGGCAAGGTCCTGGCCGTGCACCAGACGATCGGCTCCATCGAGTCGGTCAAGGCCGTCTCCGAGGTCTTCGCCCCGGTTTCCGGCGAGGTCACGGCGATCAACGCCGAATTGGGCACCGCCCCCGAGGCCGTCAACCAGGACCCCCACGGCAAGGGCTGGATCATCCGCCTCAAGATGGCCAACCAGGCCGACTTGGGCGCCCTGATGAAGGCCGCCGACTACGAGAAGTATCTGGAAGGCCTGACCCATTGAGGCGGCGATGAGCTATATCGCCCTCAGCGACGACGACAAGAGGGAGATGCTGGCCCGCGTCGGGGTCCGAACGCCGGCCGACCTCTTCCACTGCATTCCCGAAGGAGTCCGCCTGCGGCGGCTCCTGAACCTGCCTCCGGCCATGGCCGAGCCCGAGCTCGACCGCCATATGTCCGGGATCGCGGCCAAGAACACCTACGGCGACTACCTCTCCTTCCTGGGAGCCGGCGTCTATGACCATTTCATCCCTTCGATCGTCGACAGCCTGAGCTCCCGGACCGAGTTCGTGACGCCCTATACGCCCTATCAGCCCGAGGTCGCCCAAGGCACCCTGCAGGCGATCTTCGAGTACCAGACGCTCATCTGCCAGCTCACCGGGCTGGACGTCTCCAACGCCTCGCTTTACGACGGGGCCCATGCGGCGGCCGAGGCCGTCCTGATGATTCACCGGCTGACCGGCCGCAACCGGATCCTGGTCGCCCGGTCCCTGCACCCGCAGTACCGCGAGACCATCCGGACCTACACCCGCAACGTCGGCCTGGTCATTGAGGAAGTCGGATACGGCACGTGCGGCGGCCTGAAGTCGGCCGAGCTGCGCGAAAAGATGGGCGACGACGTGGCCGGAATCCTGGTCCAGTCGCCGAACTTTTTCGGCGTCGTCGAGGACCTCAAGGCCTGCGCCGAAACCGCCCACGCCCGCAAGGGCCTGCTGGCGGCCGTCGCCGCCGAGGCCTTGTCCCTCGGCCTCCTGGAAGCGCCCGGCAAGATGGGCGCCGACATCGTCTGCGGCGAGGCCCAGTCGTTCGGCCTGCCGCCGGCCTTCGGCGGCCCCTTCCTGGGCTTCATGGCCTGCGCCAAGGCCCACCTCCGGCAGCTTCCCGGCCGCGTCGCCGGCCAGACCAAGGACGTGGACGGCAAACGCGGCTTCGTCCTGACCCTGTCCACCCGCGAGCAGCACATCCGGCGGGAGAAGGCCACCTCCAACATCTGCTCCAACCAGGCCTGGTGCGCCCTGCGGGCGACCATGTTCCTGGAGACTCTGGGCCGGGAGGGCCTGCGCGAGATGGCCCTGCAGAATGTGCATAAGGCCAAGTACGCCGCGACCGTCCTGTCCAAGATCCCCGGCGTCAAGCTCCGCTTTAGCGGCCCCTTCTTCAATGAGTTCGTCCTGGACCTGCCCAAGGACGCCGCGGCCGCCGCGGCCGCGCTCAAGGCCAAGGGCATCCTGGGCGGCCTGCCGCTCGGCGGCTTCGAGCCGGATGCCGCCAAGGCCCTGCTCGTCGCCGTCACCGAGGTTCGGACGAAAGCCTCGATCGACAGGCTCGCCGCCGCCCTCGAGGAGGTGCTGCGATGATCCGCGAACCGCTCATCTTCGAGCTCAGCGCCAAGGGCAAGCGCGCCTATGCCATGCCCGCTCTCGACGTGCCCGAAGCCAAGGGAGCCCTGGACGGCCTGGCCGTCCGGGACGGCATCGAAGGCTTCCCGGAAGCTTCCGAGGTCGAGATCGTCCGCCACTTCACGCGCCTGTCCCAGCAGAACTACTGCGTCGACGAGGGCTTCTACCCGCTGGGGTCGTGCACCATGAAGTACAACCCCAAGATCAACGAGAAGATCGCCGCCCTGCCCGGATTCGCGGGGGTTCATCCCTACGCCCCGGCCGACACCGTTCAGGGCTGTCTCGAAGTCCTCAAGCGGACCGAGGACTATCTCTGCGAGATCACGGGCTTCGAGGCTTTCACCCTGCAGCCATCGGCCGGCGCCCAGGGCGAGTTGACCGGCATCATGCTGATCCGGGCGGCCCTGGCCAAGCGCGGCAATCCCCGCAAGGTTGTCCTCATCCCGGACTCCGCCCACGGCACCAATCCCAGCAGCGCGCATCTCAGCGGCTACGCCGTGCAGGAGATCAAGTCCAACCCCGACGGCGGGATCGACCTCGAGGAGCTGGCCCGGTGTATGAACGAGGATGTGGCCGCCTTGATGGTGACCAATCCCAACACCCTGGGCGTCTTCGAGTCGAACATCCGCCGGGCGGCCGAGATCGTTCACGCCAAGGGCGGCTTCCTCTACATGGACGGGGCCAATATGAACGCCCTGACCGGCATCGCCCGGCCGGGGGACATGGGGGCCGATGTCCTCCACGTCAATCTCCACAAGACCTTCTCCACTCCCCACGGCGGCGGCGGCCCGGGCTCCGGGCCGGTCGGCGTCGTCAAGGAGATGGTTCCCTTCCTCCCGACCCCTTATGTCGTCCGGACGGCGAATGGCTACGGCCTGGACGATGACCGTCCCGATTCGATCGGCCGGGTCCGCGGCTTCTACGGCAACTTCCTGGTCGTGGTCAAGGCCTTGACCTACATCCTGGCCTTGGGGCCCGAGGGCGTGCGCGAGATCGCCGAAATCGCCGTCCTCAACGCCAACTACATCCGCAAGAGCCTGGAAGGCATCTACAATCTGCCCTATGACGCCCCCTCCCTGCACGAGGTCGTCTTCGACGACAAAATCCAGAAGGACGCCTATGGGGTGACCAACCTGGACATCGCCAAGCGGCTGATCGACTACGGCTTCCACCCGCCGACCATGTCCTTCCCGCTCATCGTCCACGGCGCCCTGATGATCGAGCCCACCGAGACCGAGAGCAAGCGCGACCTGGACGGCTTTATCGAGACGATGAAGACGATCGCCGAGGAAGCCAAGGCCGACGCCGGCCTGCTCAAGGCGGCGCCCCATCATTCCTTCGTCCGCCGCCTGGACGAGACGGCCGCGGCCCGCAACCCGGTCCTTAAGTGGGAGAAGCCGAAAAGCGAATGAGTCTCCAGAAACTGATCCTGAACCTCCAAACTTACTGGGCGGACCAGGGCTGCTACCTGGCCCC
>JAQULS010000248.1 GCA_028749235.1 Acidobacteriota bacterium | reverse complement strand
AAAAGAGCGCCGATTATATAGAATCGCGTTCAAATCGATTACGCCCGGAACTGCGCTTATCTGGTTCATTATGTGGATTATGAAAGATATTTTGTTTTCAACGTTGGGACACCACTGATACTGTACCCCTATTATTGGGAGGGCAAGGCTATGAATTACGGACGCTTCAGCCCAAATGGTCGCGAATATCTCATCGACAACGTCGCCACTTCCAGCCCCTGGATCAACTACATCTACAACGGCCGCTACTTCGCCACTCTATCGGCGAACGGAGGCGGAATCAGTTACTACAAAAGCCCCCTGCACGGCCGCGTCACCCGCTACCGGATCAACGACGTCCCCCCCGACCGGCCCGGTAAATACATTTATGTGAAGGACCGCGATACAGACGCCCTCTGGAGCCTGACCTGGCAGCCCGTCGGGCGCGACGTCACCGCCTATCGGGCGGCCCACGGCTTCGGCTACACCCGGGTTGAGGCCGAAGTCGAGGGCCTAGCCTCCTCTCTGCTTTTTCTCGTTCCTCCCGACGACGATCGCGAGATCTGGCGAGCCCGCTTGACCAACCGAAGCGGGCGCCCCCGCCGCCTCTCCGTCGTCGGCTACGTCGAATTCGCCCTCGGCCACGCTTTAGTCGATCTCATCAACCAGTGCGACGACCAGCATTTCAACCGGGTCCATTTCGACCGGGCTCGGAACGCCCTGTTCGCCACCAAAACCTACTGGGTCACCGAAACGGGCGGCACCCAGCAGCAGGAGAACAAGGAATGGGACCAGTGGGCCTTCTTTACGGTGAACGCTCCGATCACCGCCTATGAAACTCTGCGCGAACGCTTCATCGGCCCCTATCGGAACGAATCGAACCCGCTGGCCTTGGATGCCGACCGCCTCGGCTCGAAGGACACCGACTTCGGCAACGCGATAGGCGCGCTGCAGATCGAGATCGACCTGGCGGCCGGCGAGACCCGCGACCTCGTCTTTTCGCTCGGAGTCATCCCCAAGGCAAGCTTCGAAGCCGACCGCGACACCCGGCTGGCCCGGTACCGCGACTCGGCATCCGTCGATGCCGCGCTGGCCGAGATCGGGCGCGGCTGGGATGATTGCCTAATGCGCGCCCAAGCCGGGACCCCCGACGCCCAGGCCGATGTTTTCCTCAACGGTTGGTCCCCCTACCAGGCCAAAGTCGCCTTCGACGTCGGCCGTGTGGCCAGCTTCTACTACTGGGGCATCGGGCGGGGCTACGGCTACCGCGACACGGCCCAGGACACCATCGCCATCGTTATCGCCTCCCCGACCAAGGCGCGCGAGCGGATCGGCCTTCTGGCCCGCCAGATGCGCACGGACGGCAAGGTCTACCATCATTTCTACGGCGACGGGCAGGGCGAGTTCACCAAGCATTGCGACGATCCGCTGTGGTTCATCCTGGCCGTCGACGAGTACGTCAAGGAGACGGGCGACTTCGGAATCCTCGACGAGAGAGAGGCGTTCCTCGACGCCGAGCCGGGGACGATCCTGGACCATCTTCTGGCGGTCGTCCGCTTCGCCCGCGGCAATACGGGGCGGCACGGCCTGCCCATCTTCGGCCGCGGCGATTGGAACGACACGCTCGACTACATCGGCGGCGAAGACGGCGGCGAGAGCGTCTGGGGCGGCATGTTCTACGCCGCCATGCTCGATCGGCTGGACGGCCTTCTGAAAGCGGCCGGCAGGGACGATCAGGCTGGTGAAGCGGGCGCCGCCCGCGACCGCTTCCGCCGCGCCGTGGATGACTGTGGCTGGGACGGCGAATGGTACATCCGCGCCTTCGGCGAGAACGATCGCCGCATCGGCTCGCGCGAGAACACGTACGGCAAGATCTTCATCAACACTCAGAGCTGGGCCGTCATCGCGGGCCTGCCCGATCACGGGCGCCTCGTTGCGGCCATGGACAGCGCCAAGAGGCTCCTCGACGGCCCCTATGGCCCCAAGATCTGCGCCCCTGCCTTCCGGGAGATTGACCCCAAGATCGGCCTCATCACCCGCTGCGTCTGGGGCAAGAAGGAGAATGGGGCCGTTTTCAACCATCCCACCGCGTGGCTCATCCAGGCCGAGTGTATGCTCGGCCGCGGGGCGCAAGCCTGGGACTACTATAAAAAGCTCCTGCCGGACCGCATCGACTCCGACACCTACGTCGCCGAGCCCTATGTCTACTCCCAGTACATCACCAGCGAGGAGCACGAGGGCTCGGGCCGGGCCAGCCATTCCTGGCAGACCGGGACGGCGGCCTGGATGTACCGGGTGGCCTACGATCACATCCTGGGCGTCCGGCCGACGTACGCGGGCTTGATGATCGACCCGGCCGTCCCACCCAATTGGAAGGCTTATCGGGTCGAGCGCGTTTTCCGCGGCGCCCGCTATGTCATCGACGTCGAGAATCCCGAAGGCGTCGAGTCCGGGGTCAAGGCCGTCTTCGCCGATGGGCGTCCGATCGATGGCCCCGTCATTCCAGTCGCCGCGGCCAGGACCGAATGTCGGGTCCGGGTCATTCTGGGGTAATCGTCGTTTCCATCCTGCCATTCCGAGACGTACTGGATAGGGGTTGCCTATTCGTCAATTCGACTCGGGAATATGGAAGTCCATTTCCATATCGACCTCAAGGAAGAGCCCATGGCGATCAAGGACGGATTCATCTAGACCGTCCTTTCGGACGCGGAGGACCTCCCCATCCTGGTCAAATACCGCATCGACGAGCCGATCGTAGTGAGGTGATCCGGACGCTCCGGATATGGAAAGGGGGGGCCGGATGGCCCCCCCCCGGAAGAAACCAATCGTTCGCGGCGAGCGCGATCCGTCAGATGATCTCCAGGCTGTCCTTGTCGGGCAGCTTGGGGAACTTGGCGTGCGGCTCGGCCTGGTACCAGTAGGCGACCGAGGCG
>JAQULS010000247.1 GCA_028749235.1 Acidobacteriota bacterium | reverse complement strand
CCTGCCTGATGGACATCAGCGCCCTCATCATGGCGGCCATCGACAAGCCAGACTGGGTCCATGAGCTGCTCAAGGTCCTTCTCGAAAAGAAGCTCCGCTTCATCGAGTCCATGCGCGGGGCCCGCTTCGACCTGGTCGAGACGGGCGGCGGCTCGGCCTCATCGACCCTGATCTCGCCCCGCATGCATAAGGAGTTTTGCCTGCCTTACGACCGGACCATGCACGACGCCCTGCACGGCCTGGGCTTCAAGGTCGTCTACCATACCTGCGGCGGGACGTTCGGCATCGAAGAGCTGATCGTTCAAAACGGCGCCGACGCCTCGGAAACCCTGGCCCCGGTCTCGATCGGGGGCAACCAGGAGCCCTGGGAATTCAAACGCAAGATCGCCGGCCGGCTGGCCCTGATCGGCGGCGTCGATCAATTCAACATCCTGACCGCGGGCACGCCGGACGACATCCGGCGCGCGGTCCGGAAGCTGTTCGAGATCGTGGGGGATGACGGCGGGTATATCTGTTCGGCTTCGGACCATTTTTTTGACACCCCCGTTGAGAACTTGAAAATATTCGCGGCGGCCGCGCATGAATGCCGTTATTAGGAAGGCCATGGGATCAAGCCGGGCTCAAGCGGCCGTCCTCCTGGCTTTATTCCTGGCCGCCGCCGCGTACGGCGGGGCGTCGTCCCGTCCATCGCCCGCGCCGGAGCCGCTCGTACGCTTCGGCTTGATCACCGATCTGCACTACGCCGATCGCGATCCCGCCGGCGGCCGCATGTATCGCGAATCGACCGCCAAACTGGCCGAGTTCGTGGCGACGATGAACGGGGAGAAGGCCGACTTCGTGATCGAGCTGGGCGATTTCAAGGACCAGGACATCCAGCCCGATCCGATCAGAACTCTGTCCTTCCTGCGGACGATCGAGGCGGTCTTCGCCCGGTTCAAGGGGCCGCGCTACCACGTCCTCGGCAACCACGATGAGGACAGCCTAACCAAAGCCGAATTCCTGGGCGCGGCTGAGAATACCGGGATACCGGTGGGCCGGACGTATTACTCGTTCGACATCAAGGGCGTTCACTTCATCGTCCTCGATCCGAACTTCCGCTCGGACGGCCGAGCGTTCGCCCGGGGCGCCTTCGCCTGGGATGACTGCAACTTGCCGGACGCCGAGCTCGAGTGGCTGAAAGCCGACCTGGCCTCCGGCCGGGGGCCCGCCGTCGTCTTCATCCACCAGCAGCTCGACGGCACGGGCGCCTATTACGTCAAGAACGCGGCCGAGGCGCGCGGGATCCTGGCCGCATCGGGGCGCGTGCGCGTCGTCTTTCAAGGCCACCGCCACGAAGGCGCTTTCTCGGAGATCGACGGCGTCGTCTACTACACGCTCAAGGCCGCCGGCGAGGGCTCGGGTCCCGAAAACAACGGCTATGTCCTGGCCGAGGCGGATGCCGGCGGCAGGATTCGAATCAATGCATATCACAAGATCGAGAGCCTGACGATCGAAAGGCGCGAGCCGGCCGGTCGCTAGTTGAATGAAGAACACTTCAACAAGGAGAATGTCCATGCGCCGATCCATTATTGCCGCCGGGCTGCTGATCCTGTTCGCGGCCGCGGCCGGCTTTGCGGCCGAGCAGAGGATCGTCCTGACGCCCAAGCCGGGCCCCGAGCCGCGGATCAACGGGACGAAAATCTACGGCTGCCGGCCCGGCTCCCCGTTCCTGTTCGCGATTCCCGCCACCGGCGACAAGCCTATTGCGTTCGCGGCCGAGGGACTGCCTTCGGGCCTGTCCCTGGACCCCGCCACCGGTTTCATCACCGGCAGCATCAAGGATGCGGGGAAGTGGGCGGTGATTCTGCGGGCGTCCAACGCCAAGGGCGCCGCCGAACGGACGCTGAACATCGTCTGCGGGCCCGGCGCCCTGGCCCTGACCCCGCATCTGGGGTGGAATAGCTGGTACGTCTGGGAGAACAACGTCACGGACGCGATCATGCGGGCCTCGGCCAAGGCCATCGCCGAATCGGGATTGAAGGACCACGGCTACATGTACGTCAACATCGACGACTGCTGGGCCGTCCGTCCCGACTCCAAGGATCCTTCCCTCCAGGGCGAGGCGCGCGACAAGCAGGGCAAGGTCAATTCCAACGGCCGTTTCCCGGACATGAAGGGCCTGACGGATTACATCCACAGCCTGGGCCTCAAGGCCGGCATCTACACTTCGCCCGGCCCGCGGACGTGCGCCGGGCACGTCGGGGCCTACCAGCACGAGGCACAGGATGTCGAACGCTTCGTCGAATGGGGCTTCGATTTCCTGAAGTACGACTGGTGCACTTTTACCGACGTGGCCAAGGGCAAGGGCCTGGATGAGCTCCAGCGGCCCTACCGCGAGATCAGCGCCATCCTGGCCAAGCAGTCCCGCGACATCGTCCTCAACATCTGCCAGTACGGCCAGGGGGATGTCTGGACTTGGGGCCGCGAGGTGGGAGGCAACAGCTGGCGGACCGCCGGCGACCTGGGCAGCTCGTTCGAGAAGATCGGCCTCAAACTTTTTCGGGACGGCTTCGACCTCTACGCTGACAAGGAACTCCACAAGTTCGGCGGCCCCGGAGCCTGGAACGACCCGGACTATCTCCTGCTGGGCTACCTTTCCAACTGGAACGGAGCGACGGCGCCTTCGCCGTTGACGCCCAACGAGCAGTACTCGCACGTCTCGCTGTGGTGCCTGCTGGCGGCCCCGCTCATCTTCAGCGGCGACGTCACCCGGCTGGACGACTTCACCCTCGGCCTTCTGACCAATGACGAAGTGCTCGACGTCGACCAGGATCCGCTCGGCAAGCCGGCCGTCAGGGTTAAAAAGGACGGCGACGTGGAAGTCTGGTCCCGGCCGCTCGAAGACGGCTCCCTGGCCGTCGGGTTCTTCAACCGGGGCGAGG
>JAQULS010000116.1 GCA_028749235.1 Acidobacteriota bacterium | reverse complement strand
TATCACATAGACGAATTAAGGAATGATCTTGACAGGCTCCAGCAGAATAAAAAGAAACTGGGAGACAAGATAAAAGAGATAAAATCAGAGCAGGCCGCCCATATAGAAGAATGGCTGGACGGCCGATTTGCAAGCGAATCCTTTAGGCCAACGGGCTTTTATATAACCAATGTCTTAAATGGCTGGGGCTATTCAACCCGGAATGCCCTCAAGCAAGGAGAAAAGATCGAAGCTATTTCGTCCGATCGATTACGAACATATGAATCCCTAGATGATTTGATGAAAAGTGTGCGCAAAGATGGGTCACGCAATGAACGCATATATTGGGACACTAAAGGCACTAAAGATGAACATGATGATACCACAATCACATTCGGCATGAAGACTCTGGATTATAAGATCAGCCTTATTGAATCCCAATTAAAGAACGCTTCCTTAACTATTAAAAACAAGGGCTTCAGAGACGGAATGGTCATTCTTACAGACATGGAAAAAGGGAGCGAAAATTATCTCCATGACGAAATCGCTTTCGGAAGAGATGCCGTACGACAATACCAAGAAATTCTGACATCGCTTTTAAAGGAGAAAGGTGCTGACGCGATTAAATATGACAGAGCCGCTAATAAATTTGAGATGGTCAGGAACGTCAGGACTTGCATGGTGACAATCGTCCTCGGGTATAGCGACGCGATAAGGGAAATACAAAAAATCCAGGAGGAGTACAAGAAGGCAATACTCTATAGCCAGAATTTAAAAGAAAGTTGCCTAGAATTTAAGAAATGAGAGGAAAAACAACAAAAGGGAAAAGGACTGAGTGTTTGAAGTCACTCAATATGAATACAATATTCATTTCCTTTGCCGGGTTCCTTTAGTAATGGTGATACCGATGAAATTCTTTTTTTCCATCGTAACAGCCATCTTCTTTTTTCTTCCAGGCACACGATCGGTATATGCACAAAGCGCCGGCCTCGAATGGGACGTGTTCAATCGGAAGGTCACGGAGCTGTTTTTGCAGGGCGAGTACGACCGCGCCGGCGTTGTCGCCAGGAAGGCTCTCGAAGTGGCGGAGAATAATGTGGGTCCCAATCATCCTGATGTTGCCGCGAGTTTGAACTGCCTAGGCAGGATCTACAACGCCCAAGGACAGAATGTACAAGCCGAAGCACTCTACAAACGTGCGCTAACGATTATGGAAGCAACGTTTGACCAAAACCATCCTGATGTTGCCGTGAGCTTGAACAACCTAGGCGCGTTCTACAACGCCCAAGGACAATATGCACAGGCCGAGCCGTTATTCAAACGCCTTTTAGCGATCAGGGAGAGAACGCTTGGGCCGGATCATCTTGAGTTGGTCAAAAGCCTGAACGACTTAGCCGGATCCTATAGCGCTCTTAACCAATTCGCACAGGCGGTGCCGCTTTACGAGCGCGTCCTGGCGATCAGGGAGAAAACGCTCGGGCCGGATCATCTTGAGGTAGCAATTAGTCTGGACAATTTAGCCGGAATCTATAGCGCCCAAGGCCAATTCGCACAGACGGAGTCGCTCTCTAAGCGCGCTCTGGCGATTAAGGTGAAAACTCTAAGTCCCTTCCATCCTGAGGTTGTCACGAGTTTGGAAAACTTGGCGACCTTGTATAGATCTATGAAACGGAATCGGGAGGCTGATAGGCTGGCAAGCCAGGCGTCTCGCATCCGAGAAGACAAGAATGCCATCGAGGATTTTTACTGGCAAGAAGCAAATACCGCCGAGACCTATCGAGCGCTTCAGCGCTACGTTAATACCTACCCGCAAGGCAAGCATATTCAAGAGGCAAAGGCACGACAGATAGCTCTTCTAGAATACGATGAACCTTTCTTTTTGGCACAAAAGAAAGGAACCGAAGAAGCCTTGAATGGTTTCATCCTGGATTTTCCAGGCCACAATCGACTGACGCAGGCTCAAGACGTGATCTTGGATCTTCGAGGTCGGGACATTGTAGATCTTCTCAATGAAGAGAAGATAGAAGTCCAATCACGCGGTGCTGGGATAACGAGCGTGACCCTTAAAGTACGTCGTCTCGTACCGTATCGAGTTATCCTGCACATTCCCATTGGCACCCTTTTTGTTTCAACAAACGAATACATCCAGAACATGGTTACGATCGAAGAGCGCAATTACACTCTGGACAGCGATAAATTGGTTTCCATTTCCCTCTCCGCCGCCTGCGCGAACAGATCTAAAGGAATACCGGATGAAAACGACAGTTTCGACATACAACGTGCATCGAATCATACAGAGCTTGAAGTGCTCATGCCGCATATCAAGAAATCCGGGGATGGATTTGCCGTACGGCAGGCAGCAGTCTGGATCGTCACAGACAATGCAGATTACGACGATTTGGGGAGACTCGTATCGTCCGGGAGGATGGGCAGTCTTCCAGTCTACTTCGCAAACTCGCGTGAGATTAAAGAGTACGAAACAGTCAGAGCGATGCAACTCTGCGATGAGGCTGGAATTGACATAACGATTAAAATGATTTGGCGCGACAAACAGAAAATATTGGAGGGGCTTGAGAACGAACAACTCAAGAAGTGGCTTGAAGACAAGCGGCCCAGCACACAGCCAGTATTTTTACGCAGTCTTTACTATATATGGGGTTTTACGAATGTGTTCTCTAACGATCCGATGGAGGCTTATCGGCAGGGAAAGTACGATATCCTTGTCGTCGGCTTAAAGCAGGCTCTTGAAAAGGTCAAGAAAATATATCCTTCGGAAAAACGTGATGTGGCCGCGATCCTGAATAGCCTAGCTGTGATCTACAACGCCCAAGGCGAGTACGCGCAAGCCGAACCGCTCTTTAAGCGTGCGCTGGCAATCAAAGAGGCAACTCTCGGCCCGAAACATTCGGAAGTTGTAATAATCTTAAATAACCTTGCGTCGCTGTATGGCAAACAAGGCCAGTACGTGAATGCGGAGTCGCTCTTCAATCGTTCGTTGTCGATATGGGAGAAGACGGAAAGTCCGGACCATCCCTATGTAGCCCAGAGCCTTAACAGCTTAGCATCATTGTATTATAACCAAAGCAAATATTCAGAAGCCGAGCCGCTTGCCAAACGCGCGCTAGCGATCAGAGAGAAAGCTCTAGACCCACACCATCTGGATGTAGCCCAGAGCCTTAACACCCTTGCCGGCGTCTACAGAGCCCAAGGCCATAACGATCTTGCTGAGCCCCTTCACAGGCGCGCGCTGGCGATCTGCGAGCAGAAGCTAAGCCCAGATCATCCTGATGTGGCGATTTGCTTGAACAACCTCGCTATGTTGTACTATGAGCAAAATCAATATGACCTAGCCGAGCCGCTCCTTAAGCGTGGGTTGGAGATCCGAGAGAAGGCCCTTGGCCTGGACCATCCCGATGTAGCCGAAAGCCTTGAGAAAATAGCGCAGCTATATAAAATAACCGGCCGGGAAAAGACCGCGGAGAAAATTGAAAAACGAGCCGCTGTGATTCGGGAAATGAAGCAATGAAACGATAGAATCCATGGAACGGATAAAAATCGGCCTAACGGATTTTATAACGGATTTGAGAGTTATATCGCAAACGCCCCATTCATCAGGCTATATTGGAAGATTTTAGAGCGCGCCCGGCAAGACTCGAACTTGCGACCTTCTGATTCGTAGTCAGGCGCTCTATCCAACTGAGCTACGGGCGCGCCTATGAGCTGGGCTATTATGCCAAAAACCAATCCCTTTCGCAATTCCCCTTCCGGTCCGGCTTACGAGATCGATGGCATGGTTCGCCACCCGGCGAAGCGATCTATTCCCTTTTTTCGCCCCCAAATTTTCGCGCTCTGGCCGGCGTCGGGGCGGTCGCCCCCTCGCTCAACCCTTTTTAATCCGGGCTTTCCTCGGTTTGACCGGCGCCAAAGAGGGCGCCTCCCCCAGCCGCTCGATCTTGGTCTGCAGGCGCGTGATCCGTTTGAGGAAGTCTTCCTCGAAAGGATCGCCGGTCTTTTGCGCCAGAAACAGCCCTTCCTCGGCCGTCCGCAGGGCCTCGGCGAAGTTGCGCGCCTGGTGCTCGAAGTACATGGCCAGCTCGCGGAACGCGAAGAGCTTGTCCATGGATTTCAGGTCGTTCCAGTAGATGACGGCTCTGTCCCACTCCCCCGTTTTCTTTAAGTGAGTCGACAGCTTATATTTAATCGTCGTCTCGATCTGTCCCGTGAGTCCCCCGCTCACGGCCCTCTCGAAGAGGACGACCGACTGCTCGATATCGCCCACCTTCTCGAACAGCCTGCCGACGCCGACGAGATCCATGGCGTCGAGCGCCTCTCCGTCTTCCTCCTCTTCTTCCCTGGGCGCCCGCCCGCTCTTGAACAGCCGCGCGCCCTGGATGAGAAGGCCCAGGAGCGACAGGATATCCTCCTGGTTATGATAGAGAATGGGCTCGATCTGGCTGAAGTCGCCGGTCCGCAGGTAGTCGAAATAGCGAAACGGGATTTCCGCCCCCGGGATGTCCTCCGAACGGTCGGCGGCCACGACCTCCCGCGCCAGATGAAACAGGCCGCAGGACTCGTGCTTGTGCCGCCAAAGATTGCGGGCCGAGAACAGGAAATCGAGATGGGGCAGGCTGCCCAGTTTGAACGGCTTGCGCTTGAGGATGAAGCGCGTCTCGAGAAGCGGCAGGTCGAAGGCCTTGCCGTTGTAGGTGACGACCGAGCGGAACCCGCCCTCTTCGAAGAGCCGGGCCAGATCCTCGAGCATCCGCTCTTCCTCGCCCGGCTCGCCCAGGAAATACTGGGCCACGACGAACTTGTCGCCGCGGTAATACCCCAGCCCGACCAGGAACGGAATCGTTCCCGTCCCGCCGGCCAGTCCGGTCGTTTCCAGATCGAGGAAAAGCGCCGTATCCAGGCCCAGTTCCTGGAACTCTTCATCCCGGCCGAGGTAGTAAAGCGTTTCGCCGTCGATCCGCAAACCCGCGCCCACCTTGATCCGGCCGTAGCGGACATCGGATGAAAAGGAATTCTCGAAATACTGAAGGGGCTCGCGCTTCTCCGGCTCCTCGGCCCGCCACTCGGGAACCGCCGCCTTCGGCTTGGGCTTGGCCGCGCCGGTCAGGTTGATGAGCCTCTCCAACTTCTCCTTGGTCGACAGATCGTCGCTCTTTTTTATCTTGGACCAGGCGTCCTCGATCGAGCGGCCGCGCTTATGGACCTCGCGCTCCTTCCTTTGGTAGGCCAGCTTGTCCTTGATGTCCATAGGCAAAACGTCCCGCGAAGACGGGTTACTCCCCCATAAATTGCAGGACGACCGTCCGCGTCCGGGGCCGGTTGTCGAAGTCGACGAAAATAACCTGCTGCCAGGTGCCTAGCATCAGGCGGCCTTCCGCGAACGGCACCGTAAGGGACGGCCCGAGAAGACTGGCCCGGATGTGGGCGTACCCATTGCCGTCGCCCCAGCGCAAGTCATGGCGATAGGGCAAGTTTTCGGGCGCGATCTTGTCCATCAACCGCCCGAAATCCTCCACCGCGCCCGGTTCGAACTCTATGGTCGTCACTCCGCCCGTGGATCCGGGGACGAAAACGGTGACGATGCCGGCCAGTAAGCCCGTTGCGGCCAGCTTGGCCGCGATCTCGCCGGTCAGGTCGCGGGTATCGTTGCGACCCTCGGTGGTCAGGACAAGGGATTCGGTGACAATGGCCATGCTGCTTTCCGCCTCGAAAATCATGATACAGGATTTGACCGGCGTTCGCCAAACCCTTATAAATAGAAGAATGAACGACCGGCATTTCCTGGCCTTCGATATCGGCGCCGAGAGCGGGAGGGCCATCGTCGGGACGCTGGCCGGCGGCCGCATCGCGCTGCGCGAGGTTCATCGCTTTCCCAACGGCCCGCTCTCGCTCTTCGGCAGCCTCCACTGGGACGTCTACGCCCTGTTCAAAGAGCTTAAAAGAGGCCTGGCCGCCTGCGCCTCCGAATTCCCGCCTGTCGACAGCCTCGGTGTCGACACCTGGGGCGTCGATTTCGGCCTCCTGGCCGCCGACGGCAGCCTGCTCGGCCTCCCCTTCGCCTATCGCGACCCCCGCAACATTCCGGCCATGGAGGCATTCCTGGCCAAGGTCCCCGCCGAGCGCCTCTACGAGCGGACCGGGATCCAGTTCATGCCTTTTAACTCGATATTCCAGCTTCAGGCTTTGGCCGCGCGCAACGCCCCGATCCTCGCCGCCGCCGACCGCCTCCTCTTCATGCCCGACCTGTTGACCTATTTCCTGTCCGGCGTCCAGATCAACGAAACCACCATCTCGTCGACTTCTCAGATGATCGATCCCCGGACCCGCGATTGGGCCGGCGACCTGATGGCCGAAGCGGGAATCGCCCCCTCTCTCGTCGGGCAGCCGATCGAGCCCGGAAACCTGGTCGGCTCGCTGCATCCGAAAGTGGCCCGGGAAACCGGCATGCGCACCGTCGCGGTCGCGGCCACCGCGGGCCACGACACGGCCGCCGCCGTGGCCGCCGTCCCGGCCCAGGGCGGGCGCTGGGCCTATATCAGCTCCGGCACCTGGTCGCTGGTCGGCATCGAGACGCCGCGGCCGCTGATCACGCCGCGGACGCGCGCTCTCAATTTTACCAACGAGAGCGGCGTCGGGGGCTCCATCCGGTTCCTCAAGAACGTGGCCGGGATGTGGCTCGTCCAGGGCTGCCGCCGGCTCTGGAACGCCCGCTCGCCCATCGGCTACGACGACCTCAAGCGGCTGGCCGAAGCCGCGCCCGCCTTTCGGTCGTTCGTCGATCCCGACGCGCCGGAATTCCTCAACCCCGAGGACATGCCCGAAGCCGTCCGGGGCTTTTGCCTTCGGACCGGCCAAACGCCCCCCGAAGGGCAGGGCCCCATCATCCGCTGCGTCCTGGAGAGCCTGGCTCTCAAGTACCGCGCCGTCCTGGACGACCTGGCCTCGGTCGCGCCCGAGCCGATCGACAGGATCCATATCATCGGCGGCGGCAGCCAGAACTGGGTCCTCAACCGGTTCACCGCCGACGCCACGGGCCGGACGGTGATCGCCGGCCCGGTAGAGGCGACGGCCCTGGGCAACATCCTCGGCCAGGCCCTGGCCCTCGGACTGGTCGGCTCGCTCGAGGAAGCCCGCCGGCTCGTCGCCGGCTCGTTCAAGCTCGAGACCTATGAGCCGCGCCCCTCGGCCGCCTGGGACGAGGCCTACGCCCGCTTTCGACAGATCGTCGCGCGCGCAGCCGCCGCCAAGGGAGATACCGCATGAATTCCGCCCGCATTCAGAAAAGCTACCTTTCCGCCCGCGAAGCTTACGCCGAGCTGGGCGTCGACACCGACAAGGCCATGGCCGCCCTGGCCGAGATCCCGCTGTCGCTCCACTGCTGGCAGGGGGACGACGTCGGCGGCTTTGAAAACACCGGCGGCTCCCTGCAGGACGGCGGCTTGCAGGTCACGGGCAACCGCCCCGGCAAAGCCCGCGACATCGACGAACTCCGGCTCGACCTGGAGAAGGCCTTCTCGCTCATCCCGGGCCCGCACCGCCTGAACCTGCACGCCATTTACGGCGATTTCCGCGGCCGTCCGGCCGAAAGGGACGAGATCGCGCCCGACCACTTCCGGGGCTGGGTCGACTGGGCCCGCGAACGCGGCCTCAAGCTCGACTTCAACGCCACCTGCTTCGCCCATCCGATGGCGGCTGACGGCTTCACCTTGAGCCACCCCGACAAGTCCGTCCGCCGCTTCTGGATCGACCACGTCAAGGCCTGCCGCCGCGTCTCCGTGTTCATGGGCCGCGAGTTGAAAAGCCCCTGCCTGCACAACCTCTGGATCCCCGACGGCTCCAAGGAAACGCCCGTCGACCGGGCCGCCTACCGCGGCCGTCTCAGCGAGGCGCTGGACGAGATCTTCGCCGTCGACCTGGGCACGGCGATACGCGATTCGCTCGAAAGCAAGCTCTTCGGCATCGGCTCGGAATCCTTCGTCGTCGGTTCGCACGAGTTCTACCTGGCCTACGCCGTGGCCAAGCAGAAGCTCGTCTGCCTGGACTTGGGCCATTTCCACCCGACCGAGTCCGTAGCCGACAAGATCTCGGCCCTGCTCCCCTTCCTGCCCGGCCTGGTCTTCCATCTCAGCCGCGGCGTCCGCTGGGACAGCGACCACGTCGTCGTACTGGACGACTCCATCCTGGCCTTGACCGAGGAGATCATCCGGTGCCGGGCCCTGGACAAATCGCACGTCGCCCTGGACTATTTCGACGGCGGCATCAATCGCGTCGGAGCCTGGGTCACCGGGGCCCGGGCCGTCCAGAAGGGCCTGCTGGCGGCGCTGCTTCTGCCCGAGGACAAGCTTCGCCAGGCCGAAGCCGCGGGCGACGCCTTCCAGCGCTTGGCGCTCCGCGAGGAAGCCAAAGCCATGCCGGCCGGCGCGGTCTGGGACGCTTATTGCGAAAAAGCGGCGGTTCCGGCCGGGACGGACTGGATCGCCGAAGCCGTCGGCTATGAAAAGGACGTGCTCGCCGTTCGACGATAAGTTGCCTTTTCATCGAAATTTCGTTATTTTGTCGGCGGAAACCCGTAAACAGCATGCCCGACCAACCGGCCCGTGGAGCCTCTCCGGCCTTCCGCAAGGCCGCCGGCGAGGTATCGCCCGAAACGCTGGCCAGGGTGCGGGAATTTCTGGTCTCGTTGGCGAATCTCGCCGCCAACCTTAGAATCTATCCTCCCGAACACGCTTCGAACGCGGGGGCCCGGGCCGACATCTGGTCCAAGCTGAAGGAACTGATAGAGACTCATTGGGAGTTCGAGCTCGCGGTGAAGGAAACGGCTTTCCTGTACGCGGGCGAAATCGTCTATTCCGAAACGAACCTCCTCAAGAGCCTGCCCAACCGGTTGTTCGAGAACGGCCTGCGCAGCCTGACGTTCCGGCGCGGGCTGACCGAGGCCGAGTTCGGTGAGTTTCTGGGCATCCTGCGGCGGGCCGCGCTTGCCCCCCCCGAGGAGAAGGACATCGTCGGCCTGCTTTGGGAGAGGGACTTCGAGAACATCGGATATCTCGATTCCGACGATTACCTGGAGGCCAAGATCGGCGCCGTGGACCGCCGGCCCTGGGAGAAGCCCGTCGATCCGGCCGTTTTCTCCCGGGGGCGAATCGACCTTTTGCCGGCGGACATCGAGGCGATCGTGAAGAACCGGATCGAGGCGGCCTCGGCCGGCGCCAAGACCGACGCCGCGGACGCCGACCTGAACCTCACCGAATCCCGCTTTCTCGAGTCCGCCTTCGGGGCCGAGCGCTCGACTCCGGCCGAAAGCTCGTTTCTCGATCTATTCTTCGATCTGCTCTGCCTGGAGGATCGGCCTTCCTCTCTGGCTTCGCTCCTCCAATTCGCCGACAAGCACCATCAAGAGCTCGTGCGGCGAAACGATTTCGCCCACGCCGGACTGCTCCTGGCCCGGCTGGACGATCTGCGGCCGTACGGCGCGTCGGACGTCCAGGTCAAGAGCCAGGATCTGGAGCATCTGGCCTACCGGATCAAGGACTCCGTTTCCCTGGCCTCCCTGAAGGAGGAGGCCTTGAGCGGCCGGATCGACGATCCGGCGGCGTTCTTCGCCTATCTCGAGCGGATCGGCCCGCGGGCCGTCCCCCTGGCCGCCGATCTTTTTGAGGAAAGGGAGGACGGCGGCTTCCGGTCCGCGGCGTTCTCCTATCTGGAAGGCGTCGGCCGCCGGAATCTGGACGTTCTGGCCGGCCTGGCCCGCGATTCCATGCCCTTCCTGTCCAAGGGTATCGTCTACCTTCTCGGACGGAGCAAGGACCGCAGGGCCGTGCCCTACCTGGCACGCTTCAAGGATTCCAAGCTCAAGGCCGTGCGGCTGGAAGCCGTCAAGGCCCTGACGGGAATCGGCGACGACCTGGCCCTGAGAGTCGCGAGATCATTCGAGACCGACCCCGATCCCGAGGTGCGCGAAGCGGCGCGCGCCGCGGCGGGACCGGCCGGAGCCGACTGACATGCCCGGACCCGAGGAAAACGCCAGGCGGCAAAAGCTTGTCCGCGACCTCCTGGCGCGGTTCCACGTGGTCTTGAAGATCGCCAGGGTCTACGAGCCCGGCAACCGCCTCGTCGCGGAGCAGCTCGGACCGCTGTTCCGGATCTTGACCCTCATCCTGCACGCCGAAGGAACCGCCGTCCTTCGCCTTCACGGCAACGGCCTGTTTTTCAATCGGGCCAAGGTGCGGTCGGATTCCTCCAACCAGCATATCATCCAGTTTTTCGTCTCCGAGCTCGCCTCCCACGGCATCACGGCCGTCGCCTTTTCCGAAGGCGTTTCGCTGGAAGAGCTGACCCGGCTTGTCGTCCTCTTGTCGGCCCGGGAGGCGGGGCGTACGATTTCGTTCGAAGAGGCCGTGCGAACCCTGCGCGAGGCCGGGGTCGCCCACATCACCCTGGAAGCGAATCCACCCGAGGACGAAGAAGCCGGACCATACGCCCGCCTGGTGAAGGTCTACTTCCTGGGCATCCGAATGCTGCGCGAGATCATCGACCAGCAGAAGCGAGAGGGCGGATTCTCGATCGGCCTAGCCCGACGTTGGATGCAGGCCATGATCCGGCACCTCGAGGAGAACGAGTCCTTTTGCCTGGGGCTGACCACGATGAA
>JAQULS010000115.1 GCA_028749235.1 Acidobacteriota bacterium | reverse complement strand
GCGCTCGTTCTCATCCTGGCCGGCTCGGTGGCCGGCCAGGATCGGGAGAAGAAGACCTATGAGCTTCTCTATGAGGACGTTCAGCTCCTGAAGCAGCAGGTCCAGCGCCTGGACAAAAAGATCGACACGGCCGCTGAAGACCTGCGCCGGCTCAAGGACCAGCTCGGCGAAATGCAGGCCCTGCTGAAGGGCCTGCAGACCGAGCAGGCCAAGACCGGAGACGGCGTTCGCGCCGTCCCGGCCCAGTATCAAGCCCTGACGGAACGGCTGGGCCAGCTCGAAACGCTCCTGATCCGGATGGCCGAGGACATGGCGGCGCTTAAGGCCGCCCCGACCGGCCCCGAGGCCAAGCCTCCCGACGAAAGCCCGGCCAAGAAACCCCGGGACAAGGAGACGCCGGCCAAAGCCAAGTCGGACGCCGGCCAAGCCGAAACGCCGGCCAAGCCGCCCTCCACCTTGTCCGCCAACAACGTCTACGACACGGCCCAGGCCGACTACAGCAAAGGCAACTACGACCTGGCCATCGACGGTTTCACCATGTACCGGGAGTCCTTCCCGGCCAGCCCCCAGGCCGACAACGCCGTCTACATGATCGGCGAATGCTACTACAGCCAGAAGAAGTACCAGCGGGCCATCGACGCCTTGGACGACCTGATCATAACCTGGCCGCTCTCCGACAAGATCGAGGCCGCCCACCTGAAGAAGGGCTTCGCCCTGGCCGAGCTGAAAAAGAAGGACGAGGCCATCGGCGTGCTTAAGTACCTGATCACCAGATACCCCATCTCCGAAGAAGCCCGCCAAGCCCAAGAGAAGCTCAAAGAGCTCCAGGAGCGATGATGAGAGACGTCAACAGCCTGAACAAAGTCATCCTCATCGGGCGGCTCGGCCAGAAGCCCGAGCTGCGGGTCCTGCCCCAGGGGGACCGCTCCATGGCCCGCTTCAGCCTGGCCACCAACGAGAAGTCCTTCAACCCCACGACCAGCGAGTCGACGATCAAGACCGAGTGGCACAAGATCGTCGTCTGGGGCAAGCAGGCCGAGTTTTGCGACCACTACCTGGACGTGGGCCGTCAGGTCATGATCGAGGGCAAGCTGCGGACCCGGAGCTGGCAGGACAAGGACGGCAACAAGCGGTTCTCGACCGAAGTCGAAGCCATCAACATCGTCCCGCTCGGCCGGCGCGAAGGCGGGTCCGAGGGCGAGCACTACGAGCGGCGGCCCGCGGGACCGGGCGCTTCCGCCTTCCAGGATCCAGCCGCCGCCGAGTTCCCGGCCGACGAAGACGCCCCGGGCGAACCCGGGGGCGACGATGAAGTCCCCTTCTGACGACGAGCGGATCTTCCGCGCCGCCATCGTCCAGGACGAGCGCCCCTGGGGCCGGTACCGTTCCTATCCGCACCGCGAGGCCGGGGCGATCAAAATCATCACCGTCGATCCGGGCGGCATCCTGTCCCTGCAGGCGCACGCCCGGCGGGCGGAGTTCTGGGTGGCCCTGGACGACGGGCTCGAGATCACGGTCGGCGAGCGGACCTGGAAGCCGGCCCTCGGCGAGGAGATCTACATCCCCCGCGGCGCGAAACACCGCCTCCGCTCGGCCGGAACGGCCCCGGCCCGGGTCATGGAGATCTGGCTGGGCGATTCGGACGAATCCGACATCGTCCGGCTGGACGACGCCTACGGCCGGACCGGGCCCACCAAGCCCTGAAGCCCTCCCGGGATCAGATCGTCGTCGAGGTCGCGATGGCGGGCGTCTGGAGCACGATCGGGTGCCCGGCCACCAGCATGTAAATCCCGAACGCCAGTCCCGCCGCCAGCATCACCCAGCCCAGCAGGTTGTTGACCTTGGCCATCACCAGGAGGATGTTGTAGTGCGGACCGTGCACGCCTTCCTTGCGGGTGTTGTGGGCCATCTCGCGGAAAGCCAGCAGGAGCTGGCCGAAGGCGATGATGGCCATGCCGAGGATGATCGACCATAGGATAATGGCGATGCCGAGGATGATGTTGCTGATCGCGACGGTCTGTCCTTCCATAGGCTGAGCCTCCTTGCAGGGGATCTATCGCCGAGTCCCGAATCCATCGTCAAGACCCCACGGGCCATGACGACGGCGTCAGGACGAAAGGCCGCTCTGGAGAAAAGCCTCGGGATGGCGGACGAGGAGCTTCTCGATCAAAAACTCCTCGACCTCCTGAGCCGACTTGAGATCCATGGCCTGGCGGACGACGCGGCTGACGGTCTTGGCCTCGACCGCCCGCAAGGCCTTCTTGATCCGCGGAATGAAGATCGGGTTCATGCTGAAACGGCGCAGGCCGAGCCCGAGCAGGACCATGGCCGACAGCGGGTCGGCGGCCATCTCGCCGCAGATGGACACTTCCTTGCCCGCCTTGGACGCGGTTTCGATGACGAACCGCAGGAGCCGCAGGACGGAGGGGTGGAGCGGCTTGTAGAGATAGGCCACGTCCTCGTTGGACCGGTCCACGGCCAGGTAGTACTGGATGAGATCGTTGGTGCCGATGCTCAAATAGTCCACCTCCCGGACCAGCAGATCGGTCAGGGCCGCCGCCGCCGGAACCTCGATCATGATCCCCAGCGGGAGGGCCGGATCGAAGGGGATCTTGGCCTCGGCCAGCTCGGCCTTGATCTCGGCGAAGAGGAGCTTGAACTCGCCGATCTCCTCGATCTCGGTGATCATCGGGATGGTCACCCGGACGTTGCGCTGGGCGCTGGCCCGCAGGATGGCCCGCAGCTGGATCCGGAACAGCTCCCGGTGCTTGAGCGAGAAGCGGACGGCCCGCAGTCCCAGGGCCGGGTTGGGCTCCTTCTGGATCTGCAGGATCGGCAGGCTCTTGTCGCCGCCGATATCGATCGTCCGGATAAAGACGGGGTTGGGATAGACTTCCTTGGCCAGCCGGGAATAGACGGCGAAATGCTCCTCCTCGGTCGGCAGGGCGTTTCGCTGGAGGTAGATGAACTCGGAACGGAAGAGGCCCACCCCCTCGGCCCCGTAGGACAGGGCATGGTGGATCTCCTCCGGCAGCTCGATGTTGGCCATCGGAAAGAAGCGGACGCCGTCGCGGGTGACCGACTTCCATTTGGCCACCTCGTGCAGCTCCCGGCGGTAGGCGTCGTACTTGTCCTTTTTGCCCAGGAACTCCTTGCGGACGGCGGGCGGCGGGTTGACGATGACCTCGCCGTCCGTGCCGTCGACGATCAGGATATCACCGTTGCGGATGCGCTGGGTGATGTCGTGCAGCCCGACGACGGTGGGGATGTTCATCGAGCGGGCCAGGATGGCGGCATGGGAGGTCGGCCCGCCCATGTCCATGGCCACGGCCAGGACGTTGCCCTGGCTGAAGCGCCGCGCCGCCTCGGACGGCAGCAGGTCATGGGCCACCAGGATGGTCGGGCCGTCGAGGGCCGGCTCGGCTTCGGCCTCGCCCGGGGCGAGGTTGCGGTACAGCTTGGTCATGACGTCCGTGACGTCGGCCTTGCGCTGGCGCATGGTTTCGTCCGTCAGGGCGTCGAAAATCCCGGCGTAATGCGCGTGGACTTCGGTCAGGGCGCTCTCGGCCGAAACCCGTCCCTCCTGAATCCGGCGCTCCACGCCGGTCTTGAGGGCCGGATCGTCCAGGATCAGCAGGTGGGCGTCGAAGATGAAGGCGTGCTCTTCACCCACCTTGGCCCGGATGGTGTCGCGGACCTGGATCAGCTCCTCCCGGGTCCGGTCGGAGGCCTCCCGGAAACGCTTGACTTCGGCTCCGGCGCGGGACGCCGGAATGGGGGTCGGGCGGGACGAGAAGACGACCCGCTCGGTCAGGAAAGCCTCGGCCATGGCGATGCCGGGTGAAACGCCCGCCCCCCGCAGACGCAGAAATTCCATCGCTTATTCTTTCTCTCCGAACCGTCCGTCGATGAGATCGACCAGGGCCTGCAGGGCCGCCTTCTCGTCCTCCCCCTTCAGGCGGAGATGAATCGAGGTGCCCTGGGTGGCGGCCAGGGTCAGGATGCCGAGGATGCTCTTGCCGTCGATCTCGGAGCCGTCCTTGACGACCCGGACCGCGGCCGCGAAGCGGTTGGCGGTGTTGACGAACTTGACGGCGGCCCGGGCGTGCAGGCCGAGCCGGTTCTTGATCTGGACGCTGCGTTCGATCACGATGACCTCAATCCCGGCGGGCGGCCAGGAGGGCGCTGGCTAGGTGGATGTTTTTGCGGGCTTGATCGACGACCTTGCGGGCAGTCTCCTTGAGCCCGGACGACCGCTGCAGGGAGCAGAACTTGATCAGCATGGGCAGATTGACGCCGGTGATGATCTCGACCTGGCCTTCCTTCTGGAAGGTGAAGCTCAAGTTGGACGGCGTGCCGCCGAACATGTCGGTGAAAATGACAACGCCGTTCTTCTGGTCGACCTTCTTCAGGCAGGCGGCGATCCGCTTTTTGGAGTCCTCGACGTCGTCGTACCAGCCGATCGAAACGGCGGCGATGTTGGGGGCTTCGCCCAGAATGATGGTCAGGGCGTTGACGAACTCCTCGCCCAGCTTGCCGTGGGAAACGATGATGCCGCCGATCATTTGTCGATGTCCCGGTGTTCGACCTTTATATCATACTTCAAGCCTTGAAGGGTATCCTTGAGGGCCTCGGCCAAAGCCACCGAACGATGCCGGCCGCCGGTGCATCCCACCGCCGCCACCAGCCGGCTCTTGCCCTCGGCCGCGAAAAGGGGCAGGAGGAAGCGGAGGAAGCGGTCCAGCTCCTTCAGGTAGGCCCGACCGTCCGGCCCGCCCAAGACGAACTCCCGGACCCGGCGGCTGCGGCCGTTCTTGGCCCGCAGGTCCTCGACGTAGAAGGGATTCGGCAGGCAGCGGGCGTCGAAGATGAAGTCGGCGTCGAGAGGCAGGCCGTACTTGTAGCCGAAGCTCGCGATCAGGACGCGGAGCGGCGGGCGCCGCCGGCTCCGGAACCGCGGACCGATGGTCTCCTTGAGCTGGACGATCGAGGATTGGGACGTGTCGATGACTTCATCGGCCAGCTTCTTGATCCCGGCTAGGCGGCGGCGCTCCAGCCGGACGCCGGCCAGGACGGAGCGGTTGCGGGCCAACGGATGCGGCCGCCGGCTTTCGCTGAACCGTTTGACCAAGATGTCGTCCGAGGCGTCCAGAAAGATGAGCCGCCCCTCCTCGCCGCGACGGATCTCCGCCCAGGCCTTGGGGAAGGCGGTCAGGAAGCCGTGCTCGCGTATGTCCACGATCAGGGCCATCCGGTCGATGGCCAGCTCGCGGCGGCGCCAGAGCTGGAAGAGCGTGGGAATGAGCTTGGCCGGCAGGTTGTCGACGCAGTAGTAGCCCAGGTCCTCCAGGTACCGGCTGACGACCGTCTTGCCGGAGCCCGACAGCCCGGTGATGATCAGGAAGCGGTCGTCCTTCATGCCCGGCCCCGCTTCGGCCCGCGCCGGGCCAGGGCCCGGTCGAGCTTGTCGCACAAATCGAGCGAGGCGGTGTAGCCGCGCTGGCGCAGGATGTGGACCTTGCAGGCGACTTCGATCAGGGTGGCGATGTTACGCCCGGGAGCGACCGGGATGTTCATCTGGGGCACCCGGATGCCCTGGACCAGGGTGTCCTCGGGAAAGCGCAGGCCGAGCCGGTCGAATTCCTTGCGCGGCTGCCATCGCTTGAGCCGCACGACCAAGTCGATGGGCGACTCCAAGGCGATCGCGCGCGGCCCGAAGATCTCCCGGATGTTGATGATCCCCAGGCCCCGGATCTCCATGAAGAACCGGCTGACCGCCGGGGCCCGGCCGATGATCCGGCCGCGGACGATCCGGACGATGCGGACGACGTCGTCGGTGACGAAGCGGTGCCCCCGGCTGACGAGTTCCAGGGCGCTCTCGCTCTTGCCGACGCCGCTGTCGCCGACGATCAGGACGCCCCGGCCGTACATCCGCAGGAGGCCGCCCGGGATGACGATCGGGAGACCGGCCGCGACTTCGCGGGCCCGGGTCATTCGGGTTCGACCAGACCGATGTGGCCGTCCTTGCGCCGGTAGAGGACCGCCCAGCGGCCGCCGTCCTCGGACCGGAACATCAGGATCTCGCGCTTCTTGGCGTCGAAGGCCGCCAAAGCCGCCTCGACCGACATCGGCTTCACCGCGAACAAGTCGGCCCGGATGACCCGCCGCTCGGCCTCGGCCGGCGTGACGGGCTCGCCCGGGGCGGCCAGGATCTTGCGGTCGCGGCCGCCGCGGCGTCTCTTTTCGCGGAATTTTTCCCGCTCCTTCTTCAGCTTCTTCTCCAAGTCCTCGAAGGCCCGGCGAAGCGCGCCCTCGAGGTCGCGGCTTTCCTCGACCACCAGCAGTCCGCCGCCCTTGCCTTGGACGTGGATCTCGATCTTGTAGCGGTCCCGTTCCTTGGCCGCGGTGACGTCCACGTCGGTGGCGAAGGTCAACAGCTTGGCCAGGGCCTTCAGGCGCGCCTCGCAGAAAGCCCGCAGCCCGGGTTCCAGCTTCGCCTGGCGGGAAGTGATTTGCAGGTTCATGGCGTTCCCTCCATTTGATATTTGCGCTTCCGGATATGCGAGGGCAGGATGTTCAACTGCTTGCGGTACTTGGCCACCGTCCGGCGGGCGATGTGGAAGTTCTCCCGGCCCAGAACGGCCTCGATCTCCATGTCGGAGAGGGGGGCGGACTTGTCCTCGGCCTCGACCATCTTGCGGATGCGCTCCTTGACCCGGAGCGACGACACGTCCTCGCCGGCGTCCCCGATCAGGGCCTTGTGGAAGAAGTACTTGAGCGAGTAGACGCCCCGCGGCGTCATGATGAACTTGTTGGCCACGACCCGGCCGACGGTCGACTCGTGGACCCCGATCTCCTGGGCGATCTCCATCAGGGTCAGGGGCCGGATGAAATCCATGCCTTTTTCGAGAAAGTCCTTCTGCCTGTCGACGACGGAGCGGGCCACCTTGTAGATGGTCTGGTCGCGCTGGTCCAGGCTGCGCAGGAACCAGAGGGCCTTCTTCATCTTATCTTTAAGATAGCGATAGGCGTCCGGATTATCCTTGAGGGCCTTGGCCAGAAGCTGGCGGTAATAGGCGTTGATCCGCAGGCGCGGCAAGCCTTCGTCGTTGAGGCCGATCTTGAGTTCGTCGCCTTCCTTGGTCACGATGATGTCGGGCACGACGTACGACGGGCGCTCCTGGCTGTACTTGCGGCCGGGGGCCGGGTCGAGCCTTTTGATGACCTCGATGTGGTATTTGACGGCCGCCGGCGGCCGGCCCAGGAGCCGGGCCAGCTGGACGTAGTCGGATTTCTCCAGGAGCGGCAGGTATTCGGTGACGATGGTCCGGGCCGTCTCGTCCTTGATCTGCAGGGAGTCCATCTGGGCCAGCAGGCATTCCTTGAGGTCCAGGGCGGCCACGCCGGTGGGATCGAAGGCCAGGATCGTCCGCCGCACGGCCTCGACCCGCTCGACCGGCACGGCCAGCGCCTCGGCCAGTTCCTGCGGCGTGACCGTCAGGTAGCCGTCGTCGTTGACGTTGCCGATGATGCGCTCGGCGATATCCTTGTCGACGGGATCATGAAAAGTCAGATTGGCCTGCCAATCGAGATGGTCCGAGAGGGTCGTCCGTTCGGCCAGCGTGCTCTCCAGGGTCGGGATTTCGCGCTTCTCCTGGGCCGCCGGACGGAAGCCGTCGTCGATATACTCCTGAAAATAGGACTCGAACGCCGTGTCGTCCTCGCTCCCGGCCGGCTCCTCGGATCCGGACTCGAGGGACTCGGCCTTGGCGGACTCGGCCGGCGCGTTGTCCTCCTGGGCTTCGGCCTGGCGGTCGATCGACTCGCCTTCCAGCTCGAGCATGGGGTTTTCGGACAGCTCCTCGTCGATGACCTCGATCAACTCGAGGTTGGTCATCGGCAGCAGCTTGATGGCCTGCTGGAGGGCGGGGGCCAGAATGAGCTTCTGGACCTGCCGTTGATCGAGGCGCTGCTTCATCATGGCCGGTCACGCTTCCGCCCTAGAGGCGGAACTCGTCCCCCAGGTAGCTCCGGCGCACGCCCTCCGAGGCCACGATCTCGGCCGGCGTCCCCGCTTTGAAAACGACGCCCTTGTCGATGATGGCGGCCCGATCGCAGATCCGAAGCGTCTCCCGAACGGAGTGATCGGTGATCAGGATGCCCAGGCCCTGAGCCTTGAGCGAACGGATGATGGCCTGCAGGTCCTGGATGGCGATCGGATCGATGCCGGTGAACGGCTCGTCGAGCAGGAGAAAAGACGGGCCGGTCACCAGGGCCCGGGCGATCTCCAGGCGCCGGCGCTCGCCGCCGGACAGCATGAACGCCCGGGACTCGGCCAGGGAGGACAGCCCGAGGTCGTTGAGCAGGCCGTCTACGGACGGCGCCCCGGCCTCGGCCCGCGGCAGGGTTTCCAGGATCGAGAGGAGGTTGGCCCGCACGGTCAGCTTGCGGAAGGAGCTCGGGTCTTGGGGCAGAAGGCAGATGCCTTTGCGGGCCCGCAAGTACATCGGCAGGGAGGTGATGTCTTGGCCGTCCAGGAAGATCCGCCCGGCGTCCTGGGCCACCAAGCCCAGGATCATGGAGAACGTGGTCGTCTTGCCGGCCCCGTTAGGGCCGAGAAGTCCGACGATTTCCCCGGCTTGGATTTCGAGCGAGACGCCGTCGACGACCGTCTTGCCGCGGTAGCTCTTGCGCAGGCCGACGGCTCGAAGCTGCGATTTCATCGTTCACGACTTGATGACGATCTCCGCCTGTTTCTGCGCCCGGTTCTCGACTTCGATCGTACCATCGGAAAGACGGAAAGTCAATTTGTCGCCCCGGATCGTACCTCGTTCTTGATCGATAAGATACGGGTTCCCGGTGAGGACGATGGCGTCCTTTTCGACATCGAATTCGGCCGCCTCGCCGAACGCTTTCCGGGCACCTTTTTTGATGGCCACCCCGCCCTTGGCCAGGACCGAGCGGGCCCGGCCGGGCTCCTGGTCCGGCATCATGGTCAGGGTTTCGGCGCTCAGGTCCGCGTCCCGGGAAAGCAGCCGGCCCCGGCCCTGGAAGCGGACCTGCCGCGTGGCGGGATCGAAGTCCATCCGGTCGCCCGAGATCTCCACGGAGGCCGCCGTCCGCCCCTCGCCGGCGGGCTGGACGAAGACGAAGCGGACTCCTCCCTCCGCGTTCATGGCTTCGGTCGCGGAAGAGATCGTCGCCTCGGCCGCTTCCAGGATCTGGTCGTCCTGCCACATCCGGACCCCGGTCCGGAGAAAGAGACTCTGGTCCCGGTCGGTATAGCCCAGGAAATCGGCCCGCATGAAGGCCGGCCGGCCGGGCTTGAAAAATCCGCCGGCACCCGGCTTATCCTCGTCGCGCTGGAGCACGACGAGAAGGTTCCCCGAGGCGTCGGCGTTGTTGTTGCGCTCGAAAATCACGATCCAATCGGCCCTGATCTCCCGGCCGGGCGCGGCGGAGACGGCCGGAGAGGCCGGGGTGCCGAAGGCCTTGAGGACTCCGGAGAAGCCTTCGTAAAGGACGGGCGAGCCGGTTAGGCGCGTCTCCTCGGGCCGGCCGGCTTCCCGGGACGTCAGGGAGCCGTTGCCCCGCAGGCTCATCGCCTCCAGCCGGCCCTGGCGGTTGAAGCCGAAATTGACCGTGTCGCCGGCGATCCGGGTCTTGCTCCCATCGGCGGCGGTCAGAAGGAAAGAGGCCCGGCCGCGGGAACGGACGGCGCTGACGGAAGCGACCTCGGGGAAGGCCGTCAGCATGAGCTGGTCGGCGGAAATGTCCTGCGTCTCGCTGGTCAGGGAAAAGAGCGGCTTGGGATCCGAAGCGGCCGCGGCGGCCGGCGGCGCCGCCGGCTTCGCTTGGCCGCCGGTCTTGGACTCCCGCAGGGCGGCCGTGACGCCGCCCATGAGCCAGAGGATGTGCAGATCGTCGCGGTCGGGGAAGAGCTGCAGCTCGACGATATCGGCCCGGCCCTTGGTCCGGCCATGGGTCAAGCGGATTCCGCCCTCCAAGCGGGCCCGGCGCTGGGCATAATTGAAGGTCATCCGTTCGCCGGACATGTCGAACGGGATCTTGTCGTCTTTCGGAGAAGCCAGGGTGAATTGGACGCGGTCGCTCAGGATCGTCGTGTCGTCGCGCAGGCAGTAGTCGACGGACCGGGCCCCGCCATGGAACCGCTCGGACCGGATCGTCGCCGCGGACCGGCTGCGGAGCATGTCGGCGGCCTTGTCGTAGTCGAAGGCCTCGGCCCGGATGGTCATGCCGTGCGTCTCGATCGAGACGCCGCCGGAAAAGACCGCCTTCTCCCAGTCCTTGCCTTCATACTCGACGCGCTCGGCCGTGAAGCGCAGGTCGCGGCCGCCCTTGGCGCCGCGATCGACGATGGTCACCGGCCGGCCGGGCTCGCCCTCGAGATGATAGAGCCCGTCGGAGCCCAGATAGCTGCGGGGCGCCTTGATCTCCATCCGGCTCAAGTCGCGGTTGAACTCGAGGTATCGGGGCTCCTCCTGCCGCTCGACTTTCTGCGGCGGAAGAGGCTCCGACTGCCGGTCGGTTCCGCCGGGCCGCCGCAAATGGGTCGCGAAGTAGACGGCGACGACCAGGCCGAAGGCCGCCAGCCCAACGGCCAGGATCTTGCGCAGACCGAGGACGAAG
>JAQULS010000246.1 GCA_028749235.1 Acidobacteriota bacterium | reverse complement strand
CCTGGGTGCGGCGGATCTCATGCGGTCCACTCTAGCAACCGGGCGGCGGGATTGTCAAACGACGTCAGGCGGATGGAGCCCGGAAAACGACCCGGAACTCCGTGCCCCCGTCGCGGACGAGCTCGACGCGGCCGAGGATTTGACCGGCCAGGGAGTTCAGGATGACCATGCCCGGGGATTCCGCTTTCCGGAAATCATATTTCGGCGGCAGGCCGACGCCGTCGTCCCGGACGCTCAAGACGGCTTCTTCCGGGTTGAGGCGCCGCAAGCCTATGGTCATTTGTCCGCGCCGCCCGTTCGGGAAGGCATGCCGGAGGGAGTTGCCGATCAATTCCCCGGCGATCAGGCCGACGGGAACCGCCGTCTCGATGGGCAGAAGCAGGGTTTCGAGCTCCGTTTGGATCCGGATCCGGCTCGCGTCGACGGCGAACATCTGGCCGTAGTGGATGAGCAGGTCGCTGATAAAATCCCCGATCTCGATCCGGGCCAAATCCGGGGATTTGTACAATTTGTCGTGGGCCGTGGCGATCGACCGGATCCGCAGCCGGATCTGCCGGAGCACCTCGGCGAACGCCGGGTCTTTCACGTCGCGGGCCGAGATGTTGATCAGGCTGGAGATGATCTGCATGTTGTTCTTGACCCGGTGATGGATCTCGCGGAGCAGGGCCTCTTTTTCCCGCAGCGAGGCCTGGATCTTCTCCTCGGCGCGCCTCCGCTCCGTGATGTCGCGGGAGACGGTCATGATGCCGATCGGCTGCCGCTTCTCGTCGCGGATGAAGGATAGGCTGACTTCCGTCCAGATGGTCGTTCCGTCCTTGCGGTATTCTTCCAGCACGACGGAGCGCGACCGGTCGGGATCGGCGTTTCCCGCCTTTTCGAGACGCATCTCCTCGTCCATGATCTCGCTGATCCGCCGCCTCGAGTCGGGAGTCATGATCTGGTCGAGGGATTGCGCCATGGCTTCCTCCGGCGTGAAGCCCCGGAGCCGGTAGACCGATGGATTGACATAGGTGATCCGCAGGTCCATGTCGAGCACGGTGATGACGTCGATGGTGTTCTCGGTGATCAGGCGGTATTGCCGTTCGCTCCGCCGGAGCGCTTCCTCGGCCTGCTTCCGCTGGATCGTCTCCTCCTCCAGGCGGGCCATTTTATCCTCGAGCTTGTGGACCAGTCGCTCGCTGTAGAGCTTGAGGACTTCGGTCTCGTCGGTCACGATCTCCGGCCGCGGGGCCTCGGCCCGGCTGGTTTCTTCGAGAAGGGCCCGGACCTCTTCCATCAGGACGCGCGGATCGAGGGGTTTGCGGAAAAAACGGTCGGCCCCCAGCTTGAGCGCGAAGTCCTCGTCCATTTGATCGACATACGTGGCCGTGTAGAAGATGAACGGAAGACGGCGCCAGCGGTCGTCGGCGCGGATTTTGCGGCAGAGCTGATATCCGTCCATGACCGGCATCAGGATGTCCGATATCACCAGGTCCCAGTCACCCTTGGCCAGGATTTCCAAGGCCGCCTTTCCGTTGGCCGCTTCCGCCACCCGATGGCCGGATCCCGTGAAGAGGCATTTCAAAAAATAGCGGTTCTCTTCCTGATCGTCGACGATGAGCACGTTCATGACAACTTTCCTTCATCGCCCAGATGGCGTTCCAGGACCTTGACGAACGCGGGCGGGTCGATCGGTTTTTCGACATAAGCCGTGCAGCCCGCGGCCAGAGCCTTCTCCTTGTCTCCGGCCATGGCGTAGGACGTCACGGCGATGATGGGGACGTTCTTGAGCGTCTCGCTCTGACGGATCCGCCGGGTGGCCGCGTACCCGTCCATGATGGGCAATTGGATGTCCATCAGGATCAGGTCGGGCCGCCGCGACTCGGCCAGCTCGACGCCGGCCGCGCCGTCCCTTGCCTCCAAGACGGAATGGCCCAGCTTCTCCAGGATGAACCGCATCATGTACAGGTTGTTCTCGTTGTCTTCAATGATAAGAACCGTTTTCATCCGGAATCTCCTTCCAGCACAAGGGCAGGCTGAACGAAAAAACGCTGCCTTGGCCATAGTCGCTCCGGGCCGAGATGGACCCGCCGAGCATGGTCAGGATCTTTTTGCTCAGATAAAGCCCCAACCCCGTCCCGTCGTACCGTTTGGTCGAGGACATGTCGATCTGGCCGAAGGGATTGAACAGCTTCTTGAGATCCTCCGGCCGGATCCCGATGCCCCGATCGGCGACGCTGACCGTGAGCCGGTCCGGGCCCGCCTCAACGTCGAGGCGGATGGCACCCCGTTCGCTGAATTTCACGGCGTTGCCGAGCAGGTTCATCAGGACTTGCTTGACCCGTCGCCGATCGCTCTCGAGGCGCAAATCCTCCGGAACGCGCATGACCAGCTCCAGCCCTTTGGCTTGGGCCAGGGGGGTGACCGCCTTCACGGTTTCCTCCGCCAGTTCGGCCACGGGGAAGGATTCGATGGCCAGGTCGACCCGGCCCGATTCGATCTTGGAAATGTCCAGGACCTCGTTGATCAGCTCCAGAAGGTGTTTGGCGCTCGTTTCCACCATGTTCAGCTGCCGGCGCTGCTCCTCGCTCAAGGCGCCCGACATCCCCATCAGGAGCAGGCCGGTGAAGCCCAGGATGGAGTTGAGCGGCGTGCGCAACTCGTGGCTCATCGAAGCCAGGAACATGCTCTTGAGGCGGTCCAGCTCGATCAGCCGCTCGTTGGCCGCGGCCAGCTCGCTGGTGCGCTCCTCGACCCGGCGCTCGAGGCTCTCGTTGAGAGCCCGGATCTCCGCCTCGATCTTCTTCCGCTCGGTGATGTCCCGGATGATGACCAGGTCGGCCGGCCGGCTCCGGTAGGGGATTACGGCGGCGTTGACCTCGGCGTGGATGCGCCGGCCGAACTTGGTTATGAAGATCGTCTCATATATCGAGGCGGAGACGATGCCTTTCAGCCGGTTG
>JAQULS010000114.1 GCA_028749235.1 Acidobacteriota bacterium | reverse complement strand
GGCTGGCCTCGCGGACGGCCATGACCAGGCTGATCCCCGCCCGCAGGCCCAGGGCCAGGCGGCAGCGGGCCAGGGACAGCTCGGGATTCTTGCGCACGAAATGGATCCGGTTGCGGGCCTCGCGCCGTCCGAAGGCGAATCCGCTGCCGCGGCCGTGGGCGGCGGGGATGTGTTCGTAGTCCGCCCCGGCCACGACGGCCAGGCGATAGCGCTTGCCGACCCGGTAGCTGAAGTCGAGGTCCTCGAGATAGCTGTATCCCCCGAACCATTCGTCGAAGGCAAACTCGTTGAAAACGTCCCGTCGCCAGACCGAGGCCCCGGATCCCAGCCAATGAACCTCGCGGGTCCGGTCGACTCGGCCGGCGAGAACCTGGAATCCGGACGGCAGCACCTCCCCCGGGTTCCCGCTGTAGATCCCGAAGCGTTCGACCCACGGCCGGCTCTTCAGACCGGCGGCGAACGGCTGCGGCGCGTTGATCATGTTGAACGAGGCACCGCCCAGGTCCGGGCCGCTGGAGGCCAGGAAATCAGCCATGCGGGCCAGGGCGCCGTCGGCCAGGACCGCGTCGTCGTCCAAGAAGCCGATCCAGGCCGCCTCTGGCCCCAGGACCGCCAGGCCGCGGTTCCTTTGGCGCGCGGCGGAGGGGGGCAGGCATCGTTCGTATCGGATCCGGAGCCCCGCCCAGGCGGGATCGTTCGCGACGTCCCGGACGGGCGGCGTGCCGCCGTCCACGATCACGACTTCGGCCGGCGGACGGGACTGCCCGGCCAGGCTGCGCAGCAGCCGGCCGAGCTCCTCGGGCCGGTCCTTGGTGGCCACGACGAAGCCGATGCCGGTTCGTTCAGCCGGCATGGCGGATCTCCCGGAATTCGGACCCGGCGCGCCGGATGCCCTCGACGAATCCGCCGATGGCGAATTTCGCCGCCTGACGACGGAGATGTGCCAGCAGGGCGCGTTGGCGGGCCGGGTCGGCCATGACCCGGCCGATCTTGGCCGCCGCGTCCGCCGGCGATTCGAAGACGAGCTCGGGGTGGTCCACGATCTCGACCTGGCCGCCGCTTTGCGGGACCCATACGATCAGCCCGGCCCGGACCATCTCCGCGGCGGACATCCCGAACGGTTCATGGCGGCGGCCGGAGAGGCCGTAGCGATGGCCGAGGAGAAAGCCCCTTTTGGCCTCCCCATAGACCGGCCCCTCGAGCCGCAACGATCCGGCGGAAGCCCGGGCCTTGGCCGCGAGCGTCCGGCCGAGGGCGTCGTCCGGGACGCGGCCCAGGACGTGGAGGTGGACATCGCGATTCGCCCGTCCCACCTCCGCCACGATGTCGGCCAGCTCGTCAACCCGCTTTTCCGGCACGATCCGCCCGATGGTGACGAAGCCGTCGGCCCGTTTTTCCCAGGCGACGTCCGGATCGGGCGCCACGACGGGCGGATAGACGACTTCGGACTCGACGCCGAAGACCTCGGCCATCAGGTCGCGGCTCCAGCGCGAATTGGCCAGGGTCAGATTCCGCCGCCATCCGGACCGGGACTGCCGGGCTATCTTTCTGGCGGTCCCGAGATAGAGGCTGCGCCAGGGCGCCGGACGCCGCCGGAGCTCACGCCCGTCGACCGTATCGCCGAGGCAGGCGCGCCGGATCGCGTCGTCGAACGAAAAATCGGAGATGTACTGCAGGCCCCTGCGGCCGAAGTCCATGACGTTGTAGGAGGAAAAGAGGAGGTCGTATCCCGAGAGGAGCGGCCGCACGGCCCGCGCGGCCAGAGCGGCGCGCAAGGCGTCGCCGCGACGCCGCAGCAGCCGCGGGACGGGGATGCGGATCAGCCCGATCTCGGGCTCGCGCAGGTCCGTGCCATAGGCCGCGTTCAGCCGGTCGAGCGGGGTTTCGCCCATGGTCAGGATGTCCACCGCGAATTCGTACGACAACGCCCGGGCGGCCCACAGGGCCACGGCTTCCGATCCCCCGCCTTCGATGAGCCAGGGATGGTAAACGGCGGCTTTGGGACGCCCGACGGATTCCTTCATGTCGGCCTCACTCCTTGATAGAACCGTTCGAATTCGGGAAACACCGCATCCCAGGAAAAAGCCGCCGCCGTCCGGGCGGCCAGCCCGACGTGGTCCACGGGCCGCTCGAGCGTCCGCAGAAGCTCTTCGGCCAGGCCGGCGGGCGTTCCCGTCGAAGCATCGAACGGGCTGCCCGCGTCCGGGCCCAGAATTTCGCGGATCTCCGCGACGGCCGGCGCGAATCCGACGATGGGCGTGCCGACGGCCAGGGCTTCGAGAAAGACCAGGGGAAACGCCTCGGAGCGGCTGGGCAGGGCGAAAACATCGGCCTCGGCATAAGCGGCCGGCATCGCGCGGCACGAGCGCAACGGGTGAATTTCTCCCGTGATGCCGCCGTCGGACATGTCCCGGCGGGCCTTCTTCCCCGCCTCGGCTTCGGTGATCACGATCAGTTCGGCCGCCGTCCGGAGTTCCCGGTTCCCGGCGAAAGCCTGGATCAAAGTACCCAAGCCCTTGCGGGTCATGGGTTCTACGCCGGCCACGAAAAGGACGCGCTTTCTTCCCGCCCTGGCCGGCGGCCGGGAGAATCCCGCAGCCGGAGGCGTCACGGGATTGCGGATGATCTCCCGCAAGCCGCCGAATACGAGCCCGTGCCCGTCCTGGCGGTTGAGGCAATAACGCGACACGGCGATGACGCCGCTCGCCTGGCGGGCCGTTTCGCGGACCTTGGCCAGGTCGCGTTCGTCGCGGAGATCCTGCCAGAAACCGTGGTCCGTGAAGACGACCGGGATCCCGCGCGGCAGCTCGGTCAGCCCGGGACCGGCGGGATGGGACAAGGGGTGGATGTGGATGATGTCCGGCCGCACCGTCTCAATCGCCGCCCGAATCCGCTCAGTCCAGGACAGGACGGAAACCCGGTCCCGCCAGCCCAGCGAGGCGATGAAAGAGGACCGCCGGTTCCTCTCCCGCCAAATCGCCTGCCCTCCGGACAGGATCCGGATCGTTCGGGATCGGGAGGCATCGATGATGCGGAAGCCGCAGGCGGACGCCGGAGCACCCGGCCGCAGAGGGGCCAAGATCGAGACATCGTACCCGCGAGCCGAGGCCTGCCGGCCCAACTCGGCGACATGGCACGCGACGCCGCAGGCAATCGAACCGCCGGCTTCGGGCGGAACGAGCCCCACCAGAAGCAGGCGGGGTTTCGAGGCGCCCGCCCGTCGGATCTCCGGGCATGGCGGCGGCGTTTGGCTGGAAGCCTTTTCGGTCTCCCCCGCGTTGCCTTTCTTGGCCAGGAGACGGGCCTTGGCCCAAAGCTTCTTCAGCCATTCCTTCTCTTCCGCGTTCAGGATGTAAGCCCAGAGAAGCGGCAGGTAGCCCGCCGTGGCGAGCGCCGCGGCGGCCGGCAACGGCATGACCAGCGAAAGGATCCCGCCGGACGCCGCGAAGACGACCAAGCCGAACAGGGAACGGCCGACGCCCGCCCGCATCAGGGAGCCGGCGTCGGACAGGCCGAGCCGGCGGACCGCCAGGAAAAGGAAAAGCGCCTGCAAGCCGAGATGGACGGTCCAGGCCACCGCCGCGCCGTTGATCCCGGCCAGCTTGATCCCCCCCCACAAGAGCGGGCAGTAGAGGACGAGAAGCGCGATATGGATGCGGGCCGGCAGATCCGTCCGCCCGATGCCCTGCAGAAGGCTGAACGCGACATAGGTGAAGGACAGGAAGACGAAGCTGGCCGCGATCAGCTGCAGGACGAGCCCGCTGCGGACGGCGAAGTCGCCTCCCAGCCAGATCGTCAAGATCGGCCGGGCCAGCAGGATGATCAGAACGGCGACCGATCCCGTGACGGCCGTCACGATCTTGACCGAGCGGGCGAAAAGTTCCCGCAGCTTCGCGTCGGCCCGGCCGCCCTGCAACAGGCTGAAGACCGGGAAGAGGGCCGTGACCAGGCTGCTCGGCAGAATGCCCAGGCGCGCGACGGCCTCGTAAGGCGCCGTGTAATAGGCCACGGCCTGCATGGAGACGAAGGCTCCGATGGCGAAGCGGTCGAGATTCTCAAGAATGGCACCCACCAGGCTGGACACGGTGGCCCAGCCGCCGAAGGACAGCAGCGGGCCCAGGCGCTTGGCCTTGAAAACGGGCCGCCGCAGGACCGGGAAAATCCGGAAGGCGAGCAGAATCCAGACGACAAGCGTCGCGGCCCGGGTGATGAGGAGAAGGGCGACGATCCCGGTCAGGGACGGCCAGAAAAAGAGAGCCGCCAGCGGGACGAGGTAGGTGGCGGAGCTCGAAGGGATCTTGACGGCGTTGACCAGGTCGAAACGCTGGGCCGCCTCCAGGACGCCCCGAAAGGCGGCCGAGATCATGACGATGGGAATGGAGAAGGCCATCAGGAGGAAGGCGGAGCGGGCCTCGGCCTGCAGGGCGGCCGGAATGGACAGGATCTTCTCGACCAGGAGGGGCGTCAGGAGAATCAGGCCGATCGTTCCGATGATCGAAAGCCCGAACTGCATCATCACCGTCGTCCACAGGTATTCGGGGATGTCCTCGTGGACGCCGCGGCCGATGGCGTCGGCGATGAACCGGATGGTCGCCCGGCCCAAGCCGAGGTCGAGGAAGCTGAAGTAGCCCAGGACGACCCAGACAAGCGACAGGACGCCGAACCGCGCCGTGCCGAGGCCCCGGATGATGAACGGCAGGGAGAACAGCCCGAAGACCAGCGGCAGCCCATAGCCGAGCAGGTTGAAGGCCGTGTTCTTGGCCAGGCGCCCGGCTCCGGCGGACGGGCCGCCGGTCCCGGACTGCGGCACCGCTTCTGCGGTACCCGCACGCCGGGGCGGGCCGCCGGTCCCGGACGGCATGGCTGGGTTTCCAGCCCCTGCCCGCCGGGATGGGCTGCCGCCCTCGGGATTCTCGTTTTCGTTCAATCGCCGCTCCAAAATGGTTCGCCCTCCTCATAGGCCAAGGGACGGGCATGGAATCCCCGGACCAGAGTCCGGGCCTTCCTCATCCATAGTAGGGAAAGGGAAAAGATCAAGCAATCGTCCCGGCGGATGAAAGGCGGGGTGATAAAAAAATCTCTCCTCTCACCCTCAGGGGTGACCGGCGCACTCGATGCCTTTGACAAACCCGGCTGGTCCGATTATAAATAACTCCGAACCTCATGAAAAGACATCGGCTCGTCGTATTCTTCATGTTCGGACTGATCGCGGCCGCGGGATGGAGGCTGTACGGCTTCCAGACGGAGAGGGCCATCGATCCCTTTTACCTCAACTCCCTGACCGAGGGAGAGGCCCGTTTCAAGGCGAAATCGTTCGGCCCGGCCGTCGTCAGCCTGGATATCGCGGCTTTCGGGCTCACCTCGCGGCCGGCCGATCTGGGCCGGGTGCGGCTTCTCCTCGGTCTGTGCCACGGCTACCTCGGCGCCCGCGAAAAAATCGAGCCAGAACTGAAGTCCGCCTATGCCCTGCTGGGGCCCGACGGCATAGCCAAAGTCGATCTGCCCGATTGGGCCCGGAAAGATCTCGTCAAGCTGCTGCGATCCTTCAATCTCGGCGGATCCGCGACGGCCGCGGAGGCGAAGCCGCCGCAGGCCGCCACGGTCAAACAGCAGGCTCCGGTCCCGGCTCCGCCGGCCGCCAAGGCCGGTACGGCTCCTTCCCCGCGGGACGCCGGGGACAAAGCGGCGATTGAGCAGGCGATCCGCGAGAATCCGCGGCAGGCGGCCGCGTATTACCGGCTGGCCTCCCTGCACGAAGAGGCCGGAGACCGGAAAAGCGCCCGCCGCACCTACGAGGACCTTCTGGTCAAGGTTCCCGCCGAGATCCGTTCCTGCCTGGAGATAGGCCGCTTGTACTACCTCGACCGCGAATACAAAAACTCCGAAAAATGGCTGGAACGATTCCTCTCCCTGACCGCCGGCGTCCCGACCGAAGCGCGCATGACGACGGCCGCCAGGGCTTATCTCCTTCTCGGAGCTCAGGCGAAGGGCAACGGCGCCAAGGTCCGGAAGCTCCTTCAGGAGAAGCCCGCTCTCGACCGGGCCGCGATCGAGACCGTGGCCCTCGGGAGCGAGGACAAGACTCGCCTGCTCCGGATCCTGGGACTCTGACGCCGGCGCGGGAAGGACATTTCTATGACTCAATTGGAAATGGCCCGGCAAGGCCGCCTATCGCCGGCCTTGGAGCGGATCGCCGCGGACGAAGGCATCCCGGCCGGAGATCTGCTATCCCTCGTGGCGCGCGGACGCGTCGTCCTGCCCGCCAATCCCGCGCATGCGGACCTGCGCCCGCTGGGCATCGGCGAGAGGCTGCGGACCAAGGTCAACGTCAACATCGGCACGTCCAAGGACTTCCCCGCCCTGGCCGACGAAATGGCCAAGGTCGAGGTCAGCCTGGCCTATGGCGCCGACACGCTCATGGACTTGAGCACCGGCGGCGACCTGCCGCGCATCCGCCGGGCCATTCTCGATAAGGCCCCTATCCCCCTCGGCACGGTGCCCATCTACCAGGCCGCCGTGGAAGCCATCGAGCGGCGAGGCTCGATCATCGCCCTGACCGCCGACGACCTCTTCCAGACCATCGAAGCCCAGGCCCGGGAAGGCGTCGACTTCATGACCGTCCACTGCGGCTTGACTCTGCGGGCCATCGACCGCCTGCGCCGCCAGGGGCGGGTGGCGGATGTCGTTTCCCGCGGCGGGGCCATGCACCTGGCCTGGAGCCTTCACCACCAGAAGGAGAATCCGCTCTACGAAGCGTATGACCGTCTTTTGGAGATCGCCCGGACCTACGACGTGACCTTGAGTCTCGGCGACGGCTTGCGGCCCGGCTGCCAGGCGGACGCGACCGACCGGGCCCAACTGGAGGAGCTGCTGACCCTGGGCGAACTGGTGGAGCGGGCTTGGGCGGCCGGCGTCCAGGTCATGGTCGAAGGCCCGGGCCACGTGCCCCTCGACCAGATCGAGATGAACATGAAGCTCCAAAAAAGGGTCTGCGGCGGCGCCCCCTTCTATGTCCTCGGCCCGCTGGTCACCGATATCGGCGCCGGCTACGACCATATCGTCGCCGCCATCGGCGGCGCGATCGCGGCGGCGGCCGGGGCGGATTATCTCTGCTATGTCACGCCGGCCGAGCATCTCGGCCTGCCGACCGCGGAAGACGTCCGGGAGGGCCTGATCGCCTCGCGCCTGGCGGCTCACGCGGCCGACCTGGTCAAGGGCGTTACGGGCGCCCGCGAGCGGGACAGGGCCATGTCCGTGGCACGCAAGCGGCTGGACTGGGAGGCGCAGCGCGCCCTGTCCATCGACCCGGTCCGGTTCGAGAAAGTCCGCCGCGAGCGGGGCACCTCCGGCGCGGCCTGTTCCATGTGCGGCGAGTTCTGCGCCATGCGGCTGGTCGAACAATTCCTGAACGCCGGGAGGACGCCCGATGCCTCCGGCTGCGTCTAAGCTGCTGTTCGGGACGGCCGGCGTCCCCGATTCGACTCCCCAGACGTCATCCATCGCCGCCGCGGCCCACATCCATAAGCTGGGCTTGGACGCGCTGGAGGTCGAGTTCGTACGGGGCGTTAAAATCGGACCGGACTCGGCCCGCGAGCTGCGGGCCAAGGCCGAGTCGCTGGGCATCGCCCTGAGCGTCCATGCCCCCTACTACATCAATCTGAACTCCGCCGAGCCCGGCAAGCGCCTGCAGAGCCAGGACCACCTTCTCCGCTCGGCCCGCATGGCCCGCGAGATGGGAGCCCGCAGCGCGGTTTTTCACGCCGGCTATTACCACGCTGCGACGCCCGGCGAGACATACGACGCGATCAAGAAGGAGCTGGCCCAGGTCTTGTCCATCCTCAAGTCCGAGCGGAATCCCGTCCGCCTGCGGATCGAGACCATGGGCAAGCCGTCCCAGTTCGGATCGCTCGACGAGGTCCTGACCCTGTGCCAGGAGCTCGACGGCCTGGCCCCCTGCCTGGATTTCTCCCACCTGTTCGCGCGCGACAACGGCAAGGCCAATTCCTACCTCGACTTTCACCGCGTTTTAAGCAAGGTCGAGAAGCGTCTGGGTCGGGAAGCCCTGAAGGACGTCCATATCCACATCTCGGGCATCGAGTACAACCAGAAGGGCGAAATCCGCCACCTCAACCTGCCCGAGACGAGCTATCGCTACGACGAGTGGATCGAGGCAGTGCGCGATCTCCGGGTGGAAGGGATGGTCATCTGCGAGAGCCCGGCCCGGGAAGACGACGCCCGGATGCTGAAAGGCCTTTATCAGAACTATTCCCGCAAGTCTTGATCGCTCTCGCCGCCACCGGTCTCCCGCCACCAATCCCTGAACGAATGGGGATTGAAGTCCATGCCGCTTTGCGAGCAGGCTTCATCCAAGCGGGCCAGGAAATCCGTCCATCCGGCGATCCGCCAACGATCCATCCGCAGGCGGATGCCGCCGCCGGCGCACGGTTTCGACTCGAACGCCCGGCAGGAGACGGGTTCTCCGCGCGGGCCGATTTCCAGGCCGAAGAGCCACTCCAGCCAGCGCCGCCAGACTCGGGGATGATCGTAGCCGCCGACGTTCATCACGTGCGCATCCGGGACGATATAGCCCGGAGATAGAAACACCGGGTGGTCGCGGACCGCCCCGAACTCCGCGGCCGGAGGAATCCCCGCCAGCAGGCTTTGCGGCACCAGCTCGGCCTGCAGGACGCGGCCGCGGTCGAAATGGTAGGCCAGATGCTGTTGGACGCTCCAGCCCGTCAGAAGCATCTCGTCCGTGGGAACGCATTCGTTCAGGAGCCGGGCCGTTTCATAGAACGCGCCCCGGGACACCCGGAGCGGCCGGATCACCGCGGCGAAGTTCAGGACGGCGGCGGCGGTATAAACGAGAAGCGCCGCGGCGGCCGCCAAGGCCGGACGCCGGTTCGCCCGGGGGCGCGATCCAGCCCAATCCCGCCAGGTCACGAAGGCGAGCAGGATCATGGGCAGAAGCGAGATGATGAACATGTTCTTTTCGTCCGGAGACCACCACCAGAAGAAGGCGAAGTGCGCGGCCAGCCAAGTCAGCAGAAACGCCCGCAGGGGCGCCGAGTCCGCCCGCCGCCGGATCCGGTCGATATTCCACCCGCCGAGAAACGCCAGCCAGGCGGCGAAAGCGATTCCCATCGGTATCTTGACCGCCTTGAACACGGGCATGACGTTGCTCAGCTGGCTGAGGACGGCCCGGCCGAGGCCGGCCGGGCTGACGTTGCGGAAGGTCCCCCACCCCGGATCGGGATGAGCCGTGTAGGCGAGCGCGTAACGGAAAAATCCCCCGAGCGTCGGCGGGCCGCCTACGGCTGCGTAAACGGCCAGGTAGCCGGCGATGACGATCGCGCCGGCCGCGATGAAAACGCCGGCCAACGGCTTCCAGGCCCGCCGCCCCCCCGCGGCGAGAAAATAGACGGCCAGGGGAATCGCCAGCATAATGTTCGATTGATGGTACCCGATCGCCGCGGCCCATAGGACGGCGGCCGCCCCGCAAGTCACCGGCTCGAACAACCGGCTTGGCGGACCGGATAGGACCCAAACGAGCAGCGCCAGGACGCCGAGGGCGGGGACATAGATTTGCGTCTGCGTCGCGTATTCCCAAAATCCCTGAGCCAAGAGCAGTCCCAAGGCTCCCGCAACGGCCGGACGGATCGATCCGAACCACCGGAACAGGATGCCGAAAACCGCGGCCACGGCTAGGCAGGCCCACAGGATATTGTGGATCTGGGCGGCGGCAACCGCGTCGATTCCCGGCGCGACGGCGTTTCCGGCGAGATAGAATCCCCGGATGACCACGTTGTACAGGATATGATGCGGGTGGAAAAGGTCCCGGCCCGTTTTCGCCGATTGGGCGTAGTTGAGGCTGTCGCCATACTGTTCGACGGACCGGGTGATGAAGAGGAAAAGGAAAGCGAACACGGCCAAGCCGAGGCCGATCCATCGCGCGCGTTTGTTGGAGACGCTCATTCTTCGGTCCGCTCTCCCTCCCCCTCATCCGATCGGAAAACACCGGCCGAACCGGTTGTATAACTAACATGGCCTCGGAGGGTAAGTCAATGCGGCCCTTGCCAAACGCCTTCCAAAAGCCGATATTGAACGAAGGAGACACAACATGGCCGGACGCCGGATCGCGACTCTTCTCGCCTCGATCGCCGGGATTCTCGTCCTGAACGCCGCGGCCCAGACCCGGACGATCTACCTGGCCAACGACGACCACACCGACTTCATGTGGTCGAGCAATGCCGAGGATTATAAGAACGCCTTTTTAAAGATGCTCGACTATTATCTCGACCTGGCCGACTCGACCAAAGACGATGCCTCCGAATTCCAGAGCCGCTTTTCCGCGGACGGCTCCTACTGGCTCTGGACCTACGAGGCGAACCGTACGGCCTCCGAGTTCGAGCGCCTGGTCGAAAAGCTCAAGAGCGGGCACATCACGTCGCCCCTGACCCTCCTCAACCTCGTCTATGGAGCCATGCCGGCGGAAGCCGTCCTGCGCAGCATGTACTATGCCGGCGGCTTGGAGCGGCGTTACAGCCTGAAGTTCAAGCTGGCTCTGGCCCAGGAAAACCAGTCCCTGCCCTACGGGGTGGGGGCGTTGTGGGCCGGGGCGGGAGCGCTCTACTCCTGGCGCGGCATCTGCGGCTGCGCCTCGCGCATTCCCGACGCCTGGGACCGGCCCTATGACATGTACTGGTGGACGG
>JAQULS010000113.1 GCA_028749235.1 Acidobacteriota bacterium | reverse complement strand
CCTCCGCGGTCAAATGGATGAGGCAGACCGCCCAGGTCGATCCCGAAAAGGAAATTTCCGAAGCGTTCTATCCCAAGGCTTTCGTCGATCTCTTCCGTCAAGTGCGGGCGGAAGTCCGGGCCAAGGGCCTGCCGGCCGGGGAGGCCGGCGGGATCGTCCAACCCGAAAAGGCGGCGGCGGAGCCTCCGCCGGCCCGCGAGGCATCCGTCCGCGCGGCCGATCCGATCGAAACACCCAAGCTCCAGGCCAAGCCCCTCCGGGCGGAAACAGAGGGGGAAGCGAAGCCGAAAGCCTCGCTCGGGTCGCTTTTTACCGAAGGCCATTGGGAAGTCAACATCCACGGTGGGATTTGGACGATCGATCCGTTCATGAGCATGTTCGAAGAACGGCTCCTCGACAAGCTGGACGAAGAGCTGCAGAACGAGATGGTCAAGAATTTGGGCCAGTCCTATGCCGGCTTGGTCAAGTCCGTTTACACGCCCGCCCTGGAACTGGATTCGCAGGGCGGCAACTACGGCTTCGAGCTCCGCTATTTCGCCCGCGGCTGGGCCGGCACGTTCAGCATCGGCGTCTCCCTGGAGAAGACTCGGATCAAGCTGCTCATGACGGGCTCGGCCACGCAGACCTTCACCAACGGCGGGACGGCCGAGGCCGAAGCGACGGCCTCCCTGGAAACATCCCCCCTCTCGACGAATTTCGGCTTTCGCTGGGAACTCGGCCGCGGCCGCCTGCGGCCGTTTGTGAGCCTGGGCTTCGGGTTCGCGTCCTTCAGCGGAACAGCGGCCTACTCCTATTCGGGCACCTTCCAGCTGGGATCGATACAGGACACGATAGGGGAGGACGACACGCTGACCTTCGAGGAGCTCTCCGAGAACATCGATTTCGCTATTCCCGAGAATATCCTCATCTTCCAGCTCGGCCTGGGGCTGAAGCTCGATGTGACCAAGCGCGTCGCCTTGCTGGCCGAGGCCGGAATCTGGGACGGCCTGTTCCTGCGCGGCGGCCTCGCGTACCGCTTCTGATTGGGCTATAATAACTTCTCGGCCGTGCTAGACGGGGAGCCAGCGGTGCCCTGTAACCCACAACCCGCTACAGTGGGGTCGACGCCCCAGCCGAGGCCGGGCCTTTTCCGAAAGCGTCTCCGAAAGCGGCGTTGACGGCGGGGCCCCGGGCGAAGCGCCGCCCGCCAACCCCGCCAGGACCGGAAGGGAGCAACGGTAACGGGAGGGCGTCTTGCGCGCCGGGTCACTCCGCCCGAGCCGGCTGCGAAGTCAGCGCGGGGAAGAAACGGTCGAAGCGGGGCGCACGGCCGTTTTTTTTCATTTCGACGGAAGCCGGTCCGTTCAGCGGATTCCTATTTGGCCCTCGCGAGGAGGGCCGGGTCATCGCCCGGAGCCAGCGGCTTCAGCACGAACGCGTACGAATAATCCTTAACCGCCAGTCGGTACTGGGCGTGCGTCTGGGCGCCCCAGGAATCGTCGCCGCCGACGCCCATCTGGCCGTAGTCCAGGTGGAGGGAGACGAAATCGCGCTTGGCGATGTCCACGGGGTGCTTGGCGCCGCGCTCTTCCTGGGTTAAATCCTCCGTCGTATAGGGCAGGGCGCTGAAATCGAATTGGGGCAGCCCGATCGCCAGCAGGCCGGATCCGTCGGGGGCGGTCAGAGCCGCCCAGCGGGTGTCCGTCCGGTTGCCGTATTCCTGGATGCTGACGTAGGGAATGAGCGTCTGGTCGACCGCGGTCTTATAGATTCCGACGAAGGCGGAGCTCGTGCGGTCGTTGTAGCTGTCATGCGGTCCGCGACCGAACCAGCGCACGTCGTTCAAGGCTTTGGGCAGGGCCAGGGACAGGCCGACGCGGGGGATTTCGGGCAGGCTCCGGACGGACGGCGAGAACGCCGCTTCGACCTTGACTTCGCCCGAGGGGCGGATCGTGTAGGTCATGCGGAAGGCGGCCGAGACGTCCTTGAGGGCATACGTGACCGCGACGATGACCGAGTCGCCGGCCGGGCCGGAATCGATTTTAGACAAGGTCCGGTTCTCTCCGGTTTTCCGCCAGACGGCCAGGCGCTTGTTCATCCGGTTGCCGAAGTCATTGTCCGTGGGCGCCCGCCAGAATTCCGGTTCGGGCCCCTTGACCAGAAGCTCGCGGCCCTGATGAGTCCAGGACGTCATCAGGCCCGTCCCGGCATCGAAGCCGATTCGGAAGCCGTTGCCGATGACGGCCAGCCCCGCTTCCGTTTTTTCCAGAGTCAGAACCGTCGGAGCCGGCGCCAACGCGGTCTTGGCCGGCTTGGCTTTGGCGGCCGTTGCGGCCGGAGCCGCCGACTGGGGCGCCGCGGATCCCGCGGCCGGCCGGGTTATACCGATTGGGAACTGCTCGCGAGCCAGGACGAATCCGATGGGGACAAGCGGAACCCGGTCTTCATCCACGACCATCAGCCAGACATTGAGGAAGCATTCCGAGCCGGGCTTGGCCGGCGCGGCGGGGGCATCGAGGTCGAAAACTCCGGTCTGGCCGGGAGCGATAGAGGGGTTCCTGAATTCGCCCTTGGCCGTGACCGTCGCGCCGTCCTCGATGAGCTCCCAGCGCAGGTAGAAGCCGTCCAGGTTGATGAAGTTGTAGGTGTTGGTGACGGCGACCTGAAGCTTGCCGTCGGCCGTGACGCCCTGCCGGAACTTGGCGAACTGGTAGACCTTCTGGATCTCGAACCAGCCCGGGTGGGGCGTGCGGTCGGGACCGACCAGGCCGTTGCAGCAGAAGTTCTCGTCCGAGGGCGTGCCCTCGGGGCCGTAGTCGCCGCCGTAGGCCCAGAACGACTCGCCTTTTTCGTTCTTCTTGGCGTAGCCCTGGTCGACCCAGTCCCAGACGAAGGCGCCCTGCAGGTTGGGATATTTCTCGATGACGTCCCAGTAGTCCTGCAGGTTGCCGTTGGAATTGCCCATGGCGTGGGTGTATTCGCACATGATCAGCGGACGCGAGCGCTTTTTCAGGCCGTAGGCCTCGAGGGTTTCGATGGAGGCGTACATCGGGCAAACGATGTCCGTATGGGCCTTTTCGCCGGCCCGCTCATAGTGAACCGGGCGGGAGGCGTCGCGGCCGTGGATCCAGGCCGACGTGGCTTCGAAATTGATCCCGTCGCCGGCCTCGTTGCCCAGCGACCAGATGATGACCGAGGGGTGGTTCTTGTCCCGCTCGACCATGCGAATCGTCCGGTCGAGATGGGCCGGGCCCCAGGCCGGGTCCTTGGCCAGGCTCTTATCGCCGTAGCCCATGCCGTGCGATTCGATGTTGGCCTCGTCGATGAGGTAGATCCCGTAGCGGTCGCAAAGCTCGTACCAGGCCGGGTCGTCCGGGTAGTGGCAGGTCCGGACGGCGTTGATGTTGGCCATCTTCATCAGCTCGATGTCCTGCCGCATCGAGGCTTCGGAGATGACGTGGGCGGTGAAGGGATCGTGCTCGTGGCGGTTGACGCCCTTGAGGTAGACCGCGGCGCCGTTGACGAGCAGGCGGCCGTCGACGATCTCGACGTTGCGGAAGCCCGTCATCGTTCGGACCGCTTCGGTCGTGCGGCCGGCTTCGTCTTTGAGGGCCAGGACGACGGTGTAGAGATGGGGCGTTTCGGCCGACCAGGGGAGGGGCTTGTCCAAAATCCCGCCGAGACGGATGGAGACGGTATCCTTGCCGGCGACCGCGACCGTCTTGCGGTCGTTCAAAACGGGCTTGTCCTCGCGATCGTAGAGGGTCAGTTCGATCGTGCGTTTCCCGCCTCGGCGTCCTGGGGTGTTGTCGGCCAGATCGACGGTCACGTCAAGCAGGCCCTTGGTCAAGCCGTCGGTCAGAGAGGCCTTGGCCCAGAAGTCGCGGATGCGGACCTTGGGCGAGGCGGTCAGATAGACGTCGCGCTCGATGCCGCTCAAGCGCCAGAAGTCCTGGCACTCCAGGTACGAGCCGTCCGACCAGCGCAGGACCTGCAGGGCCACCATGTTCGGCCCGGCTTTCAGAAAGGGCGTGATGTCCCATTCGGCGGGCGTCTTGGAGTCCTCGGAGTAGCCGGCGTAGCGACCGTTGATCCAGACGTAGAAAGCGGACTTGACGGCTCCGAAATGGATGAAGACCTGCCGGTCCTTCCAGTCGTCGGGGACGATGAAGGACTGGCGGTAACAGCCGGTGGGGTTATAGTCGTGGGGGACGTGGGGAGGGTCGGGCTGGGCCGGGGGTTTGACCCATTCGTAGCTCGAGTTGACGTAGATGGGGATGCCGTAGCCGAGAAATTCCCAGTTGGCCGGGACGGGGATCGTTTTCCAGGAGGCGGCGTCGAACTCGGGTCGGAAGAACCCGGCGGGGACGTCGGCGGGCTTTTCCACCCAACGGAACTTCCAATCGCCGTTCAGGGACTTATAGCGGGGGGACGCCTTGCCGTCCAGAAGAAGAGCGCTATTCTCATCGGCGTAGGGGACGAACGCGGCGTGGGGCGGGACGGTGCCGACTTTAAAGACGGCCGGATCCTCCCATTCGTTGCCGCGAGGGCCGGAGGCGGTTGGCGTTTGCGCGGTCCCGGCTAGAACAATCAGGGCCAGCCCCAGGGCGATGAGAAGGCGTTGCGCTTTCATTCGATTCCTCCCGAAGAATAGAGGTGAGAATAGGGGGTACAGTATACGTAATTCCCCATTTATCATCATAAACCCGTTGCCGCCGGGATTCAGATCCCAAGTCTTAACAAGCACATCATGCAGGTTCATGGGCAGGCCCGTTGTTTATCGTTTCCAAAAAATCCCAAGTCGGGGAATTAGGGATTTACGTATACTGTACCCCTATTTTATTTCCCAATAGTTCGGACATCAGACGCGAGATCTCGGCCGGACCCACCTCGGCCAGCGGGAGAAGCGGCGGCCGGGCCCGGCCCCCCTTCTGCCCGATCAGGCTCACCGCGTACTTGAGCCCGGGTATCCCGTAGGTGTCCATGACGGCCTTGTTGAGGGGCACGATGTCGAGCTGGAGCGCCGCGGCTTCCTCGACCTTGCCTTGGCGGAAGAGCTCGTAGATGCGGACGCAATGATCCGGAGCGGCGTTCGCGACGCCCAGAATGGCGCCCCGCGCGCCCATGACCAGGGCGGGCAGGATGAGATAGCCGGATCCGACGAAACAGCTGAAATCGGCCGCTACGCGACGGACGATCTCCTCCAGGTTGGACAGGCTGCCCGAGCTGTCCTTGATGCCGATGATGTTGGGATGAGCGGAGAGCTCGACCACGAGAGACGGCTCGATCACGACCCCCGTGTTCTGGGGAATGTTGTAGAGGATGACCGGGATCCGGGCGGCGTCGGCTACGGCCAGGTAGTGCCGCTTGAGGGCTTCCCGCGTCATCCGCGCCTTGAAGTAGCCGGGCGGGCGGACCAGGGCCGCGTCCGCGCCCAGGCCGGCCGCGGCGTTGGTGAAGTCGATGGTCAGGCCGGTCGATTCCTGGCCTGTGCCGGCGATGACGAGCTTGCCGGGTGCGGCCGCGCCACGCGCTTTCCGCACCAGCCCGAGCGCTTCATCCCAGGACAGGGACACGCACTCGCCGTTCGATCCCAGGACGACGAAGCCGGTCAATCCGGTTGCGTTGAGCAGGCCGATGTTGCCGGCGAAGGCTTCGAAATCGACGTCTTCGTCTCTGTCGCCCCCTCGAAAGGGCGTGATCAGGGCGGGAAAGATGCCGTGCAGTCGAAGGCTCATGATGGATTCCTCTTGCGCCGGACCTCCCGCTCGACGGCGCGCAGCTCGGCTTCGCCGAAGCCGAAGAAGTGGCCGACCTCGTGGATGACCGTGTCGCTCACCTGCTCGCGGATCTCCTCCTCGGTGGCGCAGGCCCGTTCGATCGGCTTCTGATAGATGACGACGACGTCGGGCGGGACGTTGCCGTAGTACGAGCCGCGCTTGTCGAGCGGGATGCCGTGGTAGAGGCCGAAGAGCTGATAGGGTGAGCGCAGGTTCATGTCGCGCATGGTCTCCGGCGAAGGGAAGTCCTCGACCAGGACCGCGACGTTCTCGAGGAGCTTGCGGAACTTCAGGGGCAGGGAATCGATCGATTCCTCCACCAACTGTTGGAACGCGGTTCGCTCGAAGCGGGGCTGGGCCGAGTCCGCATCCGGCGGCTCGACGGGGGAGTCCCACAACCCGGACGGCCGCTTGCGGGGCGTCCTAGTCCTCAATTCCCTTCCTCGCGGCGATGCCGGCGGCGTAGTAGTGTTTCAGCGTCCGCATCTCGGTCACCAAGTCGGCCCGGCGTATAAGCCAGAGGGGAGCTTTTTGTCCCGTTAGGACGAGCTCGATGTCCGAGGGCCGCTCGTCGAGGAAAGCGGCGACCTCGGCCCGGGTCAGGAGCTTGAAATAGAGGGCCAGGCAGATCTCGTCGAGCACCACGATCCGGAAATCTCCCGACGTCATGGCCTGGCGACAAAGCGCCAAACCCCGCCGCGCCCGCCGGATATCCGCTTTGGCCTGCGGCTGGTCGGCCTTTAAAAACCGCACGTCTCCGAACTGCTCGATCACGATGACGGGCCGGCCGCCGGCCCGGAGCCGGGCGGCCGCCGCAATTTCTCCCGTCTCGCGGCCTTTGCAGAATTGGCCGATATAAGTCCGAAAGCCGTGTCCGGCCGCGCGCAGGGCCAGGCCCAGAGCCGCGGTCGTCTTGCCCTTGCCATTGCCCGTGTAGACTTGGACCCGGCCGATAAAAGGCGGCGAGATCTTCGGCTTGGGCATGGGAAATCACTATATTTCAATCCTCTGGCATGGTCAATCGGCCCGAATTCGGTAGGTGTCTGGTAATTCGGCAAAATGCTATAATCGGGCCATGTTAGACCCGAAGTTCGTCCTCGAAAACACCGATCTCGTCCGCCGGAAATGCGAGCAGAGAGGCTTCGCCCTCGACCTGACCGAGTTTCTTCGCCTGGCGGAGGCGAAAAAGCTGGCCCTTCACAAGGCCGAAGAGCTGCGGGCCCGCCGCAACAAGGCCTCCGAACAGGTGGCCCAGCTCAAGCGCCAGGGCCAGGACGCCTCGGCCGTGATCGCCGAGACCAAGGGTGTCGGCGACGAGATCAAAACGCTCGAGGAAGAGCTCAAGGGCTACGACGAGAAGATACGGCAGACCCTGCTCGCCATCCCCAATCCGCCGCACGATTCGGTTCCGATCGGCTCCGACTCCTCCGGCAACGTCGAGGTCCGCCGGGTCGGCACGCCCCCGTCCTTCGAGTTCAAGCCCCTGGCCCATTGGGACATCGGGACCAACCTCGGCCTCTTCGACTTCGAACGGGCGGCCAAGATCACCGGAGCCCGCTTCACCGTATCCCTGGGCGCCGCGGCCCGCATGGAGCGCGCCCTGATCAGCTTCATGCTCGACATCCACACCCGCGAGCGGGGTTTCACCGAGGTCCTGCCGCCGTTCATCGTCAACGAGGCCAGCCTGACGGGCACGGGCAACCTGCCCAAGTTCGCCCAGGACCTGTTCAAGCTCGAAGGCCTGCCCTGGTATCTCGTGCCCACGGCCGAAGTGCCGCTGACCAATTATTACCGCGACGAGATCATTGACGGCGGCATTCTGCCGCGCCGCCTGACCGCCTATACGCCCTGCTTCCGCAGCGAGGCCGGATCCTACGGCAAGGACGTCCGGGGACTCATCCGCCAGCACCAGTTCAACAAGGTCGAGATGATGATCTTCTCCCTGCCTGAAAAGTCCTTCGACGAGCTGGAATGGATGACCGCCGGCGCGGAGGAGGTCCTCAAGCGCCTCGGCCTGGCCTACCGGGTGGTGACGCTGTGCACCGGTGATATGGGCTTCGCCAGTCAGAAGACTTACGACATCGAGGTCTGGATGCCGTCCCGCAACGGCTATATGGAAATCTCGTCCTGCTCCAACTGCGGCGAGTTCCAAGCCCGCCGGGCCAACATCCGCTTCCGGCGCGAGCCCAAGGCCAAGCCCGAGATCGTCCACACCCTGAACGGTTCGGGGCTGGCCATCGGCCGGACGGTGGCGGCCATCATGGAGAACTACCAGGACGAGGACGGATTCGTCGTCGTCCCCGAGGCCTTGCGGCCCTATATGGACGGCCGCGCGATCATCGACAAGTAAGCCGCGTCCGCAGGCTCTATTTTTCCCGGATCATCGTCAGCAGCATTTTGAACTTTTCGGGGGCGTTGACCGCGTGCGGCTTGCCGGCGGGCATGATGATCGCGGCCGGGGCGGCCAGCGGAAATTCCTTGTCCTCGATGATGATCAGGCCGCGGCCGTCTAGGATTTGAACCAGGGCGTCGAAAGGCGCGGAATGGGTGCTCAATTTTTGCCCTTTGTCGAAGGCGAAGATCGTCACCGTGCCCACTTCCTTGTCGACGATGGCGCGGCTGACGACCGATCCATCCTGATAGTCGACCAGCTCGGCCAAATCCAGGGGAGTGGCCAGGATCTTGTCTTCGACGGGCTTGGATTCTCGCATGGCGGTCTCCTCTCGGGGATAGTATATATCGAACGGACTAGGGTTCTTTGACTTCCGTCAAAGCGGGGCCGAGGAGTTGAAGCCCGGCGGAGGGCACGGTATGATACGGTCGCCGCGGAGGGATGGCCGAGTGGTTGAAGGCGGCGGTCTTGAAAACCGCTTTCCGGTGTCCCCGGAACGGGGGTTCGAATCCCCCTCCCTCCGCTCCTTTCCCAAAACGCTCGACGATTCCGCCCCGAATCACTTTCCCCTTCATCGGCGTGCAAATCCTTGAGAGCGCAATCATGCCGACGCCCCCGCGCCGCCGAGGAAGCCGCTGACCCGGTCCGCCAAGTCGCGCTGGGACTTGAAGTAGATCGAACCGGGAATGCCTGTCCGGGAGATCGCGGCCAGCAGGCGTTCCAACAGCCTATCCGACAGGCCCGTCCCCCCGGGTCTCGTCTTGGCCATGCGGGCGACGGTCCGGTCCAGAATCCCGATTCCCGTGTCGATTTTGAGCCCGTCTTTGGAGGAAATCCAACCGGCCTTGTCGAAGAGCTGCCGCAGCCGGATCTCGGTTTCCGCTTTCAGCCGGGCCAGGGTCAGGTCGGCCGGAACGATGCGAGACTCGCCTCGCCGGATATTGTCGAAGAACTCTCTGAAGGTCGTGCCGGGAGCTACCGTGAAGGCCCTGGCGATCTCGCCGATGTGAGTATCGGTCGCCGCCACCAGGCCTTTTTTCCTCGCCTTGGCCAGTCGGAGCGCCTGGACATTGAGGCGGGCGATCCTCCCCATGTTGTATTCCAGCACCGGAAAGAGGTCGACGATATCGAGGACGGCCTGGAGGTTGATCTTCTCTCCCGCCTCATGCCAGAAGGGGTGGTTGAAGACAAAGGGCAGGCTCTCGCCCTTCAAGTAGTCGGTCAGTATCCCGATATCCCCGGCCGTCCGGATGATCCTTTGGATCTCCCGGAACTGGTTCCGGTCCAGGGCGTAAACGTTGATGTGGACCGTGTGGCCGACTCGCTCGGGATCGAGGATCTTGACCTCGACCGCGGGGACGAGGCCTTCCCTCGTCCAGCCGATCTGATCGTAGGCGTCCATGGTGTCATGGTCGGTGAAGGCCACGTAGGTCATTCCGAGCCGCCTGGCTTCCTGGTAGAGACGCAGTGGGTCGGTCTGCCGCGTGGGGATAACGTCGTAGGAGTGTCGGGTGTGGACGTGGAGGTCCGCGGAGGCCCAGCCCGAGGCCGTAAGGCTTCGAGCCTCGTCCGGACCGATGATGGGGGATGACGGGCGCCCCGTCGCTTGGCGATTTTTCATGTTTTTCACGTCTCTAGCTTAGTCCGCCGGCCTGTGGAATTGATGAAGCGACGATGAATAATAGGTTAAGACGGAAGGTCCGAACGGCGGGTACAAAGCGATAAGATGGAAAAGGAGTCGACCCATGAGGATCGTCAAAACCATCGGCAAGCACGCCGAGGTCGTCGGCGGCCGGATGGTCCGCGACCGGGATAAGCCGTTCCGGATGCGGTTGACGCGGCCTTAAAAACCCGCTTACTCGCGGCGCAGAGCTTCGATCGGATTGAGATGGGCCGCCCGCCGGGCCGGCATGAAGCCGAAGAGGATGCCGATCACGGCCGAAAAGAAGAACGACAGGAGGTTGATGCCCAGGTTGAAGGCATAGGGAAGGGACATTATTTTGGTCAGGACCATGGACATGGCGGTCGCCATCAGGATGCCGACGAGGCCGCCGACGCAGGCCAGGACGATGGCTTCGACCATGAACTGCAGCAGGACTTCGTTCTCCAGGGCGCCGACGGCCAGGCGGGTGCCGATCTCCCGCGTCCGCTCGGTGACCGAGACGAGCATGATGTTCATGATGCCGATGCCTCCGACGAGAAGGCTGACGGCGGCCACCGCGCCGAGCAGGCCGGTCAGCGTCTTGGTGGTGCCCGAAAGCGTCTGGGCGATCTCCTTGGTGTCCATGACATCGAAGTCGTCTTCCTCGCCGGCGCTGATCCGCCTCCGCTCCCGCAGCAGCAGGTTGAGCTGCTTGACGACGTCGTCGGAGAGGACGCCGTCCTTGACCGAGAGCATCATCATGTTGATGTTCTGATTGCCGGAGACGCGCCGCTGGACCGTGCGGAGCGGCATGATGATGGTGTCGTCCTGGTCGCGGCCCATGCCGCCCTGGCCCTTGGCCTTGAGGAGGCCGATGACTTCGGCGGCGAAGCCCTTGACCCGCAGGGTGTTGCCGAGGGGATCCTTGCCGG
>JAQULS010000112.1 GCA_028749235.1 Acidobacteriota bacterium | reverse complement strand
ATCCGCTGGGGCGGGGCGCTCGTGGCCACCGGGGCCATCATCGGCATGATCTCGACCCTGCTCGTGACGCTGTACGGGCAGGTCCGCATCTTCATGGTCATGGCCCGCGACGGCCTCCTGCCGAAGACCTTCGCCAAGGTCCATCCCGTGCACCAGACGCCCCATATCTGCACCTGGATCACGGGCGTCGCCACCGCGGTCATCGCCGGCTTTTTCCCGCTATCCATGATCATCGACCTCTGCAACATCGGCACGCTGTTCGCCTTCGTCCTGGTCTCGATCGGAGTCATCATTCTGCGCAAGACCCAGCCGAACGTGGAGAGGAAGTTCAAGACCCCGGGCGTGCCCTTCACGCCGCTCATCACCGTCGGCTTCTGCTTCTACCTGATGTACAGCCTGCCCAAGGTCACCTGGTACCGCTTCGGCGTCTGGCTCCTGGCCGGCCTGCTTATCTATTTCCTCTACGGCATCCGTCACAGCAAACTCCAGCATCAGGACTCGAATTAGCAGACACATACTTAATTCTTCAGAGCACGGCCGTAGGCACGGGCTTCAGCCTTTGCAGGTACCGAAGGCGCTGAATTAAGTATGTGTCTGGTAATTCGATGGAACGCTACCGGATTCTCGATCACGCCGGCGACGGCAAGATTCGAGCCTTCGGGGCGACGCTCGAAGAGGCCTTCGGGAACGCCGCCCTGGCCGTCGTTTCGCTGATGACGGACCGGGAGACAATCGAGCGGAGGGTCGAGCGCGGCGTCGCCGTCGAGGGCGGCGATCTCGGGCAGCTTCTGGTCAGGTTCCTGAACGAAATCCTCTATCTCTTCGACGCCCAAGGCTTCCTGCCGGGAGCCGTCGAGAATCTAACCATAGAAGCGCCGGCCGCGTCCTCGATGGTCCGCCTGACCGCCCGCTTGGCGGGCGATGACCGTCCCGGCCGCTATGAATTCCACGGCGACGTCAAGGCAGTCACCTACAACGAGATGAAAATAGAAACTTGTCCCTGCGGTCCCGGACCCTGGACGGTCCAGGTCGTCGTCGATCTCTAGGCTCAGGCCTTGCCGGCCGCGGCCTTCTTCAGCTTCCCGTTCCAGTAGAGGTAAGCGGGGATGCCCAGGCAAATGATGAGCAGCCCGGCCATGGCGTTGGTGAACGCGCTCAACAGGGAGCCGACGGCCACGTAAACGGCTGCCAGGACGAAGATGATCGGCGTCACCGGATATCCCCAGGTCTTGTAGGGCCGGTGCAGGTCGGGCCGCTTTTTCCGCAGGACGATCACCGCGGCCACGGTCAGCCCGAAAAAGATCCACTCGCCGAAGATGACATAGGTGAAGAGCTGCTTGAAGCTCCCCGTCAGGGTCAGGATGATGCTCCAGGCGGTGATGGCCATGATCGAGATGTGGGGGGTGAGGAACTTGGGATGAACCTCGGCGATCTTCTTGAAGAACAGGCCGTCGCGGGCCATGGCGAAGTAGACCCGCGGCGAGGTCAGCATGTTCTGGTTGGCGGCGCCCAGGATCGAGAACAGGATCAGGAAGGCGATGAGCGAGGCGCCGAACGGCCCCATGATCAGCTTCATGGCGTCCAGGGCCACGCGGCCTTCGGAGGAGGCGATCTTGTCGACGGGCAGGACGTACAAGTAGGCCAGGTTGGCCAGGATGTAGAACACGATGACCGCGATCGTCCCGATCAGGATGCCGAGCGGGAGGTTCTTTTGGGGGTTCTTCGTTTCCCCGGCGCTGTAAGTCGCGGCCTCCCAGCCCTTGTAGGCCCACAGCGAAGCGACCAGGGCGACGCCGAAGGCGCCCAGCAGGCTGAAGTCGAAGTTCTCGGGCTTGGGCTGGATGAAGTTGCTGAAGTGGCCCTGGCCCTTGGCGAAGAAGAACACTCCCACCACGATGATGCCGATGGCGCCCATCTTGATGACGGTCAGGATGTTCTGGAGCCAGGCGCCCCAGCGGACGCCCACGAAGTTGACGAAGCCCAGAAACAGGACGAAGGCCGCGGCGATAAGCTTCATGCCCAGCGGCGATAGATGGACGAACTGGGGCAGCATGTTATGGGAGAAGGCCACGGCCAGGGTGGCGATGGACCCCGAGTCGATGACCAGGAACAGGGTCCAACCGAAGAGGAAGGAGATCAGGGGGCCGTAGGCTTCCCTGAGGTATACGTAGATGCCGCCCGCCTCGGGCATGGCCGCGCCCAGCTCGGCGAAGGACACCGCGCCAAAGAAGCTGAACATACCGCCGACGGCCCAGACGGCGATCACCAGCAGGGGATAAGGTACGGCGATGGCGATCTCGGACGGGGATAGGAATATCCCCGAACCGATGATGCCGCCGATGACGATCATGACGACGTCCCAGAGACTCAAGACGCGGGGTAGCCCGATCTTGGTTTTGTCGACGGTGCCGGCGGTTGCGATTTCCGGTTCCATATTTTCTCCTAGCGGGAAGGATTGTCCATGCTCCCGGTGCGTTTATTCGCGGCAGGAAGATATGGGATCATGAAGATAGGATTCTACCTATTTCAAGGGAAATGGCAAGGCGCCCGGTAATTACCAGACACATACTTAATTCGCCGAAAAGAGATAGTACGGCGTCGTCACGGCAATTAAGTATGTGTCTGGTAATTACAGCGCGAATCGGTATTCAAGGTGCGGACCTTCAGGGCGAACTCTCCGTCCGGCTGCTGGTGGGCGTAGAAGTTGTCGAGCGAGGCGATGGGAAAAGAGGCCGGATGCCTCCTTGCTATTTATTGATCTCGCCGGTCGGCTGAACGGTCAGTCGCATCGTCTCGCCCGAGCCCAGCGGGAACTTCGGAAGCTTGCCGGCGGCGAAGTTATCGGCCCGGGCGCCGAAAAGCCGTAAGCCGTCGGCGAAGACCGTGAACGTCGAGGGATAGGATGTCGGGTTCCGAACCTCGACTTCCATCCGGCCGCCGCGGCCGGGCGCGGCCTTGACCTCGAGATGGTCGAAGGCATAGACCAGCTTTTTGGCGGGATTAATATAAAGGCTGGGGATCTCGACGGCCGTCAGCATGACCGCGACTTCGCACCAGGAGACAGAGCCCCAGGAGATGTTGCCGCCGACGTTCGACGGCCCTTCCCAGTCGCTTAGGTTGACCCGCTCGCTGATGACGCCGTCGCGGTCGGAGCCGACGGGGCGCCTGGCCGTGGACATGAATTCGAGGATGTTGTGGGCGATATCCTTCAGCAGATCCAGGTAGCGGGCGTTCCCGGTGGCCCGGTAGAGCTTGAGCAGGAAATCCCCCGAGGACGTGCAGATGCCGGGGGCGGCGTGCTTGTTCTGAATGCTGGCCCAGACCGCGCCGGCGCTGTGGGCCCCGCAGCGGGCCATGGCCGAGCCCTCCGGGAACTTGTAGTCGTAGGACACCGTCCAGGAGGAGCACAGTCCGGCCGCCGTTTCCGCGTAGCGCAGCCAGCGGTCCTCGCCGGTGGCTTCGTGGAGGAGGACGAACGATTCGAGCAGGGCGAAAGCCGACTCGCTGTCGGGGCACTGCAGGATCTCGCCCGGTCCGCCGGTCGTATACCCGTTGGCCAGGTCCCGCCGGTAGTACTGCTCGGCCGCCAGCTCCGCGATGCGCAGGTAGCGCGGATCGTCGAAATAGCGCGAAGCCCGGACCAGGGCGGCCGGGGCGATGGCCCCCGCGGTGGAGCCGCTGATCACGATTCGGCCCGTCTCCACGTCGATCAGCTGGCCGAATTCGCCGTGGACGTTCCAGAGCTTGATGAAGGCGTCGGCCAGGGTCCGGGTCCTCTCCTCCCAGGCCGGGCGGAGGAGCCCGCCCCGGGCCTCGCGGTTCATCCAGTCGAGCTGCTTGATCATGAAGTGGAGGACATCGGCGTTCTTGCGGATCATGGCCACGGAGCGCTTCTTCTCCATCTGGTCGAAGTTGTCGCCGTAGACCGCGCCGTCCTTGTACATGCCGTAGAGGAAGCCCGAGCGGCCGACCATCTTGTCCCAGACGACGTTCAGGGTCCGGACGGACCTCTGGATCGAACGGCCGTCGCCGCTCAGGAGCAGGGGGTAGGTCTGCATCAGGCCGCCCACCCAGCCGATCTGGATGTTGCCGAAGGGCGAGTCGCCGTTGCCGTTCTTGTAGTAGCCGCCCGATTCCTTCCACCGCTCGACCGGGTCGTTCTGCAGGTCGCGCTGCATCCGCAGGGCTTCGCTGAAGGGGACGCGGTTCTCCATCGGGTTGGCGCCGGTCAGGTCCTTGCGGTGAATGAAAAAGTAGCGGTAGAGGCCGGGGATGTCGGCGCAATCGAAGACATGGACCTGAACGCGGAGGGTGATCGCGTCCCCTTCTTTTAGGTCGGGCGCCCGGTCGCCGGAGGGGGCGAGGCGCATGTCGCCGTAGCGCCTCTCCCGGACCGCCGGGGCGCTGAGGAGGAGCTCGGCCCGCGTCCGGTCGGCCGACTCCTCCAGGGTGAGGCCCGAATTGCCCAGCTCGGTCTGCTGGGGGAAGAGAAGAAGGAGGCCTTTTTTTAAGGCCGGGAAATACGCCGCGAATGCGGGCGTGGCCATGTCGCCCGTCGTCAGCTCCATTTTGGAGGGGCCGTCGCCGAGGGCGAGCCGGGGGACGTCGGTGATCGTGACGGGAAGGGCGGGCTTGCCTTCGTAGGACTCGTCGTAGAAGGGCGGATACTTGACCGGCAGGACCTGGAAGCGGTTACCGTTGTAGGCCGCGGCCGGGATCATGACGAAGTTGCGCGTCGTCCAGCCGTCGAAGCCGATCCGGAGCGCGGCGCCCGTTTGGGCTTGGGCGCCTTTCTCGAGCCGGAGGCGGCAGATGACTTCGACGACGGATGTTCTCTTCGGCGCCGTGATCGGCCTCAACGTCAAATCGGCCTTCCAGCGGGCCGGGCCGTTTTCAGCGGCTGCCTTCAGGGCGGTTCCATCGGCGGCGAACGCCGGCTTGTCCTCGGAGAGCAGCCGATTCCCGTCGTATCGGCGGATGGAAAAGCTCATGCCGGCGCCGAGCGCCGCCAGCGGCGGCAGCTTCGGGCCGGCGGTCGAAGAGATAAAATCGAGAACCTGGAAAGGCTCGATGTCGGGCCGGCCGGGCGAGATATGGAGCTTCGGTTTTTCGCCCAGGATCATGATGGTACAGCCGTACGTCCCGCCGTTATTGATGCCCGAGGCGCGGTCGGCGTATAGGGTTTTCAACACTTCGAGGTCGATCTTCTTCGAGTTGTCCGTGAGCGTCCGCCCCAGAAAAGCGAAGCGGGTGCAGAATGCGCCGTACTGGGCCAGGGTCGTTCCGCTTTGCTTCAACATCGCCGCGAATCTCGGATTGAAGTCGTCATTCACCACGGGATGATTCGTGTGATAGGTGAATTCGGCTCCCTCGAAAGGCGTAAACCGAACCATCCGCCCCGCCGAGCGCTCGAAGCAGGCGGCCTCCAACGGGCCGCCGATCATGTAGTTTTGTGGCGCCGCCGGCGGGATATCCCGCAGGAATTCAACCGCGTCCCGGTAAGTTTTTTGCCGCAGGATCCCGCGGATCACGAAGGCCACGGGAAGGCCTTTCGGGGAATTCGCGAGCTGCGTGACGGCGTTGACGCAAACGCCTACCGATCGGCTGTTCAATCCGTTCAAGGCGATCACGCCCGGGATCGTGAAGACCAGCGTCTCCAGGCTCCTCTTGTCATCCCGGATGCGAAGAACCGTCGGATAGCCGTGATAGAAGCCGGGGATGTCCTGCGTCTGGGAAGTGAAAGCGGGGAATCCCGGTCGCTTGCCGGCGGCGATGCTCGTGCATTTGTCCTGGGCGGCGTCCCGGCCCGCGACCCAGATCTCGTCGATCAGCTGAAAAGCGAACATCGTGTCGAAGTCCACGCCGGCGCCGTCGGCGATGCCGCGGACTTCATCCAGGAGGCCGGGCGTCCAGCGCTCGATAGCGGGCTCGAAATCCGTGTACGCCAGGAATTTTCGGACAAATTCCTCCGCGGGCATTTTATAGCTGCGGGTCAGATCCTCTTTCCAGCGCTTGACGAGTTCGGCGATTTCGACTTTGAGAGCCGTGCCGTGGGTCCGGCCCATCTGGTAGGGAGTTCCCTCGAGATCGACGATCCGGAGCTGGCCCTCCGGGGAAGACGTTTGGGATCGTCCGGCGGTCGGCGCAAGAACGGTCAGGAGACAAAGGCTCATGACGGCTGATCGAAGATGCGGTTTCATGGTCCGACTGTACCGCCGCGTTCCGGAAGGTGTCAAGAATCCGATAGCCGAAATTAGTTGTAATCGATTTTCTTCAGGTCGGGGAAGGCATAGACTCGGACGCGCTCGCCTTGGGTTATGAGGATCCCGGAGTCGGAAATATTAAATCTCGTATCCCGGCGCTGGGTGTCAATGCCGGGGAAACTCCGGATCAAGCGCATTCCGGTTTCGCTCAAGGCATAGATATCGAGGTTTTTCCGGCTGCGCGAGCCGCCGACGAAATAGGCCCGATCCCCAGAGCGATGAACGTATCCCCACGTGTCGTCCGTCTCCGGTAAATCGCCGATCTCTTCGATCTCCAGCGTCGCCAGGCTCATCCGGGCCAGCTTGGGCCCTCTCCTTCCATAGATGAAGGAGGGGGGAGGATCATCCAATGACTGGCGAAAGTAGGAAAAGTATTCCTGGGCATGGAAGATCTCCCCGGCCGGGAACTCCTTCTTCATCACGAACGATTGGCCGTCGTCCCGCAGGACGAATATCGGCTCCTTGCCCGTGAAGAGCAGGAGGCCGTTGATGAAAACAGGGGTATTCGCGGTTTGCAGCCGGCCCTTGACCAGGATTTCTTCGACCCGGCCGTCCTCCCAGAGGCGTAAAGTAGTGACGTCGGCTTTCCAGATGATCAGGCAGATCCAGAAGCGCTTTCCATCCCGGACATCCGTTCCGATAAGCTGCGGCCTTCCCGCACGGAGCGCCTCGTGAGCGAAGACATACCGTTTGGTTTTATTCGTGCTTTGGTCCAAGGCCACGAGCCGGATTTCGTTCGGACGGGCTCCGTTTTCGATGAAGACGATGGTTGAGCCATAAGTCCGTTGGCCCCGGAGCGAAGGATGCTTGCGGTTTAATTGATAAATGGAATCGGCCTTCCCGGTCGCCAGATCGATCCGGTTGAGACGGCCTTCGTAATCCCAGGCGAAGAGGGCGGTGCCGTCATCCCAGGCGGACCATAATCCGATGGCATCGATGCGGACTTTGAGGCTCGCTTCCGGGCCGCGGATCCTGATCGATTTCGAACCGTACCGCCATTCGATAAGCTTCAGACTTTGGGTCAGGTGGAAGTATTTTTGGGCCAGGGAATCGGTGATGACTCGGCCGCCGAAGGCCGTCAGGGCGCAGAGGGCCAGGCTTATGGCGAAGGCAAGGCCGTAGCGGCGGTTGAACCGACGTGATCGGCGGACGTCGAACCGGCCGAAAGAGAGGAGAAGAGCGGCCACGAAGGGAACGATCGGAAGAATGAACTGGAGGAGCAGCAGGGGCAGGGTGAAGTCCCCGTGATATGTGGGGATATCCGGCCGCGCAAGGACGAACATGCTCTGCACGTTCAGATCCATGGGGCGGACTCCGAATCCCAAAATCAGCCGGGTTATCAGCATCCACGCCGCGTACCAGCCCACGATCGAGGCCAGGCAGAGAACGATGAAGTTATCGATGAAGACGGACAATGACAGGGAGACCAGGAACCACGGCACGCTGACCCCGACGGCCAGGAGGGGCAGGATATGATTGGGATCAGGGATGCCCGCCGCCGCCATTCCGGCCCAGGCCGCAAGCCAGAGAACCGACAGCACGAGAAGCCGAGGCCCGGCCATTCGGGCGAGAAGCCCCAGCCTGGAGTGAGGCAGCGAAAGGGCATATTCCACGGCCTGCTGGCCGCGCTCGCGCCCGAGAAGAGAGGCTCCCAGGAACAACGACCAGAAGACCAATCCCGTTCCGAGGACGGGAACAAGGACCGCGAGATACGGCCCCGGCACCCATTTCAAGAGGATCAAGGGGACCGGCAGCACAATGGCGACGGCCAGGAACCAGCCGGTCTGCTTGAGGACGTCAGCGAGTTCTTTTCTGAACATAAGAGCCTCCAATGAAGGCCTTGACGATTTCGTCCAGCCCGATGTCCGTGAATGTCAGCCCGAAGTCCCGCCGCCATTCCTCATGGAACGGGTAGATGTAGCGGTCCCGGCGGTATTCCGAAGACGTCTCGAAGAGGACGGGGAGCGAGGGCGGAAGCTCCGCGTCTCCAGCGATCTTCTTGACCTTGGCCATCAGGTCGTCCCTGCGCTCGTCGAGGATGATCCGGCCTTCGGCCATGATCAAGACGCGCTCGGGGATCTCGGCCGTGTCGGATAGGGTGTGGTTGACCATAATCACCGCCGTCTTCAGCTCGTCCATGGCCCCGATCACGGTCTCCAGGAACTTGTCGCGCAGGAACGGGTCGAGGCCGTGCACGACCTCGTCGATGAGCAGGACGGCCGGCCGCTGGGCGAGCAAAAGCGACAGATGGAACAGCGTCCGCTCGCCGACCGAAAGATGGCGGATCTTGCGGCCCTCGTCGAGCGAGAAGCCCTCGATGGGCGGGCGCTCGGCGGCCGCGGCAATGCCGAATTCCTTCTTGTGAAACCGCCAGGCCTCGCGCAGCGTCCAGTGCTCGTAAAGGCTCAAGCGATCGGAGACGAAGCCGATCTTGGCTTTGTCCAAACCGTTTCCATAGACGACCCGGCCGCGGTCGGGTATGATCGCCCCGGCCAAGCATCGAAGCAGCGTGCTCTTGCCGGCTCCGTTGGATCCGGCGATCACGACGGCTTCACCGGCGGCGAAGGCGGCCGAAACGCCGTCCAAGGCGGTCCGGCGGCCGTACCGGACGGTCAGCTTGTCGGCTTCCAGAATGGGGTTATTCATGGCTGGCGATCCTTTCGATCGAGCGGCGCACATCGTCCAGGGAGGCTCCGAGCGAGAAGGCCTTTTCAAGATACGACTTGGTCTCCCCCTCGAGCATGCTCACGCGGAGGCTGTCGAGATCGGGGGCCCGGCTCTTGACCCAGTTGCCGCTGCCCGGCCGGCTTTCGACGAAGCCGTCCTCCTCCAAAGTGTAGTACGCCTTTGCGACGGTATTGGGATTGAGCTTGAGGATCTTGGCCAGCTCCCGGATCGGCGGCAGGCGGTCCCCGCCCTTAAGACGGCCCGATATTATTTCAATTTTTAAGGCTTGAATGATCTGCTGATAGGCTGGCACCGGGGATGCCGGGTCGAGATTCAGTCTTAGCATGGCCGCGCTCCTCGTAAAGCGTATTATATATATAATACGCATTGGGGCGATTGTCAAGCCAATTACCAGACACATACTTAATTCGGCCGGCTGTAGTGATATAGGGCGCGGCTCTTTGCGCTTTTAGACGGGAAACAACGAATTAAGTATGTGTCTGGTAATTGCGGGCCGTGGACAATTAAGTATGTGTCTGGTAATTTAAGACACGCCCGTCATGAATCTGGTCAAGATCGACGACCTCACTTGGGAAATCCTCCGCCAGGGCGCGATGAACGTCCCGGCCCGGATCTACGCCTCGGAAGCGCTCCTGCGGGACGTCCAACGCGACAAGGCGCTCGACCAGGCCCGCAACGTGGCCTGTTTGCCCGGCATCCGCCGCATGTCCTACGTCATGCCCGACGCCCACCAGGGCTACGGCTTTCCGATCGGCGGCGTCGCCGCCTTCGATCTCGACGAGGGCGTCATTTCCCCCGGCGGCGTCGGCTACGACATCAACTGCGGCGTTCGCCTCCTGCGCACCGATCTTCGCGAAGTAGACGTCATGTCCCGCCGCAAGGAGCTTCTGGCCGCGATCGGCCGCGAAGTCCCCGCCGGCGTCGGCAAGAGCGGCGTCACCAAGCTTTCGCTCGCCGTTCTCAAGGACATCCTGGCCAAGGGCGCGGAGTGGGCCGTGGACAACGGCTATGGCACGCGGGCCGACCTGGAAGCGACCGAGGAAGGCGGGCGCATGCGGGAAGCCGATCCCGGCGCGGTCTCATCGCGCGCCCTCGAACGGGGCATCCCCCAGCTCGGCACGCTCGGCTCGGGAAATCACTTTCTCGAGATCCAGAAAGTCGACCGGATCCTCGATCCCGCCGCGGCCGCCGCCTTCGGCCTCGGGCCGCCCGGCCAGATCCTGGTCATGATCCACTGCGGCAGCCGCGGCCTCGGCCATCAGGTCGCCACGGACTTCATCGAGGAGATGATGTCCGGTGCGCTTCCCGCCGGCCTGCCGGACCGCGAGCTCGTCCATGCGCCCGTCGGCTCGCCTCTGGGCCGCCGCTACTATGCGGCCATGGGCGCGGCCGTGAACTACGCCTTCGCCAACCGCCAGATGATCGCCCACTGGGTGCGCGAAGTCTTTGAAAAAACCCTGGGCGCCGCCCCGGGCATGCGCCAGATTTACGACGTCTGCCACAACGTGGCCAAGATCGAAACGCATGCCCTTGACGGCCGGGAGACGCGCCTGTGCGTCCATCGCAAGGGCGCGACCCGGAGCTTCGGCCCGGGCCGTCGCGAAATCCCGGCCGCCTATCGGGCCGCGGGCCAGCCGGTCATCATCCCCGGCAGCATGGGCACGGCCTCCTTCATCCTGGCCGGCACGGACGCGGCGGAGGCCTTGAGCTTCGGCTCGACCGCCCACGGCGCCGGAAGGATCATGTCGCGTCAGGAGGCCCTGCGGCGGTTTCGGGGCGAGAAGATACGCGACGACCTGGCCCGCCGCGGCATC
>JAQULS010000245.1 GCA_028749235.1 Acidobacteriota bacterium | reverse complement strand
AACCGGGCCTCGGCCGATTTCATCATCTCCTCGCCCCTCATGTCCGAGGAATATCACCGTCGGAAACCCGATTACGGGGCCTATACGAACCGCCCCCTGGATGTCACCTAGCCCGCCGAACGGCCGCGCTTCCTTCGCCAACCTTTTTACCGGCGCTTCGTCTATACTAGCGATGACCGTTAAGGAGGACCCATGCGCCTATTTCGAAAGATGATCTCGGTCTGTCTGATGGGCGCCGGCCTCTGCCTCGGCGCAGCGGCCCAAGCCTCCCTGGAAGAGCAGTTCCAGGCCGCGAACAAAGATCTGGCTCGATGCGTCGAAGCCAGGAACTGGACGGGGGCCCTGGACGTTCTGGAACGCCAGTTGGGCCTCGCGGACCGCATCGGGAACCCCTCGATCAAGGCCGACGTCCTTTACAATAAAGCCTGCTATCTCGCGCTCTCCGGACAAAAAGCGCGCGCGATCGCGGCCGCCCGCGAGGCCGTCAAGGCGGGATTCACGGATTACGAAAAGTACGCCGCCGATTCCGATCTGGATTCCCTGCGCCCGGACCCGGAATTCAAGGCCTTCCTCGCCGATATCAAGGCCCGTTACGGTCCCCGGCCGCTGGCCTGGGACGAATCACAGGCGCCCCCGCCGTTCGAATGGACGTTCGACGGCCCGGAGACTCCGGAATTCATTGAGATGCGAAAGGAATTTTCGATCGATGAGGTCGTAGCCGGAGCCAAGGACGATTACGAGAGACTGCGCCGTCTGACGGAGTGGGTCAGCGCGCGGTGGCCGCACAGCTCGAGCCAGACGGCCTCGAAAACCGATCCGCTGACGATCCTCCGGGAGGCGAAGGCGGGCGGCCGCTTCATCTGCCGGGATTACGCCGTCGTCCTGGCCGGAGCCGCCAAGGCCTACGGCATGCCGGCGCGGGTCCTCAACCTTCTCCCCCGGGATGTGGAAACCCGGAGCGAAGCCCATTCCGTGGCCGAGGTCTGGCTGGAGTCCCGCCACAAATGGGTCCTGGCCGACGGCCAGTACGGGACGATCGGAGAGCTCGAGGGCGTGCCGCTCAACGGCCTCGAGCTGCAGGCGGCTTTCGCCGCCGACAAGCCCGTCCGATGCGCTTCGGGCACGGCCGTCTGCGCCGAATGGAAGCCGTTCATCCTCCGCAACGCTTTTTACTTCAAGACCGCCGACGACCAGCGCTCCTACCGCCGCGCCTTCAAGCGCCAGCTCGTCCTGGTGCCCAAGGGAGCGGCCGAGCCCCACAAGTTCGCCGGCGGCAGCGAAGGGGTCTTTGAAGGAGCCGTTTACACGTCCAATCCGGCGACTTTCTATGCGCCTCCGAAGCCGGGGACTTCCAAGAAGACCGATTGAATCCGGGGCTGATACGGGCCTACTTTATCTTTTTATAGAACACCAGCGCCGAGCCCGGGGCTTGGGGAACGGTCAGTGACAGGCGGGCCAGTTCGGCGCCCATCATCGTTTTCGTCGTTCCGTTGTCTTCAAAGGTCACCTCATAGCGGACCCGGGGATCGACGCCCTGGAGCCGCGCCGTCTCGGTCTCCCCGGCGCATTTCTCCCGGCGAAAGACGAGAGCCATGCCGGCCCCGAGGTCGGGCCGGTGGAACTGATAGCCGAACCAAACGTCCTCCGCTTCCAAGTGCGAAAAGAGCGGGTAATAATCGCCGATCATATACGGCCGCACCCGGCGGTAGACGGCCGTCGAGCGCCGGGCGGCTTCCGCCGTATGGTCGCGGGCGTTGTTGATGATCCCGTCCTGATCCGTGCCCACGTGGATGTTGCCGGCCGTCAAGGCGCTGCGGAATGTGTAGGCCGGCTCATAGCCCAGGGCGATGGTGCCGTGCAACGGGACCCAGCGGAAAAGCCCGGCGTTCTGGAGCTGGTCGGCGGCCGGATGGGACCCCTCGCACTGAAGGTCGCTGTGCCAGAGCGGCAGGCCGCGCGACAAGGTCTCCAGGTCGATCCGGCGGCCGCCGCCGGCGCAGACGTCGATGACCAGGTTCGGATGGCGCGCCCTCAAGTCGTCCCACATAGCATAGAGGCCCGCGATATACAGGTTCTCAGTCATCCCCTGCCGGTCCGGGGCGTCGGCGCGGCGCCAGAAGCCGAGGGGCCCGACGTTGAAGTCCCAGCGCATCCAGTCGAGCCGCGTTTCCTTGACGAATCCGTCCATGAGATCGGTCAACCATCGCCGCGCTTCCGGAATGTGAAGGGCGAAGAGCTGGCTCCATTCCTTGTCCGGCTTCATCACCCACTCCGGATGCTCCTTCTGGACCTTGGTCCCGAAGTGGACGCGCTCCGGCTCGAACCATAGAAGATATTCCAGCCCGGCCCGGTGCGCCGCGTCCCCGACGGGTTTCATCCCATGGGGATAGTTCACAAGGTCCGCCTCCCAGTTCCCCGTTCCTTCGTGGAAGCCGCCGGGATACCAATGCTGGGGATCCATGTCCGACCAGAAGGCTTCGTAGCCGCGCGCCGCGAGCACCGGCATGACCCGCACATGGGGGGCTTCGTAATTCCCCCCGGGATCGACCTCGTTCACGCTGGCGCAGACGGGCGCGTAGACGAGATTCCCGGAGCGCCGCGGGAGGACGTGCCGGATCAGGACTTGCCGGAAGAGATTGCCGCCGCGAAGCGGATCGGCCCCCTCCCAAAAGACGAGCAGGATGCGCGGGGTTCGCACCGTCTCGCCGGGGTTCAAGGCCAAGCTCACCGACTGCTGCCCGGCCCATAGGTAGAACGCTCCATCCCCCTCGCGGGCGGCTGTCGCCTGCCACTGCCCCGTCCATCCCACCGCCACGGCGACACCGCCCCCCTTCCAGGCTGCGTTGAAGAACGGCGCCACCCCGTCCGACGACCGCCCGCCGTTGGGGGCCAGGGTGATCGAATCCGGCCGGCCGGGAGGGAAGGCCTTCTCCCGCGGCGCGAAGCTTTGCCCGGTGTTGTCGT
>JAQULS010000111.1 GCA_028749235.1 Acidobacteriota bacterium | reverse complement strand
TCCGCCATGCCTACCCCGGGCATGCGGGCGATATCGAGCTTCGCTGGGAGGCCGGGTCGGGGCCGGTTGTCCTTGAGATCGAGGACGAGGGCGTGCCGTTCGATCTCCGATCGGCTCCGGCTCCCGACCTGCGGTCGGGGATCGAGGAGCGTCCGATCGGCGGCTTGGGCATCCACTTCATCCGGAGCCTGGTCGAAGCCGCGGATTCGCGGCGGGAAGGCGACAGGAACATCCTGCGCCTCGTCTTGGGGCCGGACCCGCCTGCCGCCGTCCGGGACGCCGGCGACGACGAGCTTCGCTTTCCCCTGTCCTCGATGAACCGGGAGACTTACCGCAAGGGCGACATCCTGTTCAAGGCGGGAGATCGGGCCGACAAGATGTACTACGTCGCCCGCGGATCGCTCCGGCTTCCGGAGATCGGCAAAGTCGTCGCCGAGGGGGAGGTCATCGGCGAGATGGGCATCCTCTCGCCCTTCCATGCCCGGACCGCCTCGGCGGTGTGCGCGGAAGACCTGGAGGCCTACACCATCGACAAGGACGATGTCATTCGGCTCTTCAACGAGGATCCGGCCCTGGCCTTCCGCCTTGTCCATTTGTGCATCAAGCGCTTCATCGAGAACCTGCGGGCGGAGACCGAGGCCAAGGAGCGCATCCAGAGCGAGCTGCGAATCGCCCGCGACATCCAGACCAGCATGCTGCCGCGCGTTTTCCCTCCGTTCCCGGGCCGGACCGAGTTCGACATCTATGCCGTGATGGAGCCGGCCAAGGAGGTGGGGGGGGATTTCTATGACTTCTTCCTGATCGACGAGTGGAGACTTTGCGTCCTGATCGGCGACGTCTCGGGAAAAGGCGTCCCGGCGGCCCTGTTCATGGCCATATGCAAGACCCTGCTTAAGACGGAAGCCCTGCGCGGCTTGCCGCCCGCCGAGATCCTGGCCCGGGTCAACCGGATACTGATCCCGGATAACGAGACCATGATGTTCGTGACGGTCTTCCTTCTCGTTTTGGACATCGAATCGGGCGAAGTTCTCTTTGCCAACGGCGGACATCCCGCCCCTCTCGTTTCGGCCGGCGGGTCCGGGTTTGATCTCCTGCCGGGTCCGACGGGGATGATCCTGGGGGCGGTCGAGGCGGACGCCTTCCAGACCGGGAGCATCCGGCTGAAGCCGGGGGATGCCGTCTTTCTCTATACCGACGGAGTGACTGAAGCCATGGATGCGGACCAACGGCTCTACTCCGAAGCGCGGCTGGTCGAGGGCTTGGCGGGGCCGGCCGATGGGAGCGCTCAGGCGCTCGTCCACCGGGTCCGGGCTTCGATCCTGGATTTCGTCCGCGGGAACCCGCCCTCCGACGACATCACCATGGTCGTGCTGCGCTATCGGGGGCGGGCTTAATGGGAGTAGATCCTACTTCATCCCCAGCATGTGGAGTTCCCAGAGGTCGCGCCGGCTGCGGTGGAGCAGGGGGCCGACGGCCAGCATCCCCGTCTTGCCGACGCTTATCTCCAGGTACGCAAGCTCCTTGAACTTATCGGCGACGGTGGGATCGGCCGGAGCCGGGAATCCGGCCTCCCGCATCAGCAGGATGCCCTTGGCCTCGATCGAGAGCTCCAGGTGAAGGCGGATCAGACAGAGCATGTCGGCCACCACTTCCCCGGGAAATTTGCCCTTGAGCGCCAGCAGGTAGGATCCGACCCGGCTGGCCGAGGCACGGCCGGCGGTGATCAGGCCCAGAAGCTCGACGTCCGAGTCGAACCCGACGTCCAGCCACGTTCGCGTGCTCTTTTCGCTGGCCAGGAAGACGCTGACGGCCGCGGCGGGCAGGACGACAAGGATCGCGGCCGTGGCGGCCAGCGGCGGCAGGAGGAAGTGGTTGAAGGCGGAATGGATGAGGAAGGCGATCGCCAGTCCCGGCAGGCCGGAGAGCGCCATCCGCTTCTCCCGGCGGTCGGACAGGGCCTTGGTCGCGGCCGCGAAGATGGCGGTCGTGCCGCCGTGCATCATGGCCGTTCCGAAACCCCGAATGATCCAAACGGCGAGTCCCGAACCGGGCTGCGCGCCCAGGTAGTAGATGTTCTCGGCTAGCGAGAATCCCGCCCCGACGGCGAAGCCGATGATGGCGGCATCGACGAGAAAACCGATCCGCCGGGCGCGGAAGAAGGCCACGACGACGACGGCCTTCAACGCCTCCTCGACGAGCGGACCGGTATAACGTGACACGAGGGAAAAATTCCCGCCGGTCAATGACATCAGGCCGGAGTTGGCGAAGTAGCTCACGGCCGTGGCCAGAGCTCCCCCCCCGACGGCCAGGAGCAGGGCTTTCATCCGGACCAGCTTGTAGCTGTCCAGAAAATCGAGCGCCAGGAGGAAGGCGAGCACCGGGAGAAGGCCCGCCAGAATGTTCAGCAACGGGATCGGAGGCGTCGCGGCCATGATGGGGATTCCTGCCGTCATTTTAGGCCAATCGCCTTTTCAGTCAAGCCGTCGCGCCCGGACTCCCGCCTTGACACTATCGAGGGGGGCAAAGTATATTTCGGGCAGATCATGCCATTCTTGGGGCGCACACCGGGGAGGAACCGCTGAAAGGCTCATTCGATCTTCGAACTTTCCGCCGGCTCGGTTGTATTTATGAATGAAGCGGCCGATCTCGAAGACGTCCGCAGGTGCCTCGCGGGCGAGACCGGAGCGTTCGAGGGGATCATCCGCCGCTATCAGAGACCGGTGTTGAACTTGGCATACCGCATCGTCCGCAACCACGAAGACGCGCGAGACGTCGTTCAATCCGTCTTCGTCAAGGTCTACGAACGGCTGGCCTCCTACGACTCCCGGTTCAAGTTCTTCAGCTGGCTGTACCGGATCGCCGTGAACGAATCGCTGAACTTAGCCGAAAAGCGCGATCGCCGAATTCCGCCGCCGTCCGCTTGGATGTCGGGGGAGTCGAATCCCGCCGACGCGGCGGCCGCCGAGGAGTTGACTCGACGGATCGAGGCAACGCTGGCGGGCCTGGCCCCGGGCCAGCGGGCTTTGCTGGCCATGAGCGCGGACGGGCTGACGTATCGCGAGATGGGGGACGCCCTGGGGCTCCCGGAGCCGACGATCAAATCCCGTCTCTTCGCGGCCCGGGACAAGCTGCGCGGCCTGATCGGGCGGGAAGGACGCCCGGCCCATGATCGATGAGACGCTCGTCCGGCTCATGAACCAGGAGTTGGACGGGGCCAATGCCGCCGAGGAGTCCCGGGAGCTGCGGGAACGCCTCGCCGCCGACGAATCGGCGCGGGTCCGCTTCGACGAACTCCGGGCCGCCCAGACTTGGATCAAATCCGTGGCAAGCCCCGATCCGGGGCCTGATTTCATCAACGTCATACTCGCCGGGATCCGGCGGGGAAGGTCGGAGGAGGACCCCATGACCAAAAAGCAAAAGGTGTTTTCGTTGGCTGCGGTCGCGGTCGCCGCGGCGGCCGTTCTGATCGTGATCGTCGGGCCCAAGATCTGGAAGCCGTCCGATGCCGACAAGGTGGCCGGCACCATCACCAAAGCTCAGCGCTATCGGGCCGGCCAGATGTCGGCCAAGGATGTCATCCTGACCAAGGACAACATCACCGGACTGCTCCAGAACCCGGCCGTCCAGAACCTGCTCCGGAACGACAATTTCCAGAAGCTGATGGCGGATCCGAGCTTCGCGGAGCTGATGACCGACCCGAACTTCGCCGCCCTGATCAAGAATCCCGACTTGGCCGGGCTGCTGGCCCAGGCCAATTTCGCCGGGCTGCGGGCGGATCCGGCCTTCGCCGCCCTGATCAAGAACCCGGATTTCGCGGGCCTGCTGAAGAGCGCGGATTTCGCCGGCTTGATGAAGGATCCCAACCTGGCCGGCCTGCTCAAGAGCGCCAGCTTCGTCGGCGCCGTCCAACAGCCGTCGTTCGCGGCCTTGATGAGCGATCCCGGCTTCGCTGGTCTGATGCAGGATCCCGACTTCGCCGGGCTGCTCAAGGACGCGCGCTTCGCGAGCCTGCTGCAGGATCCGGGCTTCGTCGGCCTGCTGGCCAACCCGGGCTTCGCCTCGTTGCTGAAAAGCGCGGATTTCGCCGGCTTGCTGAAGAGCGCCCAGTTCGCCGAACTGCTCAGGAGCGCCGCTTTTGTCGACCTGCTGAAGAGCGCCCAGTTCGCGGAATTGCTCAACAGTCCCGACTTCGCCTTCCTGATGAAAAGCGCGGCGTTCGCGGAGCTTCTGAAAAGCGCCGAGTTTGCGGCGCTGATGAAGAACGCGGCCTTTGTCGAGCTGCTCAAGAGCGCCCGCTTCGCCGGCTTGCTCAAGAACGCGGCCTTCGTCGAGGCCGTGCGCAGCGCGAACTTCGCGGCCCTGCAGGCCGACCCGGACTTCTCGGCCCTGATGCAGAACGCTTCCTTCGCCGAACTCATGAAGAGCGCCGAGTTTGCGGCGCTGATGAAGAACGCGGCCTTCGCCAACCTCCTGGCCAATGCCCAGTTCACATCCGTGGCGGCCCAGATGAACGCCTACTGGCCGTTGAAGCTGCGGGCCAGCTTCGTCGACCTGCTGGCCAACGCGAGCTTCGCCGGGCTTTTGCGGAGCGCGTCTTTCGCCGGAGTCCTGGTCAACGCGAATTTCTCGGGCCTGATGGCCAACCTGAAGTTTGCCGACCTGCTGGGTAACGCGGACTTCGCCGCGGTCATGTCCGACGCGAGGTTCGCCTCCCTGCTGAAGAGCGCCCGTTTCGCCGACGTCCTGGCCAAGGCCCAATTCGTCTCCCTGCTCCAGGACTCCAACTTCGCCTCCCTGCTCCAAGACGGAAATTTCGCGGGGCTGCTCAAGAGCGCCCAGTTCGCCGGCCTGATGGAGGATCCCAACTTCGCCGGACTGCTCGCGGAGGAGGGCTTCGCGGCCCTGTTGGCCGATGCCAACTTCGCCGGTCTGATGGCCGATCCGGCCTTGGCTTCGCTTCTGAAGAGCGCCCAGTTCGCCTCGCTGCTGAAGAGTGCCGCCTTCGCCAACGCCATCCGGAACGCGAACTTCGCCGGACTGCAGGCGGAGCCTGCCTTCGCCGCCGTGATGTCGGACGCCCGCTTTGCCGGACTGCTGAAGAGCGCCGCTTTCGCCAACCTGATGAGCAGCGCGCATTTCGCCGACCTGCTGAAGAGCGCCAAGTTCTCGGGGCTTCTGGCCAACGCGAACTTCGCCGGACTGCTTAAAAGCGCCCAGTTCGCCGGCTTGATGAGCGATGCAGGCTTCGCCAACCTGCTCAGGAGTGCGAAATTCTCGGGGCTCCTGGCGGACGCCCGGTTCGCCGGACTGCTGAAGAGCGCCCAGTTCGCCGGCCTGATGAAGAGCCCCGAGTTCTCGGGCCTGCTCAAGGAAGCGGCTTTCGCCAACCTCCTGGCCGAACCCGGGTTCGTCCAGGCCGTGCACGGCGGGGATTTCGCCGCCTTGCAGCAGAATCCAGAGTACGCCGGTCTGCTGAAGAGCGCCCGCTTCGCCGATCTGTTGAAGAGCGCCCAATTCGCCGGGCTGATGAAGAATCCCGAGTTCAGCGGGCTGCTCCAGAGCGCCCATTTCGCCTCGTTGATGGCGGACCAGAACTTCGCCTCCCTGATGAAGAGTGCCCGCTTCGCCAACGTCATGGCCAACGCGAACTTCACCGGGGTCCTGGCCAACGCCCGGTTCGTCAACCTCTTGAAGAGCGCCCGCTTCGCCGATCTGCTGGCCAATGCCAACTTCGTTTCGCTGCTGAAGAGCGCCCGCTTCGCCGATTTGCTGGCCAACGCCAGCTTCGCGCCGCTCATGGCCAGCGCTCGATTCGCCGAGTTGATGAAGGCCGGAGCGCTCCGGGCGTTGCTGGCCAACGCCAACTTCGCCTCCCTGATGAAGGAGCCCGATTTCGCGAATCTTCTGCAGGGAGCCAACTTCGCGGAACTGATGAAGGCCTCCGGCCTCATGGCCCGGTAGGCCGTTCTGACCGGCTCCTTGGCCCTGCCCCCGGCTCATGGGGGCAGGGCTTTTTTTCGGCGCTTTGCGCCGTCCTCGGCAAGATGGCTGTTTCGGCAAGGCTCGTGGGGCCCCTATCTTGTGTGTCCCCGCGAGTGCGGTTGCCGCAACGGTCTTCGCGAGGATGCGGCTTGCGTCGCGGGCCGATCTTGGGTATGTCTTATGTCAACCTGTGAAAGGGAGAGTGCCCCGATGAGATCCCGCCTTTCCGTCGGCATCCTCGTTGTCTTCCTTCTGGCGGCCGGCGCGTCCGGCCTGTCGGGCCAGGAGCTTTTCAGCTTCAAGGTTCCCGGCCTCAACCTGGTCTACTACAACCAGGCCCACGGCTTCATTGTCTCCCATCTGGCCCGATGCTTCACGGCGACGATGGAATTCTATAAAAAATTCTTTGATTACCGCCCCTCGGAGGATGTCTCGCTCTTCCTGCAGGACTATAGCGATTGGGGCAACGGCGGGGCCACGGCCGTGCCCAAGAACCTGGTCTTCCTGGAGCTCTCGCCCTTCCAGCACGTCTTCGACCAGATGCCCGGCTACGAGCGGATGAGCCTGGTCATGAATCACGAACTGGTCCATGTCGTGACCATGGACAAGCCGGTCGGGTCGGCTCGTTTCTTCCGCTCGCTGTTCTTCGGCAAGGTCATGGCCGACAAGGACAACCCCGTCTCGGCGGCCTACGCCTACCTGACCAGCCCGCGAACCTACACGCCGCGCTGGTACGTCGAGGGCATCGCCGTGTTCATGGAAACCTGGATGGACGGCGGGCTGGGCCGGGCCCTTGGCTCCTACGACGAGATGGTCTTCCGGACCAAGGTGCTGGAGGGGAAGACGATCTACGACGCCATCGGCCTGGAGTCCGAAGGCACCGCGGTCGACTTCCAGATCGGGGCGATCTCCTATCTCTACGGGACCCGGTTCTTCACCCACCTGGCCCTCAAGTACGGGCCGCGGAAGGTCGTCGCATGGACCTCCGCCGGGAAGGGCAGCCAAAGCTACTTCGCGGCCGAGTTCAAACGGACGTTCGGGCGCCCCTTGGCCGCCGAGTGGAGCGATTGGATCGCGGCCGAGAAAGCCTGGCAGGCCGCCAACCTGGAGATCATCCGCCGCAATCCGGTCACGCCCTTCACGCCCCTGACGAAGTCGCAGATGGGCTCGGTCTCGCGGGCCTTCTACGATCCGGACAAGGGCAAAATCTACGCCGGGATCAATTATCCGGGGCAGGTCGCCCATATCGCCGCCCTGGATGTCAAGAGCGGCCGCATCGAGCGGGTCTGCGACATCAAAGGAGCCATGCTGTATTCGGTGACCTCCCTCGCGTACGACCGGGCCGGCGGCCGCATCTTCTATACCGCCGACAACAATGCTTTGCGCGACCTGGCCATGGTCGATCTGGCGACGGGCCGCTCCGAGATGCTGATCAAGGACGCGCGGATCGGCGATCTGGCCTTCAATCCGGCCGACAAGTCCCTCTGGGGCATCCGCCACAACATCGGCCTGTCCACGATCGTCAAGTGCGACCCGCCGTACCGGACCTGGATGGCGGTCTCAGGGCTGGACTACTTCACCGATCTCTACGACATGGACATCTCGCCGGACGGCGCCTGGCTGACGGCGGCGGCGGCCGACGTTTCAGGGGCCCAAAGGCTCGTCCGGATGCGGACGGCGGACGTGCTTCAGGGCTCGACGGCCATGGAGACGCTCTACGAGTTCGGCACGGACTCGCCGGCCGATTTCCGTTTTTCGCCGGATGGAAAGTACCTTTTCGGCTCCTCCTACTACACGGGGGCCTCGAACATCTTCCGCTACGACTTCGCCCGGCGTTCGATGGATGTTCTCTCGAACGCCGAAACCGGGTTCTTCCGGCCGGTGCCGGTCAAGGACGACGCCGTACTGGTCTTCAAGTTCACCGATGCGGGCTTCATCCCCGGCTGGATTCCCAACGCCCCGGTGGCCGACGTGGGCGCGGTCCGCTTCCTGGGCCAGGAAATCGTCGACAAGTACCCGGAGGTCAAGACTTGGCTGCCTCCGTCGCCCGCCTCGATTCCGATCGAGTCCCTTCTCCAATCGAACGGACCTTACAACTCCTGGCGCGACATCAAGCTCAATTCGGCCTACCCGATCGTGGAAGGCTACAAGGAGTCGGTCGCGGTCGGCGTGCGGCTGGACTTCCGAAATCCCCTCCGCTTCAACGGCTTCGACCTGTCCGCCTCCTACAGCTTGAACCAGAGTCTTCCGGCCAAGGAGCGGCCGCACCTCTCGTTCAACTACTACTACTGGAACTGGACCGTGAGCGCGGCCATGAACGGGGCCAGTTTCTACGACCTTTTCGGTCCGACCAAATCGGCCCGCAAGGGCTACTCGCTGGGATTGGAATACTCCAAGTACCTCATCTACGACACGCCGCGGACGCTGGAGCTCGAAGCCCGGGCGGCCGCGTACTGGGGGCTGGACAAGCTGCCCGACTACCAAAACGTCGATGCCACCTACGACCAGTTCATGAGCGGCCGCTTGGGCCTGAAGTACACCGATGTCCGCCGCTCCCTGGGAGCCGTGGACGAGGAAAAGGGCTTCCGTATTCACGCTTTCGCCCAGACCAACTACGTCAACGGTTGCTTCTATCCCCGCTTCTACGGCGTTTTCGATTGGGGCTTGGCCCTGCCTCTCAAGCACTCCTCGATCTGGCTCCGGACGACGGCCGGCCAGTCGGTCGGCGACCGGACCAACAACTTCGTCAAGTTCTTCTTCGGCGGCTTCGGCAACAACCAGATCGACTGCCTGGAGGAGAAACGCTACCGGGAGTATTACAGCTTCCCCGGCCTCGAACTCAACGCCCTCGGCGGGCGCAACTACGCCCGGGCCATGCTGGAATGGACCCTTCCGGCCGTCCACTTCCGCCGCCTGGGCGCCGTCAGCCTGTTCTGCAACTGGGCCCGCCTTGGTTTCTTCGCTTCGGGGATCGTCACCGACTTCGACGATGCGTCCTTCCGACACCAGGCGGTCAACTTCGGCGCCCAGCTGGACCTGCGCATCGTCCTGTTCTCGCTCCTGAATACGACCGCCTCGATCGGTTACGCCCGGGCCAGGGAGAACGGCTTGCCCTGGACGGACGAGTTCATGTTCTCGCTGAAGCTGCTTTAAAAGGATCCTGCGCGGAGCGGAAACCGACCGATTTTCAGTGTCGTGCGCGGGGAGGAGTCCCTCTTCAGCGAACGTTGGCGAAGCGGAGGGCTTCCGCTTTCAGACGTGCGGCGTCCCAGCGGCCGGGATGGATCAAGATCCGATAGCGTAACGTCATCCGCTCCCCGTTCCGCAGGGTCAAAGGGCCCGGACTGAGAAGAGCCGGGTTGAAAAAGGCCATCACCGCCGAATGGACCGCGTACCAGGCGGTCGGGGCGCGGGGGTTTTGGGGATGATCCAGAATGGCGATACCGGCCGGTTCGCCCTCCATCTGCCCCGCGTAGTCGAGGCCGGTGTGCCTTCCGCGGTAGCGGTCGTTCGTGAACTCGCCGGCCGGGCCTTGGTCCGTTACGAGCCGAAGGTCCTCCAACCCGCCGGCCAGACGCAGGGCCAGGCCGGCGTAGCCGCCGTTGATCTGGCCGCCCGGCTCGCCGAGAAGGGGAGTCCGGTCCAGGACAAGGTCTTTGGCCGCCTGATATTCCGCCGTCCAATCCAGGAAATATACGCCGTCAAGTCCGGGCGCGGAGACCTCGATGGTTCGGCGTTCGATTAAAACAGGGCGGTCCGCGCCGGCGGGCCGGTAATCCAAGTCCAGCACGAGGCGGGCCGTGCGGTCCGCGCGGGTTTCCATCGCCGCGATCGTCCAGGTCGTCCGGCCGGCCGGGCGGCCGGACGCGGCGTCGACCTCCCAATAATTGACCTTGTCGATGTACTTCCAGCTGAACCAGAGACCGTGGTGCCAGATGTGGTCGGGAGGCCTGTCCGCCGTCAGGACGCGTCCTTCGACCGTGCTCAAAGAGTGGAAGTAAGCGTGATCGAGGCCGGGATCGCAGCGGAACCGCCAGATCTCTCCGGCCGGGCCGATGAGCGCCAGGTTTCGCTCCTTGTCCGTTTCCCAGCGCCAGGGTCCGGTTTGCTCCGGCATCCGCTCGGGGGAGACCGGGGCGGGGGACGCGGCCAGGGCGAGGCCGAGAATCAAGGCGAATTTCACGGTCTGTCGGTGGAGCATGGCCAAGACCTTCTTTCGGAATGCGGCAGGGCCGTGATCTCCGAGGATACCCCCTACGACCCGATGGAAAACCTGCGCGGCCTACGAGCACTCTATCCCGACTTCGAGTCCTACCTGGCCCGGCCGGGGTTCAAAACCCAGTATCCCCAGATCAAGGCGTTCTGTGGCTGACCCTAGCGGGCGTTGATGGCCTCGGCGAGCTTCTGGACGCTCAACATGCCGTAGTCGAAGGTGTGGACTTCTCCGTTGTCCAGGGTCAGCACGATTTTCTTCTTCAACAGGCTGGTGGCGACGTCGACCTTCTGGATGCGGTTCTTGGGAATGGCGAGGTAGCCCCAGGTCCCCTTGTAGATCATCAGCTCCTTCACGGAGCCGACCGTCGTGGTGTTGAACTGGGCGTCGAAGAGGAGGCGCTGATTGGTCACCGTGAGCGGGCCGGTAAAGCGGCCGCCCGCGGGCGGAACGTAGTTCAGCGTCCACTTGCCGATTTCCTTCTCCTCGGGAAGCATCTCGTATTGAGCCATGGTTCCTCCTTCCGGGCTGATCCGATCATGCCCGATCAAAAGACGAAAAGCAAGCCGTCCGATTGACAGCCCTTCGCGGGCCGGGCTATATTCGGGCGGAAGGAGAGACCGGGATGAAAATTAT
>JAQULS010000110.1 GCA_028749235.1 Acidobacteriota bacterium | reverse complement strand
TTTTCTTGATCCCTCGGACGGGACGATCCGCCTGACGCCGGACGGAGATTGCGTCTTCCTAAACGCGGACGGCTGCGGCGTCCACCCCGCCCGCCCCCTGGTCTGCCGCCTCTTTCCCTTGGGCGTGATCCGGGATGAAGACGGCGCGGAGCGCTTCGGCCTCATGCCGCTTCATCCCGATTGCGTGGGCTATCTCGGCGAGGAAGGAACGGTCGCGGAGTATCTCGCCTCCGAAGGCGCCGTTATTGACAGGTGACCTCCATGGAGATAAAAACATCCCGATTCGTACGCTTCTTCCTTGCTCTCGCCGTCCTCACGCAGGCACTAATCCCGGTAGCTTTCGCCCAGGTCCTCGACAGGGCCGACCAGGCGTTCCTTAAGGATCAGGCCCGGCGGGTCCTCGATTCGGCCAAGCTCGCGGTCGGGGGAACGTCGGGCGCCTGGCACAACACCACTCCCTATGACCTCCACGTCCCCGGCGGGAACATGGGCTACCCCGCGTTCTGGGTTCGCGACGCGGTCATGATGCTGGGCGGCGATTTCATCTCCCCCGCAGAAATCGAGGGCTGGATCCGGCTCATGGCCGGCTCGCTCAAAGGCCCCGGCGACTGGGCCATCCGTCCGGGTGTCGTCGTCCCGGCGTACGCCGTTCCAGACCACATCAACTTCGACGGCCGCCCGACCTTCTATCCCGGCAACTACGAGACGGGCGACAAGCAGGGTGGTCCGCCCTGGGGCAAGTATCCGCCACTGGACGACCACTTCTACTTCATCGGCGCCGTCTACGCCCACGCGCAGCTCACCGGGAGCCCGGCCTTCTTCCAAACGAAGCTGAAGACTTCGTTCAGCGAGGAGCGGCTGGCCGACTTGTGCGAAAAAGTCTATCGCATCGCGCCTTCCGATCCGGCTACGGGGCTCGTCATTGCCGGCGACATCGAGACCGAAAACGCCAAGGACTGGGGCTTCTGCGACGCCGAGTCCAAGAGCGGGACGCTCCTTTTTCCATCCCTGCTCAAATATGAAGCCGCCCTCCGGCTGGCCGCGCTGTTCAAGGCCGCGGGCGAACCGGGCAAGGCAACGAGCTACACGAAGGACGCGGCCCGGATCCGCCAAGCCTTGCCCGGAACGTTTCTGCGAACGACCGCCGACGGAGCCGAAGCTTGGCTTCATTCCGCGACCGGCGTCGGGAATCAGCCCGACGTCTGGGGCAGCGCCTTCGCCGTGGCCATTGGAGCCGTGGACGGAAAGACGGCGGACAAGGTCTCCCGCGCCCTGGTCCGCGGTTATCGGGAAGGGACGACGGTCCGACGGGGCTGGGTCCGCCATCTTCCGACGAACGATACGACCAACGGCGGAGCCTGGCGGGTTTCGGTCTCCAAACCGGGCGATTACCAGAACGGCGGATATTGGGGGACTCCGACGGGGTGGGTGATCGCCGCCATCCACCGTACCGATCCGAAGGCGGCTGTGGACATGGCTAAGGAGTTCGTCGCCACGCTCAGAAAGAGCCTGCGTCCGGACGGGACAAGCGAAGCCTGGGAGTGGTTCAACCCGGACACGGGCAAGTCCAGCAATCCGCTCTACGCGGCCTCCGTCGCCCTGCCTTATCTCAGCCTCAAGTCGGCGGGATTGTTGAACTGAGCGGGCTCGGACCGGGCCGTTTCCACTCGATCCTCGCCTGCGACGATATAGGGACGCCCCGTTTTAAAAATAGTCGCCGGCGAAGAAGACCAGGACGGCGGCCACCCGGCGCAGATCGTCAGGGCCGGCGCAGCCGTTGTCGACGGACCCCCAAATCGATCCGCTCTTGCGGATCGTCCCGTCGCTTTCGATGCTCCCGAGGAGCGATCCTCCCTTGCGGACCGTTCCGTCGGATTCGATCGAGCCCACGAGCTTGCCGTCGCGCCGGATCGCGCCGTCGGATGCCACCGACCCGATGAGCATGCCGTCCTTGCGAACCGACCCATCGCTTTCGAATCGGCCGGCCAAGCTGCCGCCGACCCGGATCCAGCCGTCCGCATCGATCCGGGCCCAGGGCGAGCCGCCCCGGCGAATATCGAGATCCGCCGAAGCGGCGGCCGAGCCGATCAGCGCGCCGAGAAGCAGGACGAAAATCCATGCGGCTTGGTGTCGTTTCATCTCGTTTTTCCTCTCATTCGAAGAATTTCTTCAGCGCGATCAGGGCGTGCGCCGTCACCCAGCGGCTGGATTTCCCTTTCCGCTCGATATTCGTCGGGAAGCGGCCGTTGAAGGTGTTTTCAAGGATCCAGGTCCCGTCGGCTCCCTGCTTGGCCAACAGGACATCCACGGCCTCGCGCATACGCTCGTCCCGGTAGCCGAGGCGGGTCAGGAGCCCGAGGATCTCCAGGATGTCCGTCTGGTACATCCAGGGAAATCCCAGGCGCAGCCAGCCGGGCTTGGATACGGCGGCTAAATTGTGGCTCTTTTTGTGGATATGGTGGATCAGCAGGTACTCGACCCCGGTCTCGATTGTCTTGCGGACGGCAGCTGTCCGCCGGCTTTTGGGGATGGCATCCAGCGCCTTGAGGGACTTGACCGCCCCCATGTGGCAGGTGTGCTTTCCCCAGCACGCTTGCTCATAAGGCCGGCCCTTATAAGGGGGCCTGTCGCCGTCGTCGAAGCGCTGATACCGGACGATCCAATCGATCCCTTTTTCCACCCGGGGATCATCGAGGAAGCCCAGCCGGATGAGACTCCAGACCATATTCCCGCTCAGGCAGGGGATCACTTCGCTCGGCCGGCCGCCGCCCTTCCGGCCGGAAGAGTGAAAAGCGAAGCCGCCGCTCTCCGGATCCCGCGAATTCGCCAGGATAAACTCGCAGGCGTTCCGGATCCGATCGTCGCGGCCGTCGGCGCCCAGCTCGGCCAGGAGGATCAGCCGCCAGGACGTGCCCTTGTACTTGGCCGTATAGAAGGCGTCCCGAGCACCCCAGAAGCCTTCCGGATCCTGCCCGGCCAGGATCTTGGGGATGACCCCGGACATCATCGCTTCGCGTCCGGCGGCCAGGACTTCGGGGTTGGATTCGGGCCGGTCGAGGAGGCCGGTCAAGGCCAGCCGGCGCACGCCGGGATGGCCGTCTTCGAGCAGCCATGCGGTGGGATCGGCTTGGAGCCGCTTCTTCCAATCGGCCATCGTATTGAGCTCCCGGTTTAACCGCCCGGATGATAGTCCCGGCCGCAGTACGCGGTCAAGGAACGCCGGCGCCGGAAATTCTTGATGTCCGCGCGGATCAATGATATCTTCCCGCCAAGCATTTATGAAAGCGAGCCGGATACGCTCCTTTGGAATCCTTTTCGGTGAACGGAGGTCCGCATGCCGTTGAAGAAACGCTGCGACGGAGTGTACTTGAGAAAGCTCCCCGGGTTCCGCAAGGCTTTCCCCTTCCTCATGCCGACCCGTACGGAATCCGTCATTTACTATCCCCAGCGGGTCAGGCTCCGCGAGACGATGGCCTGGCTGGAGAAGTTCAACGCCGGCCGGGAAAGGAAAATTTCGATCTTCTACGTGGTCCTGGCCGCCGGCGTCCGGACCCTGGCCATGCGGCCGGACGCCAACCGCTTCGTCTCGGGCCGCCGGATCTACCAGCGGCGGTCGATCGACCTGTCGTTCATCGTCAAGCGCGAGCTGACGGACGAGGCCACGGAAACCAACGCCAAGCTGTCCTTCGACCCGCGGTCCACGATCGAGGACGTCGCCGGCCGGGTCTCCGCGGCCATCAAGACCGTCAAGAAGAGCGACACCACGGACGACGAGAAGCTGACCGATCTTCTGACCCGCATCCCCCGGCACATGACCCGCTTCGTCGTCTGGATCATGAGGACCCTCGATTATTTCGGCTCGCTGCCCGCCTCGTTCGTCCGCGGCGACGCCTTCTTTTCCAGCGCCTACCTGGCCAACCTCGGCGGCATCGGCCTGGAGCCGGTCTTCCATCACATGTTCGAGTTCGGCAACACGCCGTTCTTCATCGTCATCGGCAAGCCCAAGAAGGTTCCGATCGTCAATGAGGCCGGCGGCATCGAGGCCCAGGAAGTCATGGACATGAACATCAGCCTGGACGAGCGCATCACCGACGGCGTCAACTACGCCAAGACGATCGGCCTGTTGACCGATCTCATCGAGCATCCCGCCAAGCTCGAGACGCCGCCCGACAACGTTCCGGATCCCTACGAATTCGCCTGACCGCCGCATCCGGGCCGGGCCGGAAAAGGCCCGCCGTCGCCGGCCGGAATTCTTGACACTCCCCCGGCAAGTCGGCTATTGTGATAGCCCTTAAAAACCCGCCAGGAGAAGATTCCATGCCGAATCAAAAGATCATCTGGACGGAAACGGACGAAGCGCCCGCTTTGGCCACCTCTTCGCTTCTCCCCATCATCCAAGGCTTCACCAAGGGCACGGGCGTCGAGGTGGAGGCGAGGGACATCTCTCTGGCCGGCCGCATCATCGCCAACTTCCCCGATTATCTTACGCCGGGCCAGCGCATCCCCGACGAGCTCGCCAGGCTGGGCGAGCTGACCCTGTCACCCGAGGCCAACATCATCAAGCTGCCGAACATCAGCGCCTCGATCCCCCAGCTCCAGGAGGCGATCCAGGAGCTCCAGTCCAAGGGCTATAAGCTCCCCGACTACCCCGAGGCTCCCCAGACCGAGGCCGAGAAGGAGATCCAGGCCCGCTACGCCAAGGTCCTGGGCAGCGCCGTCAACCCGGTCCTGCGCGAAGGCAATTCCGACCGGCGGGCCCCGCTCTCGGTCAAGGCCTTCTCCAAGAAGCACCCCCACAAGCTGGGCGCCTGGAAGCCCGACAACAAAGCCCACGTCGCCCACATGACGGGCGGCGATTTCTACGGCAACGAGAAGTCGATCGTCAATCACAAGGAGCGGGGCTTCCGGATCGAGCTCACCGGCAAGGACGGCACGGTCAAGATCCTCAAGGACGGGCTGACCGCCCTGGAAGGCGAGATCCTGGACGGCACGTTCATGAGCAAGAAGGCCCTGCGCGCCTTCTACGCCGAACAGATCGAAGACGCCGCGGCCCGGGGGCTGCTGCTGTCGCTGCACCTCAAGGCGACCATGATGAAGATCTCTGATCCCATCATGTTCGGCCACGCCGTGTCGGTCTTCTACCAGGAGGCCCTGGACAAGCACGCCGCGACGCTCAAGGCGCTCGGGGTCAACGTCAACAACGGACTGGGCGATCTGTACGCGAAGATCAAAACCCTGCCCGAAGAGAAGCGGGCCGAGATCGAGGCCGACATTAAGGCCGTCTACGCCAAGCGCCCGGCCCTGGCCATGGTCGACTCCGACCAGGGCATCACCAACCTGCACGTCCCGAGCGACATCATCGTCGACGCCTCCATGCCGGTCGTCATCCGCGAATCGGGGCAGATGTGGGGGCCGGACGGGAAGCTTCACGAAACGAAGGCCATGATCCCGGACCGCTGCTACGCCACGATCTACGAGACGATCATCGAGGACTGCAAGGCCCACGGCGCCTTCGACCCGGCCGCCATGGGCAGCGTCCCCAATGTCGGGCTGATGGCCCAGAAGGCCGAGGAGTACGGCTCCCACCCGACGACGTTCGAGATCCCGTTCGACGGGACGGTTCGTGTCGTGACGTCCTGCGGCAAGACGCTCATCGAGCAGGACGTCGAGGCGGGCGACGTCTGGCGGATGGCCCGGGCCAAGGACATCCCGATCCGGGACTGGGTCAAGCTGGCCGTCAAGCGGGCCCGGCTGACCGGAGCCCCCGCCGTCTTCTGGCTGGACAAGAACCGGGCCCATGACGTCCAGGTCATCGCCAAGGTCGAACAGTACCTGAAAGACCACGATACGACCGGCCTGGAGATCAAGATCCTGGCCCCGGTGGAGGCGATGAAGTATTCGCTGGAGCGGATCCGCAAGGGCCTGGATACGATCTCCGTCACCGGCAACGTCCTCCGCGATTACCTCACGGATCTTTTCCCGATTCTTGAAATCGGGACGAGCGCCAAGATGCTGTCCATCGTGCCGCTCCTGGCCGGCGGCGGCCTGTTCGAAACGGGCGCCGGCGGCTCCGCCCCCAAGCACGTCCAGCAGTTCGAAAAAGAAAACTATCTGCGTTGGGATTCGCTGGGCGAGTTCTCCGCTTTTGCCGCTTCGCTGGAGCACCTCAGCGGCGTCTTCAAGAACGAGAAGGCCAAGGTCCTGGCCGAGACGCTCGATTCGGCCATCGCCAAGTTCCTGGACAACAACAAGTCCCCGGCCCGGAAAGTCGGCCAGATCGACAACCGGGGCAGCCACTTCTACCTGGCCCTCTATTGGGCCCAGGCTCTAGCCGGGCAGGACAAGGACAAGGAGCTCAAGGCGCGGTTCGCCGAGGTCGCCCGCAAGCTCGAGGCTAACGAAGCCAAGATCGCCGCCGACCTGATCGCCGTCCAAAGCCGGCCCGTGGACATGGGCGGATACTACCGGCCGGACAAGGCCAAGGTCGCCGCGGCCATGCGGCCCTGCCCGACGCTGAATGCGATCATCGACGCGCTCTGACCGCGCCGGCCAAGGATCGCCGTGACGAGACGGATCGCTTTGGGGACGGCGGTTCTGGCCTGCCTGGCGGGGATCGCCTTCGCCCAATCAACGCCGGATCTCCGCTATGAGCTGAGCTACGTCGGCGGCGACACGGTCCACGTCACCCTGTACTACAAGCCGCTGATCAGGGACGCCACCTCGTTCACTTACGGCGAGCCGCGCTTCGGCGGGCAGACGGATATCTTCGACTGCCTGGCGAACGTGAAGGCCATGCCCCCCGCGCGGCTGAAGATAGACGCCCCCGCGCGCACGATCACCGCCGAGTATTCCGGATACGATCCGGTGATCATCGACTACGACGTCCGGGAATCGCACATGGCCGAGCAGGGCATGAAGGGGGAGCTGTTCCGGCCCATGATCCGGGGAGATTACTTCTTCTGCCACGGGGTCAACCTGTTCCTGACGCCCGATCCCAAACCGGCCGGAGCGAAGGTCGTCCAGACCGCGGCCTGGATCAAGCCGCCCCGCTTCCCCCTGTTCTATCCCTTCGACCCGGAGAACGGAGGGGGGAAGCCCGCCGTCTGGGAGGGGGACGCCGCCCAACTGACCCCCATCACGGGCGCCGTCGATCTGATGGTGGACCGGGTCTCCGTCGGGCGCTCGAACAACTACCTCGTTCTGCGGATCAACCGGCAGAACGACTTCAACCGCAAGATCATCCTCGACTATTTCACCCGGTACTACTCCGCCCTGCGAAAGTTCTGGAAGGACGACGACGACCGGCCCTTTGTGCTGATGCTGCAGCCGTTCCTGGACGTCCAGCACAACATCGGCGGGACGGCCTTCGGCAACGGATTCCTGTCCAAGTACGCGAACAAGACGGACACGATCCTGACGCCCGACCGCGTCTTCAACCTGGCCCACGAAAGCGGCCACCATTGGCTGGGCGGCGGCGGCATGAACATGGGCATGGACCATCAATGGTTCAGCGAGGGCTTCAACGACTTCGTCACCTTCGCCGTGCTCCTGGCCGCGCGCTACGCCAAGCCGCAGGACTTCGAGGACAATCTGAACGACGTCCTTCGCAAGCTCTATGCCAGCCCCGTCCGGACGACGCCCAACGCCGAGGTCTTCAGGAACTACTGGAAAATGGGCGACTACAACAAGCTGCCCTATTGGCGGGGCTGCCTGTTCGCTTTCTACCTCGACAACCAGATCGGGCTCGCTTCGGGCGAGAAAAAAGGCCTCCGCGACCTCCTTCTCGCGTTGGCGGCGCGGCAGCAAGGCTCGCCGGACGAATCGGAGCTGACCGTGGCCGGCTTCGTCGAAGCCGCCTCCGCGTTTCTTCCCCGGGAGCAGGTGCAGGCCGCCCTCGACAAGTACATCATCGCCGGCGAGCCCATCCCGTTCAGCCGGGAGATGCTGCTGCCGATGTATCAGATCGCCTGGCAAGACGGCCGGCCGACGCTGCGGGTCATCGATCCGAGAAAGCTCTTCGTCCGGTTCGACGTCGAATAGGCCGTTCCGGCCGGCTACTGCAACAGCCGCTTCACCAGGAAGTCCTGGTACCCGTTCAGGTCTTGCCATGCCGTCGCCACGAACATCTCATTTCCCGCGGGATCGATGCGGGTCAGGCCGCCGTCGGCGACGGCGATCGCGAGCTTCTCGAGTGGCGATAGGCAAGGCGTCGCGGGAAAGGCCAGGTAGACGGCCACCGTGTCAAAGAGAACGGAGCTCTCCCGCAATTCGCCCAGGGAAGGCTTATTGGCCCAGAGCCGGTAATTCTCCAATAGCGCCCGGACCAGCGTGTCCGAGCTCGCGGCGAGCGCGACGAACCGCTCTCCCTTCAGCCGAACCAGGCCGCAGGTGTCGAGCGGCGTGATGGTCGTCCTCTTCCAGGGCGCGAGAAGCGCCTTGCGGGCGGCGGGAACATCGCACTTCACGTTCCATTCGGGGCCCACGGCGCCGCCGTCATATCCCTTGCGGACGCTCCCCTGCATGCCGACGAAGAACGCCTTGGCGACGATGCCGGGAGCTCGGGTCAGGGCTTCGGCCACGGTCGTCGAAGGCCCGATCGAGATCACGGTCACGGGCCGCTTGGAAGCGTTGATCACGTCGATCAGCGCCTGGACGCCGTCTTGGTGAACCCGGCCGGTGTAGCGGGCGAGTTCGTAGTCATTGACCCAAGCCGCCTGCCCGCCGGTCCCTTCGCGTCCGCCAGCACCCAGGCCGACCGGCACATCGGTCCGACCGGCAACGGTCAGGATCTTGGCTGCGATCTTGGCCCGGTACTCCGCCTTGCCGTACGTCGTCGTCACGAGCTTCAAGTCGAATTCCGGGCTTTTAAGAAGCATGACGAGGGCCCACGTGTCGTCGATGTCGTCACCGATGTCGGTGTCGAGGATGACGGGGATCCGGGCGGTAGTCCGCGCCGCGGCTCCATCCGGAAGGACGGGCCCGGATACGGCGAAGAGGATCCCCGGGACCAAAAAGACGGCCAGGGAAAAAGGCAGGATAGACAGGAAGCCGATCGCGGATCTATGGCGCTCCATATTTCTATTATACCGGTTTTCGGATCGCCGCGGCCGTCTCGGATCCGAAGCCGTGAAACCGGCACGTATAACCGCGAAGCTTGACACGGGTCCGCGGAAAAAACTATTTTTGCGGCCGGAGCGTCGTTCGACGAGGAGAAAGGGGGCGGACCTGGATCCGCCCACGATTCACGGGGAATGAACGAAGGGAATCCATGAGAACCAAGCCCAAGACCCTGCTTCTCATCTTCGCCGTCATCGTCCTGATCGCCGCGCACGGCCGGTGCCGGAGGAAAGACGCCGGCGAAGCCGCCGCCCGGGAAAGCGCGTCTCCGCAATGGATCGGGCCGGATAGGGATCCCCAAGCCGCGGACAAGAGCCCCTTGCCGATCCTGCGCCGAAGCTTCCGTCTCGACTCGAAACCCCTTTCGGGAACGGTCCGCGTGGTAGGGCTCGGCCACTACCGCCTCAGCCTGAACGGCCGTCCGGTCGGCGACGGCGTCATCAACCAGGTCTGGTCCCAGTACGACAAGACGCTCTACGTGCAGGAGTTCGACGTCTCGGGCCTGCTCCGAAAGGGAGAAAACGTCTTCGGTGTGATGCTTGGAAATTCCTTCTGGCACGTCGTTCCGACGGACGATCCCGCCCGGTACCGGGGCTATGCGACCGATTTCGCGAAAGGACGGCCGCGTCTTCTATGGCTGGAAGCCCGCATCCGCACGCGGTCGAAAGATGAAGTCGCCGTCGTCAGCGACACCGGCTGGAAATGGCGGACGGGGCCGCTCCTGTTTTCCGACGTTTACGGCGGCGAAGACTTCGACGCCCGGCTCGAACCCGCCGGCTGGGACGAGCCCGGGTCCGCCGACGACGCCTGGCGGCCCGTTGCCGTCCTGCCGGCGCCGGCCGCCGAGCTCGTGCCGCTAATCGGTCCCCCGATGAAGGAATTCGAAGTCTTCCAACCCGAGGCCGTCCGCAATCTCGGCCCGGCCGGATACGTCTATGATTTCCCGCAAAACAGCTCCGCGCTCCTGCGCTTCACGGTCTCGGGAAAAGCCGGCCTCCGCATCCGGTTCAAACCCGCGGAAGATATCGATGCCGGGGGAAAAGTCCGCTTCCCCTATACCTGGGATACCGGGCAGGAAGTCTGGCAGGACTACATCCTGCGCGGCGGCGAAGAGGAATCGCACCAAACGCTGTTTTCCTATATCGGCTGCCGCTACGTCGGCCTGACCGGAGCGGTCCCGGCCGGCGAGCCCAATCCCGACGGACTTCCCGTCGTCCATAAGATCGAGCTTGTTCACGTCCGGGCGGCCAACCCGATCGTCGGCTCCTTCGAATGCGCGAGCCCCCTCCAGAACGCGATTCAGCGCATGTCCGATTGGGCGGTCCGCTCGAACATGAGCCACTACGCGACGGATTGCCCCCACCGCGAAAAATATGCCTGGCTGGAGGAGACCTGGCACATGGCCCGCTCCACCAGCTACCTGTTCGACGTTCGCGATTGGTACAAGAGGACCGCGCGCGCCATCCGCGACGTCCAGCTACCGGAAGGCCACATCATCACCAAAGCTCCCATGTACCTGACGGAGGCCAATCCGCACGGCAAATACCACGAGGCCGCCGAGTGGGGCATCGCCGGAGTGCTCCTCCCCTGGCATTTATACGAGTGGTACGGCGATCGGGACGCCCTGTCGGCTTCCTACGACAGCATGAAACGGTACATCGATTATCTGCAGAGCCAGGCCAAGGACGGGATCATCACCAGCAACCTCGGCGATTGGCTCGATTAC